>NZ_CP091740.1:4087785-4402230 GCF_022014595.1 Solitalea lacus | reverse complement strand
TTATGCATGGACCGTACCGGCAGGAGTACCTGCTCCGGGTAACGTGGCCAGCTTCACGACCACAGTGGCCGGAACATATAGTGTAGTCATCACCAATACCGCCACAAGCTGTGTGTCATTGCCAGCGAGCGGAAGCGTAACGGTTGATCCACGACCAGCAGCGCCAACCGTAGCGGCGGTAACGTATTGTCAAGGTGATGTGGCCTCGGCATTGACGGCCGGGGGCAGCAACTTGTTATGGTACACCAGTGCCACCGGCGGAACCGGAAGTGCAACGGCACCAACCCCAAGTACGACCACCCCAGGCACCACCTCATATTATGTGAGCGCAACCACGGGCACCTGTGAAGGCCCAAGAGCGCAACTGGATGTAACGGTAGCTCCACGGCCAGCAGCGCCAACCGTAGCGGCGGTAACGTATTGTCAAGGCGATGTGGCCTCGGCATTGACGGCCGGGGGCAGCAACTTGTTATGGTACACCAGTGCCACCGGCGGAACCGGAAGTGCAACGGCGCCAACCCCAAGTACGACCACCCCGGGCACCACCTCATATTATGTGAGCGCAACCACGGGCACCTGTGAAGGCCCAAGAGCGCAACTGGATGTAACGGTAGCTCCACGGCCAGCAGCGCCAACCGTAGCGGCGGTAACGTATTGTCAAGGTGATGTGGCCTCGGCATTGACGGCCGGGGGCAGCAACTTGTTATGGTACACCAGTGCCACCGGCGGAACCGGAAGTGCAACGGCGCCAACCCCAAGTACGACCACCCCGGGCACCACCTCATATTATGTGAGCGCAACCACGGGCACCTGTGAAGGCCCAAGAGCGCAACTGGATGTAACGGTAGCTCCACGGCCAGCAGCGCCAACCGTAGCGGCGGTAACGTATTGTCAAGGTGATGTGGCCTCGGCATTGACGGCCGGGGGCAGCAACTTGTTATGGTACACCAGTGCCACCGGCGGAACCGGAAGTGCAACGGCACCAACCCCAAGTACGACCACCCCAGGCACCACCTCATATTATGTGAGCGCAACCACGGGCACCTGTGAAGGCCCAAGAGCGCAACTGGATGTAACGGTAGCTCCACGGCCAGCAGCGCCAATGGCCAGTGCCTCGGCGCAGCCTAGCTGTACGGTTGCCACCGGTACGATCCGGGTGACGGGCGTGGCAGGAATGGAGTATTCAATCGACGGGGCGACCTACCAGAGCTCAACCACCTTTGCGGGCCTAACGCCGGGTACCTATCCGGTAACGGCGCGTGATGCGGCGGGCTGTATATCCTCTGCCACCTCGGTGGTGATCAATGCCGTGCCAAACGCACCGGCAACGCCAGTGGCCAGTGCCTCGGCGCAGCCTAGCTGTACGGTTGCCACCGGTACGATCCGGGTGACGGGCGTGGCAGGAATGGAGTATTCAATCGACGGGGCGACCTACCAGAGCTCAACCACCTTTGCGGGCCTAACGCCGGGCACCTATCCGGTAACGGCGCGTGATGCGGCGGGCTGTATATCCTCTGCCACCTCGGTGGTGATCAATGCCGTGCCAAACGCACCGGCAGCGCCAGTGGCCAGTGCCTCGGCGCAGCCTAGCTGTACGCTTGCCACCGGTACGATCCGGGTGACGGGCGTGGCAGGAATGGAGTATTCAATCAACGGGGCGACCTACCAGAGCTCAACCACCTTTGCGGGCCTAACGCCGGGTACCTATCCGGTGACGGCGCGTGATGCGGCGGGCTGTATCTCCTCTGCCACCTCGGTGGTGATCAATGCCGTGCCAAACGCACCGGCAGCGCCAGTGGCCAGTGCCTCGGCGCAGCCTAGCTGTACGCTTGCCACCGGTACGATCCGGGTGACGGGCGTGGCAGGAATGGAGTATTCAATCGACGGGGCGACCTACCAGAGCTCAACCACCTTTGCGGGCTTAACGCCGGGCACCTATCCGGTGACGGCGCGTGATGCGGCGGGCTGTATATCCTCTGCCACCTCGGTGGTGATCAATGCCGTGCCAAACGCGCCGGCAGCGCCAGTGGCCAGTGCCACGGCGCAGCCTAGCTGTACGGTCGCCACCGGTACGATCCGGGTGACGGGCGTGGCAGGAATGGAGTATTCAATCAACGGGGCGACCTACCAGAGCTCGACCACCTTTGCGGGCCTAACGCCGGGTACCTATCCGGTAACGGCGCGTGATGCGGCGGGCTGTATATCCTCTGCCACCTCGGTGGTGATCAATGCCGTGCCAAACGCACCGGCAGCGCCAGTGGCCAGTGCCTCGGCGCAGCCTAGCTGTACGCTTGCCACCGGTACGATCCGGGTGACGGGCGTGGCAGGAATGGAGTATTCAATCGACGGGGCGACCTACCAGAGCTCAACCACCTTTGCGGGCCTAACGCCGGGTACCTATCCGGTAACGGCGCGTGATGCGGCGGGCTGTATCTCCTCTGCCACCTCGGTGGTGATCAATGCCGTGCCAAACGCACCGGCAGCGCCAGTGGCCAGTGCCTCGGCGCAGCCTAGCTGTACGGTCGCCACCGGTACGATCCGGGTGACGGGCGTGGCAGGAATGGAGTATTCAATCAACGGGGCGACCTACCAGAGCTCAACCACCTTTGCGGGCCTAACGCCGGGTACCTATCCGGTGACGGCGCGTGATGCGGCGGGCTGTATCTCCTCTGCCACCTCGGTGGTGATCAATGCCGTGCCAAACGCACCAGCAGCGCCAGTGGCCAGTGCCTCGGCGCAGCCTAGCTGTACGCTTGCCACCGGTACGATCCGGGTGACGGGCGTGGCAGGAATGGAGTATTCAATCGACGGGGCGACCTACCAGAGCTCAACCACCTTTGCGGGCCTAACGCCGGGTACCTATCCGGTAACGGCGCGTGATGCGGCGGGCTGTATATCCTCTGCCACCTCGGTGGTGATCAATGCCGTGCCAAACGCACCGGCAGCGCCAGTGGCCAGTGCCTCGGCGCAGCCTAGCTGTACGCTTGCCACCGGTACGATCCGGGTGACGGGCGTGGCAGGAATGGAGTATTCAATCGACGGGGCGACCTACCAGAGCTCAACCACCTTTGCGGGCCTAACGCCGGGTACCTATCCGGTAACGGCGCGTGATGCGGCGGGCTGTATATCCTCTGCCACCTCGGTGGTGATCAATGCCGTGCCAAACGCACCGGCAGCGCCAGTGGCCAGTGCCTCGGCGCAGCCTAGCTGTACGCTTGCCACCGGTACGATCCGGGTGACGGGCGTGGCAGGAATGGAGTATTCAATCGACGGGGCGACCTACCAGAGCTCAACCACCTTTGCGGGCCTAACGCCGGGTACCTATCCGGTAACGGCGCGTGATGCGGCGGGCTGTATATCCTCTGCCACCTCGGTGGTGATCAATGCCGTGCCAAACGCACCGGCAGCGCCAGTGGCCAGTGCCTCGGCGCAGCCTAGCTGTACGGTCGCCACCGGTACGATCCGGGTGACGGGCGTGGCAGGAATGGAGTATTCAATCAACGGGGCGACCTACCAGAGCTCAACCACCTTTGCGGGCCTAACGCCGGGTACCTATCCGGTGACGGCGCGTGATGCGGCGGGCTGTATCTCCTCTGCCACCTCGGTGGTGATCAATGCCGCACCGGCCTTGCCAACGGTAACGGTGAACTCGCCGGCCGTCTGTGCAGGCAGCCCAGCAACGATTACCGCCACTCCAGGTGCAGCGGGCGCCTATAATTATGCATGGACTGTACCGGCAGGAGTGCCTGCTCCGGGTAACGTCGCCAGCTTCACGACCACAGTGGCCGGCTCCTATAGTGTAGTCATCACCAATACGGCTACAAGCTGTGTGTCATTGCCAGCGAGCAGCACGGTAAGGGTTGATTCTGCACCGGCAGCGCCAGTGGCCAGTGCCAGTGTGCAGCCTAGCTGTACGGTCGCCACCGGTACGATCCGGGTGACGGGCGTGGCAGGAATGGAGTATTCAATCGACGGGGCGACCTACCAGAGCTCAACCACCTTTGCGGGCCTAACGCCGGGCACCTATCCGGTAACGGCGCGCAATGCGGCGGGCTGTATCTCCAGCGCCACCTCGGTGGTGATCAATGCCGTGCCAAACGCACCGGCAGCGCCAGTGGCCAGTGCCTCGGTGCAGCCTAGCTGTACGGTTGCCACCGGTACGATCCGGGTGACGGGCGTGGCAGGAATGGAGTATTCAATCGACGGGGCGACCTACCAGAGCTCGACCACCTTTGCGGGCCTAACGCCGGGTACCTATCCGGTGACGGCGCGTGATGCGGCGGGCTGTATCTCCTCTGCCACCTCGGTGGTGATCAATGCCGTGCCAAACGCACCGGCAGCGCCAGTGGCCAGTGCCTCGGCGCAGCCTAGCTGTACGCTTGCCACCGGTACGATCCGGGTGACGGGCGTGGCAGGAATGGAGTATTCAATCGACGGGGCGACCTACCAGAGCTCAACCACCTTTGCGGGTCTAACGCCGGGTACCTATCCGGTAACGGCGCGTGATGCGGCGGGCTGTATCTCCTCTGCCACCTCGGTGGTGATCAATGCCGTGCCAAACGCACCGGCAGCGCCAGTGGCCAGTGCCTCGGCGCAGCCTAGCTGTACGCTTGCCACCGGTACGATCCGGGTGACGGGCGTGGCAGGAATGGAGTATTCAATCAACGGGGCGACCTACCAGAGCTCAACCACCTTTGCGGGCCTAACGCCGGGTACCTATCCGGTGACGGCGCGTGATGCGGCGGGCTGTATCTCCTCTGCCACCTCGGTGGTGATCAATGCCGTGCCAAACGCACCGGCAGCGCCAGTGGCCAGTGCCTCGGCGCAGCCTAGCTGTACGCTTGCCACCGGTACGATCCGGGTGACGGGCGTGGCAGGGATGGAGTATTCAATCGACGGGGCGACCTACCAGAGCTCAACCACCTTTGCGGGCCTAACGCCGGGTACCTATCCGGTAACGGCGCGTGATGCGGCGGGCTGTATATCCTCTGCCACCTCGGTGGTGATCAATGCCGTGCCAAACGCACCGGCAGCGCCAGTGGCCAGTGCCTCGGCGCAGCCTAGCTGTACGGTTGTCACCGGTACGATCCGGGTGACGGGCGTGGCAGGAATGGAGTATTCAATCGACGGGGCGACCTACCAGAGCTCAACCACCTTTGCGGGCCTAACGCCGGGTACCTATCCGGTAACGGCGCGTGATGCGGCGGGCTGTATATCCTCTGCCACCTCGGTGGTGATCAATGCCGTGCCAAACGCACCGGCAGCGCCAGTGGCCAGTGCCACGGCGCAGCCTAGCTGTACGCTTGCCACCGGTACGATCCGGGTGACGGGCGTGGCAGGAATGGAGTATTCAATCGACGGGGCGACCTACCAGAGCTCAACCACCTTTGCGGGCTTAACGCCGGGCACCTATCCGGTGACGGCGCGTGATGCGGCGGGCTGTATATCCTCTGCCACCTCGGTGGTGATCAATGCCGTGCCAAACGCACCGGCAGCGCCAGTGGCCAGTGCCTCGGCGCAGCCTAGCTGTACGCTAGCCACCGGTACGATCCGGGTGACGGGCGTGGCAGGAATGGAGTATTCAATCGACGGGGCGACCTACCAGAGCTCAACCACCTTTGCGGGCCTAACGCCGGGTACCTATCCGGTGACGGCGCGTGATGCGGCGGGCTGTATATCCTCTGCCACCTCGGTGGTGATCAATGCCGTGCCAAACGCACCGGCAGCGCCAGTGGCCAGTGCCTCGGCGCAGCCTAGCTGTACGGTCGCCACCGGTACGATCCGGGTGACGGGCATGGCAGGAATGGAGTATTCAATCGACGGGGCGACCTACCAGAGCTCAACCACCTTTGCGGGCTTAACGCCGGGCACCTATCCGGTGACGGCGCGTGATGCGGCGGGCTGTATATCCTCTGCCACCTCGGTGGTGATCAATGCCGTGCCAAACGCGCCGGCAGCGCCAGTGGCCAGTGCCACGGCGCAGCCTAGCTGTACGGTCGCCACCGGTACGATCCGGGTGACGGGCGTGGCAGGAATGGAGTATTCAATCAACGGGGCGACCTACCAGAGCTCGACCACCTTTGCGGGCCTAACGCCGGGTACCTATCCGGTAACGGCGCGTGATGCGGCGGGCTGTATATCCTCTGCCACCTCGGTGGTGATCAATGCCGTGCCAAACGCGCCGGCAGCGCCAGTGGCCAGTGCCTCGGCGCAGCCTAGCTGTACGGTTGCCACCGGTACGATCCGGGTGACGGGCGTGGCAGGAATGGAGTATTCAATCAACGGGGCGACCTACCAGAGCTCAACCACCTTTGCGGGCCTAACGCCGGGTACCTATCCGGTGACGGCGCGTGATGCGGCGGGCTGTATCTCCTCTGCCACCTCGGTGGTGATCAATGCCGTGCCAAACGCACCGGCAGCGCCAGTGGCCAGTGCCTCGGCGCAGCCTAGCTGTACGGTCGCCACCGGTACGATCCGGGTGACGGGCGTGGCAGGAATGGAGTATTCAATCAACGGGGCGACCTACCAGAGCTCAACCACCTTTGCGGGCCTAACGCCGGGTACCTATCCGGTAACGGCGCGTGATGCGGCGGGCTGTATCTCCTCTGCCACCTCGGTGGTGATCAATGCCGTGCCAAACGCACCGGCAGCGCCAGTGGCCAGTGCCTCGGCGCAGCCTAGCTGTACGGTCGCCACCGGTACGATCCGGGTGACGGGCGTGGCAGGAATGGAGTATTCAATCGACGGGGCGACCTACCAGAGCTCAACCACCTTTGCGGGCCTAACGCCGGGTACCTATCCGGTAACGGCGCGTGATGCGGCGGGCTGTATCTCCAGCGCCACCTCGGTGGTGATCAATGCCGTGCCAAACGCACCGGCAGCGCCAGTGGCCAGTGCCTCGGCGCAGCCTAGCTGTACGGTTGCCACCGGTACGATCCGGGTGACGGGCATGGCAGGAATGGAGTATTCAATCGACGGGGCGACCTACCAGAGCTCAACCACCTTTGCGGGCCTAACGCCGGGTACCTATCCGGTAACGGCGCGTGATGCGGCGGGCTGTATCTCCAGCGCCACCTCGGTGGTGATCAATGCCGTGCCAAACGCACCGGCAGCGCCATTGGCCAGTGCCAGTGTGCAGCCTAGCTGTACGGTCGCCACCGGTACGATCCGGGTGACGGGCGTGGCAGGAATGGAGTATTCAATCAACGGGGCGACCTACCAGAGCTCAACCACCTTTGCGGGCCTAACGCCGGGCACCTATCCGGTAACAGCGCGCAATGCGGCGGGCTGTATCTCCTCTGCCACCTCGGTGGTGATCAATGCCGTGCCAAACGCACCGGCAGCGCCAGTGGCCAGTGCCTCGGCGCAGCCTAGCTGTACGCTTGCCACCGGTACGATCCGGGTGACGGGCGTGGCAGGAATGGAGTATTCAATCGACGGGGCGACCTACCAGAGCTCAACCACCTTTGCGGGTCTAACGCCGGGTACCTATCCGGTAACGGCGCGTGATGCGGCGGGCTGTATCTCCTCTGCCACCTCGGTGGTGATCAATGCCGTGCCAAACGCACCGGCAGCGCCAGTGGCCAGTGCCTCGGCGCAGCCTAGCTGTACGGTTGCCACCGGTACGATCCGGGTGACGGGCGTGGCAGGAATGGAGTATTCAATCGACGGGGCGACCTACCAGAGCTCAACCACCTTTGCGGGCCTAACGCCGGGTACCTATCCGGTAACGGCGCGTGATGCGGCGGGCTGTATCTCCTCTGCCACCTCGGTGGTGATCAATGCTGCACCGGCCTTGCCAACGGTAACGGTGAACTCGCCGGCCGTCTGTGCAGGCAGCCCAGCAACGATTACCGCCACTCCAGGTGCAGCGGGCGTCTATAATTATGCATGGACTGTACCGGCAGGAGTGCCTGCTCCGGGTAACGTCGCCAGCTTCACGACCACAGTGGCCGGCACCTATAGTGTAGTCATCACCAATACGGCCACAAGCTGTGTGTCATTGCCAGCGAGCAGCACGGTAAGGGTTGATTCTGCACCGGCAGCGCCAGTGGCCAGTGCCAGTGTGCAGCCTAGCTGTACGGTCGCCACCGGTACGATCCGGGTGACGGGCGTGGCAGGGATGGAGTATTCAATCAACGGGGCGACCTACCAGAGCTCAACCACCTTTGCGGGCCTAACGCCGGGCACCTATCCGGTAACAGCGCGCAATGCGGCGGGCTGTATCTCCTCTGCCACCTCGGTGGTGATCAATGCCGTGCCAAACGCACCGGCAGCGCCAGTGGCCAGTGCCTCGGCGCAGCCTAGCTGTACGGTTGCCACCGGTACGATCCGGGTGACGGGCGTGGCAGGAATGGAGTATTCAATCAACGGGGCGACCTACCAGAGCTCAACCACCTTTGCGGGCCTAACGCCGGGTACCTATCCGGTGACGGCGCGTGATGCGGCGGGCTGTATCTCCAGCGCCACCTCGGTGGTGATCAATGCCGTGCCAAACGCACCGGCAGCGCCAGTGGCCAGTGCCTCGGCGCAGCCTAGCTGTACGCTTGCCACCGGTACGATCCGGGTGACGGGCGTGGCAGGAATGGAGTATTCAATCAACGGGGCGACCTACCAGAGCTCAACCACCTTTGCGGGCCTAACGCCGGGTACCTATCCGGTAACGGCGCGTGATGCGGCGGGCTGTATCTCCAGCGCCACCTCGGTGGTGATCAATGCCGTGCCAAACGCACCGGCAGCGCCAGTGGCCAGTGCCTCGGCGCAGCCTAGCTGTACGGTCGCCACCGGTACGATCCGGGTGACGGGCGTGGCAGGAATGGAGTATTCAATCGACGGGGCGACCTACCAGAGCTCGACCACCTTTGCGGGCCTAACGCCGGGTACCTATCCGGTGACGGCGCGTGATGCGGCGGGCTGTATCTCCTCTGCCACCTCGGTGGTGATCAATGCCGCACCGGCCTTGCCAACGGTAACGGTGAACTCGCCGGCCGTCTGTGCAGGCAGCCCAGCAACGATTACCGCCACTCCAGGTGCAGCGGGCGCCTATAATTATGCATGGACTGTACCGGCAGGAGTGCCTGCTCCGGGTAACGTCGCCAGCTTCACGACCACAGTGGCCGGCTCCTATAGTGTAGTCATCACCAATACGGCTACAAGCTGTGTGTCATTGCCAGCGAGCAGCACGGTAAGGGTTGATTCTGCACCGGCAGCGCCAGTGGCCAGTGCCAGTGTGCAGCCTAGCTGTACGGTCGCCACCGGTACGATCCGGGTGACGGGCGTGGCAGGAATGGAGTATTCAATCGACGGGGCGACCTACCAGAGCTCAACCACCTTTGCGGGCCTAACGCCGGGCACCTATCCGGTAACGGCGCGCAATGCGGCGGGCTGTATCTCCAGCGCCACCTCGGTGGTGATCAATGCCGTGCCAAACGCACCGGCAGCGCCAGTGGCCAGTGCCTCGGTGCAGCCTAGCTGTACGGTTGCCACCGGTACGATCCGGGTGACGGGCGTGGCAGGAATGGAGTATTCAATCAACGGGGCGACCTACCAGAGCTCAACTACCTTTGCGGGCCTAACGCCGGGTACCTATCCGGTGACGGCGCGTGATGCGGCGGGCTGTATCTCCAGCGCCACCTCGGTGGTGATCAATGCCGCACCGGCCTTGCCAACGGTAACGGTGAACTCGCCGGCCGTCTGTGCAGGCAGCCCAGCAACGATTACCGCCACTCCAGGTGCAGCGGGCGTCTATAATTATGCATGGACTGTACCGGCAGGAGCGCCTGCTCCGGGTAACGTCGCCAGCTTCACGACCACAGTGGCCGGCACCTATAGTGTAGTCATCACCAATACGGCCACAAGCTGTGTGTCATTGCCAGCGAGCAGCACGGTAAGGGTTGATTCTGCACCGGCAGCGCCAGTGGCCAGTGCCAGTGTGCAGCCTAGCTGTACGGTCGCCACCGGTACGATCCGGGTGACGGGCGTGGCAGGGATGGAGTATTCAATCAACGGGGCGACCTACCAGAGCTCAACCACCTTTGCGGGCCTAACGCCGGGCACCTATCCGGTAACAGCGCGCAATGCGGCGGGCTGTATCTCCTCTGCCACCTCGGTGGTGATCAATGCCGTGCCAAACGCACCGGCAGCGCCAGTGGCCAGTGCCTCGGCGCAGCCTAGCTGTACGCTTGCCACCGGTACGATCCGGGTGACGGGCGTGGCAGGAATGGAGTATTCAATCGACGGGGCGACCTACCAGAGCTCAACCACCTTTGCGGGTCTAACGCCGGGTACCTATCCGGTAACGGCGCGTGATGCGGCGGGCTGTATATCCTCTGCCACCTCGGTGGTGATCAATGCCGTGCCAAACGCACCGGCAGCGCCAGTGGCCAGTGCCTCGGCGCAGCCTAGCTGTACGCTTGCCACCGGTACGATCCGGGTGACGGGCGTGGCAGGAATGGAGTATTCAATCAACGGGGCGACCTACCAGAGCTCAACCACCTTTGCGGGCCTAACGCCGGGTACCTATCCGGTAACGGCGCGTGATGCGGCGGGCTGTATATCCTCTGCCACCTCGGTGGTGATCAATGCTGCACCGGCCTTGCCAACGGTAACGGTGAACTCGCCGGCCGTCTGTGCAGGCAGCCCAGCAACGATTACCGCCACTCCAGGTGCAGCGGGCGTCTATAATTATGCATGGACTGTACCGGCAGGAGTGCCTGCTCCGGGTAACGTCGCCAGCTTCACGACCACAGTGGCCGGCACCTATAGTGTAGTCATCACCAATACGGCCACAAGCTGTGTGTCATTGCCAGCGAGCAGCACGGTAAGGGTTGATTCTGCACCGGCAGCGCCAGTGGCCAGTGCCAGTGTGCAGCCTAGCTGTACGGTCGCCACCGGTACGATCCGGGTGACGGGCGTGGCAGGAATGGAGTATTCAATCGACGGGGCGACCTACCAGAGCTCAACCACCTTTGCGGGCCTAACGCCGGGCACCTATCCGGTAACGGCGCGCAATGCGGCGGGCTGTATCTCCAGCGCCACCTCGGTGGTGATCAATGCCGTGCCAAACGCACCGGCAACGCCAGTGGCCAGTGCCTCGGCGCAGCCTAGCTGTACGGTTGCCACCGGTACGATCCGGGTGACGGGCGTGGCAGGAATGGAGTATTCAATCGACGGGGCGACCTACCAGAGCTCAACCACCTTTGCGGGCCTAACGCCGGGTACCTATCCGGTGACGGCGCGTGATGCGGCGGGCTGTATCTCCAGCGCCACCTCGGTGGTGATCAATGCCGCACCGGCCTTGCCAACGGTAACGGTGAACTCGCCGGCCGTCTGTGCAGGCAGCCCAGCAACGATTACCGCCACTCCAGGTGCAGCGGGCGCCTATAATTATGCATGGACTGTACCGGCAGGAGTGCCTGCTCCGGGTAACGTCGCCAGCTTCACGACCACAGTGGCCGGCTCCTATAGTGTAGTCATCACCAATACGGCTACAAGCTGTGTGTCATTGCCAGCGAGCAGCACGGTAAGGGTTGATTCTGCACCGGCAGCGCCAGTGGCCAGTGCCAGTGTGCAGCCTAGCTGTACGGTCGCCACCGGTACGATCCGGGTGACGGGCGTGGCAGGAATGGAGTATTCAATCGACGGGGCGACCTACCAGAGCTCAACCACCTTTGCGGGCCTAACGCCGGGCACCTATCCGGTAACGGCGCGCAATGCGGCGGGCTGTATCTCCAGCGCCACCTCGGTGGTGATCAATGCCGTGCCAAACGCACCGGCAGCGCCAGTGGCCAGTGCCTCGGCGCAGCCTAGCTGTACGGTTGCCACCGGTACGATCCGGGTGACGGGCGTGGCAGGAATGGAGTATTCAATCGACGGGGCGACCTACCAGAGCTCAACCACCTTTGCGGGCCTAACGCCGGGTACCTATCCGGTGACGGCGCGTGATGCGGCGGGCTGTATATCCAGTGCCACCTCGGTGGTGATCAATGCCGTGCCAAACGCACCGGCAGCGCCAGTGGCCAGTGCCTCGGCGCAGCCTAGCTGTACGCTTGCCACCGGTACGATCCGGGTGACGGGCGTGGCAGGAATGGAGTATTCAATCAACGGGGCGACCTACCAGAGCTCAACCACTTTTGCGGGCCTAACGCCGGGCACCTATCCGGTGACGGCGCGTGATGCGGCGGGCTGTATCTCCTCTGCCACCTCGGTGGTGATCAATGCCGTGCCAAACGCACCGGCAGCGCCAGTGGCCAGTGCCTCGGCGCAGCCTAGCTGTACGGTCGCTACCGGTACGATCCGGGTGACGGGCGTGGCAGGAATGGAGTATTCAATCAACGGGGCGACCTACCAGAGCTCAACCACCTTTGCGGGCCTAACGCCGGGTACCTATCCGGTGACGGCGCGTGATGCGGCGGGCTGTATCTCCTCTGCCACCTCGGTGGTGATCAATGCCGTGCCAAACGCACCGGCAGCGCCAGTGGCCAGTGCCTCGGCGCAGCCTAGCTGTACGGTTGCCACCGGTACGATCCGGGTGACGGGCGTGGCAGGGATGGAGTATTCAATCAACGGGGCGACCTACCAGAGCTCAACTACCTTTGCGGGCCTAACGCCGGGTACCTATCCGGTAACGGCGCGTGATGCGGCGGGCTGTATATCCTCTGCCACCTCGGTGGTGATCAATGCCGCACCGGCCTTGCCAACGGTAACGGTGAACTCGCCGGCCGTCTGTGCAGGCAGCCCAGCAACGATTACCGCCACTCCAGGTGCAGCGGGCGTCTATAATTATGCATGGACTGTACCGGCAGGAGCGCCTGCTCCGGGTAACGTCGCCAGCTTCACGACCACAGTGGCCGGCACCTATAGTGTAGTCATCACCAATACGGCCACAAGCTGTGTGTCATTGTCAGCGAGCAGCACGGTAAGGGTTGATTCTGCACCGGCAGCGCCAGTGGCCAGTGCCAGTGTGCAGCCTAGCTGTACGGTCGCCACCGGTACGATCCGGGTGACGGGCGTGGCAGGGATGGAGTATTCAATCAACGGGGCGACCTACCAGAGCTCAACCACCTTTGCGGGCCTAACGCCGGGCACCTATCCGGTAACAGCGCGCAATGCGGCGGGCTGTATCTCCTCTGCCACCTCGGTGGTGATCAATGCCGTGCCAAACGCACCGGCAGCGCCAGTGGCCAGTGCCTCGGCGCAGCCTAGCTGTACGGTTGCCACCGGTACGATCCGGGTGACGGGCGTGGCAGGAATGGAGTATTCAATCGACGGGGCGACCTACCAGAGCTCAACCACCTTTGCGGGCTTAACGCCGGGCACCTATCCGGTAACGGCGCGTGATGCGGCGGGCTGTATCTCCAGCGCCACCTCGGTGGTGATCAATGCCGTGCCAAACGCACCGGCAGCGCCAGTGGCCAGTGCCTCGGCGCAGCCTAGCTGTACGGTCGCCACCGGTACGATCCGGGTGACGGGCGTGGCAGGAATGGAGTATTCAATCGACGGGGCGACCTACCAGAGCTCGACCACCTTTGCGGGCCTAACGCCGGGTACCTATCCGGTGACGGCGCGTGATGCGGCGGGCTGTATCTCCTCTGCCACCTCGGTGGTGATCAATGCCGCACCGGCCTTGCCAACGGTAACGGTGAACTCGCCGGCCGTCTGTGCAGGCAGCCCAGCAACGATTACCGCCACTCCAGGTGCAGCGGGCGTCTATAATTATGCATGGACTGTACCGGCAGGAGTGCCTGCTCCGGGTAACGTCGCCAGCTTCACGACCACAGTGGCCGGCACCTATAGTGTAGTCATCACCAATACGGCCACAAGCTGTGTGTCATTGCCAGCGAGCAGCACGGTAAGGGTTGATTCTGCACCGGCAGCGCCAGTGGCCAGTGCCAGTGTGCAGCCTAGCTGTACGGTCGCCACCGGTACGATCCGGGTGACGGGCGTGGCAGGGATGGAGTATTCAATCAACGGGGCGACCTACCAGAGCTCAACCACCTTTGCGGGCCTAACGCCGGGCACCTATCCGGTAACAGCGCGCAATGCGGCGGGCTGTATCTCCTCTGCCACCTCGGTGGTGATCAATGCCGTGCCAAACGCACCGGCAGCGCCAGTGGCCAGTGCCTCGGCGCAGCCTAGCTGTACGGTTGCCACCGGTACGATCCGGGTGACGGGCGTGGCAGGAATGGAGTATTCAATCAACGGGGCGACCTACCAGAGCTCAACCACCTTTGCGGGCCTAACGCCGGGTACCTATCCGGTGACGGCGCGTGATGCGGCGGGCTGTATCTCCAGCGCCACCTCGGTGGTGATCAATGCCGTGCCAAACGCACCGGCAGCGCCAGTGGCCAGTGCCTCGGCGCAGCCTAGCTGTACGGTCGCCACCGGTACGATCCGGGTGACGGGCGTGGCAGGAATGGAGTATTCAATCAACGGGGCGACCTACCAGAGCTCAACCACCTTTGCGGGCCTAACGCCGGGTACCTATCCGGTAACGGCGCGTGATGCGGCGGGCTGTATCTCCAGCGCCACCTCGGTGGTGATCAATGCCGTGCCAAACGCACCGGCAGCGCCAGTGGCCAGTGCCTCGGCGCAGCCTAGCTGTACGGTCGCCACCGGTACGATCCGGGTGACGGGCGTGGCAGGAATGGAGTATTCAATCGACGG
Organism: Solitalea lacus; assembly: GCF_022014595.1. Classification (NCBI taxonomy): domain Bacteria; kingdom Pseudomonadati; phylum Bacteroidota; class Sphingobacteriia; order Sphingobacteriales; family Sphingobacteriaceae; genus Solitalea; species Solitalea lacus. The sequence goes on along the minus strand of NZ_CP091740.1, from coordinate 4,387,566 downwards.
GGCGACCTACCAGAGCTCGACCACCTTTGCGGGCCTAACGCCGGGTACCTATCCGGTGACGGCGCGTGATGCGGCGGGCTGTATCTCCTCTGCCATCTCGGTGGTGATCAATGCCGCACCGGCCTTGCCAACGGTAACGGTGAACTCGCCGGCCGTCTGTGCAGGCAGCCCAGCAACGATTACCGCCACTCCAGGTGCAGCGGGCGCCTATAATTATGCATGGACTGTACCGGCAGGAGTGCCTGCTCCGGGTAACGTCGCCAGCTTCACGACCACAGTGGCCGGCTCCTATAGTGTAGTCATCACCAATACGGCTACAAGCTGTGTGTCATTGCCAGCGAGCAGCACGGTAAGGGTTGATTCTGCACCGGCAGCGCCAGTGGCCAGTGCCAGTGTGCAGCCTAGCTGTACGGTCGCCACCGGTACGATCCGGGTGACGGGCGTGGCAGGAATGGAGTATTCAATCGACGGGGCGACCTACCAGAGCTCAACCACCTTTGCGGGCCTAACGCCGGGCACCTATCCGGTGACGGCGCGCAATGCGGCGGGCTGTATCTCCAGCGCCACCTCGGTGGTGATCAATGCCGTGCCAAACGCACCGGCAACGCCAGTGGCCAGTGCCTCGGTGCAGCCTAGCTGTACGGTTGCCACCGGTACGATCCGGGTGACGGGCGTGGCAGGAATGGAGTATTCAATCGACGGGGCGACCTACCAGAGCTCAACCACCTTTGCGGGCCTAACGCCGGGTACCTATCCGGTGACGGCGCGTGATGCGGCGGGCTGTATCTCCTCTGCCACCTCGGTGGTGATCAATGCCGTGCCAAACGCACCGGCAGCGCCAGTGGCCAGTGCCTCGGCGCAGCCTAGCTGTACGCTTGCCACCGGTACGATCCGGGTGACGGGCGTGGCAGGAATGGAGTATTCAATCAACGGGGCGACCTACCAGAGCTCGACCACCTTTGCGGGCCTAACGCCGGGCACCTATCCGGTAACGGTGCGTGATGCGGCGGGCTGTATATCCAGTGCCACCTCGGTGGTGATCAATGCCGTGCCAAACGCACCGGCAGCGCCAGTGGCCAGTGCCTCGGCGCAGCCTAGCTGTACGCTTGCCACCGGTACGATCCGGGTGACGGGCGTGGCAGGGATGGAGTATTCAATCAACGGGGCGACCTACCAGAGCTCGACCACCTTTGCGGGCCTAACGCCGGGTACCTATTCGGTAACGGCGCGTGATGCGGCGGGCTGTATATCCAGTGCCACCTCGGTGGTGATCAATACCGCACCGGCCTTGCCAACGGTAACGGTGAACTCGCCGGCCGTCTGTGCAGGTAGCCCAGCAACGATTACCGCCACTCCAGGTGCAGCGGGCGCCTATAATTATGCATGGACCGTACCGGCAGGAGTACCTGCTCCGGGTAACGTCGCCAGCTTCACGACCACAGTGGCCGGCACCTATAGTGTAGTCATCACCAATACGGCCACAAGCTGTGTGTCATTGCCAGCGAGCAGCACGGTAAGGGTTGATTCTGCACCGGCAGCGCCAGTGGCCAGTGCCTCGGTGCAGCCTAGCTGTACGGTCGCCACCGGTACGATCCGGGTGACGGGCGTGGCAGGGTTGGAGTATTCAATCAACGGGGCGACCTACCAGAGCTCAACCACCTTTGCGGGCCTAACGCCGGGCACCTATCCGGTAACAGCGCGCAATGCGGCGGGCTGTATATCCAGTGCCACCTCGGTGGTGATCAATGCCGTGCCAAACGCACCGGCAGCGCCAGTGGCCAGCGCCTCGGCGCAGCCTAGCTGTACGGTTGCCACCGGTACGATCCGGGTGACGGGCGTGGCAGGGTTGGAGTATTCAATCAACGGGGCGACCTACCAGAGCTCGACCACCTTTGCGGGCCTAACGCCGGGTACCTATCCGGTGACGGCGCGTGATGCGGCGGGCTGTATATCCAGTGCCACCTCGGTGGTGATCAATGCCGTGCCAAACGCACCGGCAGCGCCAGTGGCCAGTGCCTCGGCGCAGCCTAGCTGTACGCTAGCCACCGGTACGATCCGGGTGACGGGCGTGGCAGGAATGGAGTATTCAATCGACGGGGCGACCTACCAGAGCTCAACCACCTTTGCGGGCCTAACGCCGGGCACCTATCCGGTGACGGCGCGCAATGCGGCGGGCTGTATATCCAGTGCCACCTCGGTGGTGATCAATGCCGTGCCAAACGCACCGGCAGCGCCAGTGGCCAGTGCCTCGGCGCAGCCTAGCTGTACGCTTGCCACCGGTACGATCCGGGTGACGGGCGTGGCAGGAATGGAGTATTCAATCGACGGGGCGACCTACCAGAGCTCGACCACCTTTGCGGGCCTGACGCCGGGCACCTATCCGGTAACGGCGCGTGATGCGGCGGGCTGTATATCCAGTGCCACCTCGGTGGTGATCAATGCCGTGCCAACGGTACCAGCGGTTACCTTTGTCAAAACCCGCGATGCTGTCTGCCCAACAAACAACAATGGTGCAGCAATATTGACCATAACAGATGGAAATAATCCTTCTGTTTCATGGGCCAAAGACGGCGCATCGATTGCAGCGCCTAATTTGAATGGACTGAGTGTGGGTGTTTATCAGGTAACAGTAACGAATGCTTGTGGTTCAGTGGTTCGCAGTATTACTATTAACAGTAGTAACCGTGCTCCTGTAGCAGTTGGAGAGGCCTTTAGTACATTAGCTGGAACTGCAATTAATAATACAGTGGCTACAAATGACTCAGATCCAGATGGTGATGCGTTAACTTACATTGTTTTGCCTAATACTAATAGAGGTTTGCTAAGTTTACAAGCTAACGGATCGTTTACCTATACTCCTGCTGCAGGATTTTCTGGTGTAGAGGTATTCACTTATAGAGTTACTGATCCTTGTGGAGCAACTGCCACCGCCAATGTGAGCTTTACAGTAAATAATCCGCCTATTGCGGTTAATGACAGTTATACTACAACAGAAAATGTTTCTATTGTCGAGCCAGCCTCTGGGATATTAAAGAATGATTCTGATCCTGAGAAAGATCCATTGACAGCGCATTTGGTCACAACTACTACAAATGGCTCTTTAACTTTGAATGCTGATGGCTCATTTACATATGTTCCTAATATTGGCTTCTACGGTGTTGATACCTTTACCTATAATGCAAACGATGGTAACGCAAATAGTAATGTAGCAACAGTAACAATTACTGTGAATCGTCTTACTACAGATCTTGCAATTACAAAAGTTTCCTTGGGAACCGATTTGAAACGCGACGAAGTGTTTGAATATCAGATTACTGTAGGAAATAATGGAGTAAATAATGCTACCGGTGTGGTTGCAACGGATGTTTTGCCTTCTGAGTTGGAGTTTGTAGATGCTTCTGCAAGTGTAGGAACCTACTCCTTTAATCCGGCTAATCGAACAATAACCTGGAATCTTGGCAGTTTAAGTGTAAATTCTCGTCAAACACTTACCTTAAAGGTTAAGTCAACAAAAGGTGGATGGATCGTAAATACTGCAACCGTTAGAGGTAACCAGTTTGATCCAAATATGTCCAATAATACTTCAACCGATAGTCGTTTAATATTAGGATTTTTCATTCCTAATGTATTCACTCCAAATAGAGATGGTGTTAATGAAACATTTATAATTGATGGGCTAGCGGGGGTAGAGAATGAGATTTATATTTATAATCGTTGGGGTAATGAAGTTTACAAGGGCAGAAATTATAATAGCACGTGGAATGGTTCAGACCTTCCTTCTGCAACCTATTATTATGTGCTTAAAGTAAAAGGTGATTCAAATAAATGGACGAGTTATTCAGGTTTCGTTGTAATAATGCGATAAATAATGCCTGAAAACTTAATTGAAAAGCGGCTTCAGAAATGGAGCCGCTTTTTAGCTGGAGTGTGTTGTAATAGGATTATCCAAAAAATAAATTGTATTTTTTGATGATCGATAAGGTTAATGTATACTATTAATGTTAATTAAAGTTAACTCATCATATTAACAATGTTGGTATTAGGGTTAATTTAGAAATTGCGAACATTCGTTCATTGGTTTTCTTCATCCAAATACATTTACTAATTTTGCCTCCCTTATGTTGATCCAAGTATTAAAGTCTAAAATACACCGGGTTAAAGTAACCCAGGCCGAATTGCATTATGTTGGAAGCATCACTATTGATGAAGATTTGCTAGATGCTGCTAACATGATTGAAAATGAAAAGGTACAAATTGTAAACATCAATAACGGTGAACGTTTTGAGACTTACATTATCAAAGGCGAGCGAGGTACTGGTACAGTTTGTTTAAATGGCCCTGCTGCTCGTAAAGTTCAGGTTGGCGATATTGTTATCGTTATTTCTTATGCCACTATGGATTTTGAAGAAGCCAAGAAGCATAAACCCGTAGTTGTTTTCCCAGATCAGCAAAATCGCTTAATTAAATAATAACAATTGAATCAAAGCATTAAGTCTGTTTTGCAATACTCATTCTTTATTGGGTTGGGTGTTGCCATGTTATATCTGGCGTTTAAAGGGCAGGATATCTCCCTGATCATGTTGAAGTTAAAGTCAGCCAATTTTTACTGGGTTGCTATTTCTGCCATTGTTACTATGGTGGCACACTATGTAAGGGCCGTACGCTGGAATATGCTTATTGAACCATTGGGGCATAAACCTAAAAGTAGTAATACCTTTATTGCCGTGTTGGTAGGCTATGCCGCAAATTTGGCTTTTCCGCGTTTAGGAGAAGTGGTGCGGTGTGGTACTTTGACCAAAACAGATAAAGTTCCAATGGATAAATTGATTGGGACAGTTATAGTTGAACGGGTGGTCGATTTGCTTTCATTGATAGCTATTTTGGTGCTGACAGTCTTATTACAGTTTGATCGGATAAGTAGCTTCGTTTATGATAACTTGCTTAAAGGCATTATTGAGAAGCTAACGGGCAACACTTCAATGTTGATTGTTGCAGTTGGAGTATCAATTGGATTGTTGGTGTTATCAATAATAATTTTTAAAAAATATAAACATCAGGTCTATCAGTCTGCAATAGGTAAAAAAATAATGGGGCTTTTAGAGGGAATCTCTCATGGACTTGCCAGCATTGGAAAGTTAAAAAGCTCATCAGGGTTTCTTTTGTATACATTCTTATTGTGGGTGCTCTATTTGTTTTCTACTTATACAATGTTTTTTGCATTGTCACCAACATCAAGCTTGACTCTTTTAACGGCTTTGTTTGTGTTAACTGTTGGTAGCTTAGGTATGGCTGCTCCGGTTCAGGGTGGTTTGGGGGCCTTTCATTGGATTGTTTCTAAAGGATTGATTTTATATGGAATTGCAGAAATAGATGGCTTGGCTTATGCAACTATTTCGCATGGAACGCAAACGTTGATGATAATTATCTTCGGATCACTAGGCTTTTTCTCGCTATTGTTTACCCAAAAATCAAATATAAAAGCTCGGTCAGTGTTGTAACTATTTATTTTGTTCAGCATTGGAACGATTCTAATTCAGGGGCTGTCTTTAAAACTAAATAACTCTATATAATGACCAATAATCAATATATCGCATCAAAAGTAATGTTGAAAGAAGATCTTAAGCGTAAAATTGCTATATGGCAGTTTTTAGGGGAAAAGGTGGTCTTTACAAATGGTTGCTTCGATTTATTGCATCTAGGTCATGTTGATTATCTTTCTAAAGCAGCTGATTTAGGGCAACATTTGGTGATAGGTTTAAATTCTGACGCATCTACAAAAGGGTTAAAAGGACCAACCCGTCCCATTCAGGATGAGCATTCGAGAGCGATGATTTTAGCATCGATGGGCTTTGTAGATGCAGTGGTATTGTTTGATGAGTCTACCCCGTATGAATTGATTAAGTTTTTGGAGCCTGATGTTTTGGTGAAAGGCAGTGATTATACTATCGATCAAATTGTTGGTGCCGATGTGGTATTAGGCAAGGGGGGAGAGGTTAAAACAATTGACTACATTGATGGTTACTCTACTTCTGCAATTGAACGTAAAATAAAGCAACAAGCATAGGTCGTCATTTATTTTTTAAACTTAATTATTTCTATTAAGAAAAGAACGGACCCATTTCCTCAAATAGGTGACGTCCTAAGGATCCTGTTAATTCTTACACTTGTTAAGTTTAAAAGCCATTTTTTTTAAAGTTGATAAAGAAAATAGACTGTTTTTTTAAATAGTATATTTTTTCAGGAATTTGTTTTTAAAACATTGTTTTTGTGATAGATTTGGAGCTCATTAACCTTAATAAATTTTATCTTAACTGAACAGAATTATGCATTTTCAGCTTACAGAAGAACACCTGATGATACAAAAGGCCGCAAGGGATTTTGCTCAAAATGAGTTAAAACCGGGCGTGATTGAGCGTGACGAACACCAAAAGTTTCCTGCCGAACAAATAAAGAAATTGGGTGAACTTGGTTTCCTCGGAATGATGGTTGATCCTAAATACGGAGGTAGTGGTTTGGATGCTATATCTTATGTGTTGGTTATGGAAGAGCTTTCTAAAGTTGATGCGTCTGCATCTGTGGTTGTTTCTGTAAATAACTCTTTGGTTTGCTACGGTCTTGAACAATACGGTTCCGAAGAACAAAAACAAAAATACCTGGTGCCTTTAGCCAAAGGCGAGATGATTGGAGCCTTTTGTTTATCTGAACCTGAAGCTGGGTCTGATGCTACCTCGCAGCGCACTACTGCTATTGATATGGGCGATCATTACCTGTTAAACGGAACCAAAAACTGGATTACCAATGGTAATAGCGCTTCTGTTTATTTGGTTATCGCTCAAACTGATGTAGCTAAAGGACATAAAGGCATTAATGCGTTTATTATTGAAAAAGGAATGCCTGGCTTTACAGTAGGGCCTAAAGAAAATAAATTAGGCATCAGGGGCTCTGATACCCACTCGTTGATGTTTACAGACGTTATAGTTCCAAAGGAAAACCGAATTGGAGAAGATGGGTTTGGATTTAAGTTTGCTATGAAAACCCTTGAAGGAGGTCGTATTGGTATTGCTTCTCAGGCATTGGGAATTGCATCCGGAGCTTTTGAACTAGCTACTCAATACGCTAAAGAACGTAAAGCATTCGGTAAACCAATTGCTGATCATCAGGCCATTCAGTTCAAGTTGGCAGATATGGCAACTCAGATTGAGGCAGCCCGTATGCTTTGCTTTAAGGCAGCATGGTTAAAGGATCAACACCTGCCATATGCTCAGGCTAGTGCTATGGCCAAATTATTTGCTTCAGAAACGGCTATGAAAACCACTGTGGAAGCTGTTCAGGTACATGGAGGCTATGGTTATGTAAAAGAATACCACGTGGAACGATTAATGCGTGACGCAAAAATTACCCAGATTTACGAAGGTACTTCTGAAATTCAGCGTATTGTAATTAGTCGTGAAGTGTTGAAATAAGAATCTGCTGGTAACAGCAAAGTCAATCAATAAATTGGAGGGGCGGCAACTTGTAGTTGTCGCTTTTTTGTTTTTTCCAAATTGAAATATTGCTAAAAGGGTTACTTTTATAATTAATTGAGTCACCGATAAGTAAATTGAACCACAATCATAAAGACTTGTATTTAAGATGAAGTATTTAATTGGATTGATCCTTACCAGCTTATTGTTTACCGGATGTGCTGATAACGGAGCTACGATGATGCAAAATGGTGTATGGCGTGCAACATTAAAAACAGAATCGGGAAAAGAAATTCCTTTCAATTTTAATTTGATTCATGACAAGAAGAACGAACCTAATATTGAAATTATTAATGGTGACGAACGCTTGCTTGTGGATGACATTATAATAAAGGATGATTCGGTGTTTATTAAAATGCCGTTTTTTGAATCTGAATTTGTGGGCCGATTTGAAGGTGATGCGATTAAGGGGTTTTGGATTAAGCATTTGGCCAATAAGGATGTTTCAATGCCATTCATTGCAGAACCGGATACTTATTGGCGTTTTGAGAAATCAAAAGTGAAAGCTACGAGCAATGTTTCAGGGAAATGGGCTGCTACGTTTGCCGACGGTAAAGACAGCACAATTGCCATTGGAGAGTTTGTTCAACAGGATAATAAATTAACTGGCACCTTTTTAACTACTACAGGTGATTATAGGTACCTTGAAGGTATTGTTGCCGATAATGATTTTTATTTATCATGCTTTGATGGTTCTCATGCTTATTTATTTACAGGATCGATTAATGGAGATAAAATTAGTGAAGGTAAATTTTATGCCGGATTAAATCATGTTGAGGAATGGAGCGCTTCAAGGGATGAAAAGGCCACCTTGCCTGATGCCTATTCTTTAGCCAAGTTAAAGGAGGGCCAAAAACGATTGGATTTTGCATATCCAAACCTTAATAAACAAGTCATTTCTTTAAAAGACCCAAAGTTTAATAACAAAGTAGTTATTGTGCAGCTTCTGGGATCATGGTGCCCTAACTGTATGGATGAAACTAAGTTCCTGGCCGATTTTTATAAACAGTATAAAGGGAAAGGAGTTGAAATAGTTGGATTGGCCTTTGAGCGTACCACTGATTTTGAACGTTCTAAAAAATCAATTTCTAAGTTTAAAGATCGTTTTGATGTGCAGTACGATTTACTGGTAACTAATAAAACCAACGAGGCTGAACAAAGGAATGAGGCCTTGCCAATGCTTGATCGTATTCTTGGGTTTCCTACCACCATTATTATTGATAAAAATGGAGAAGTGCGAAAGATACACACTGGGTTCAGCGGCCCCGGTACCGGCAAGCATTATGTTGACTTTGTTAAGGAGTTTACTCAATACATAAACGAATTATTGGCTGAGCCGCAAAAAACAGCGGCCTGATCTATCCGTAATATTTTACGACTCCCGGCTGTTTTACCGTCAAAACAACTTATACTTGCTTTTGAATATACAGCCGGGAGTTTTTTGTTTTCGGTTTACTTAAGAGAAACACATAGAATTTAGAATGATAAATAGAAAAGTACTAGTTTCGGCATTGTCTGCATCTGTAGCGTTGATGGCTTGCTCAGGAACAAAACATGTGCAATTGCCTGAAATGGTAATAAGTGCTAACTCAAACAATACACTTGAAAAAACAGATTCCTTACATCGCAATAGAAATTATTTTGCCACTTATACTACAATAAACGATTTAATTAATACCAAACTCGATCTCAAATTTAAATGGGATAGTGCTTTTGTTTATGGTAAGGCGGAGTTGAAATTAAAACCATATTTCTATCCAACCGACTCATTGAAATTAAGTGCCAAGGGCTTTAAGTTAAATGAGGTTGCTTTGCTTACCGGAGCTTCTAAGCAACCATTGAAATATGATTACGATGGGGAATCAATTCGAATTAAACTAGATCGAACCTATAAGCGTAATGAAGAATACACGGTATTTCTTGATTATGTCGCCATGCCCAATAAGCGCATTATAAAAGGAAGTAAGGCCATTACGGAGGATAAAGGTTTGTACTTTATTAATAATGACGGAAAAGATCCTAAAAAGCCGAAACAAATCTGGTCTCAGGGAGAAACAGAAGCTAACTCTTGTTGGTTTCCAACAATTGACGGTCCCCAGGAGAAACATACGCAAGAAATTGCTTTGACTGTTGATAAGAAGTACGTTACTCTTTCTAATGGAATAATGACTGGCTCTAAGCAGAATTCTGATGGTACCCGAACTGATAGCTGGAAACAAGACAAAATGCATAGTACTTATCTAACCATGATTGCAGTAGGGGATTTTGCTGTGGTAAAAGATAAATGGAGAAACGTTGAAGTAAACTATTACGTTGAACCTGAATATGAGAAATATGCAAGACTGATATTTGGCAACACTCCTGAAATGCTCGAGTTCTATTCAACAAAAATGGGAGTTGATTATCCATGGGACAAGTATTCACAAATAGTTGTTCGTGACTTTGTTTCCGGGGCGATGGAAAACACTACTGCTACGGTTCATTTTGATAAGCTTCAGATGACCGACAGGGAGCATTTGGATGAACCTCATGAAGATATCATTTGTCACGAGTTGTTTCATCATTGGTTTGGGGACTTGGTGACTTGTGAGTCTTGGCCAAATTTGCCATTAAACGAATCCTTTGCCACCTATGGTGAGTATTTATGGTTTGAACATAAATATGGAAGAGCTGAAGCCGATATCAAAAGTCAGATGGATATGATGGCTTACCTGAGTTCTAAAGACGACGCATCCAAAAACCTGATTCGTTTTAATATTGATGATCGTGAGAAAATGTTCGATCTGGTATCCTATCAGAAAGGTGGTCGTATTTTACATATGCTTCGCAAATATGTTGGAGACGAGGCTTTCTTTACAGCCCTAAAGAATTACCTTACTGAACATAAATATTCCACTGCCGAAGTGCATGATTTACGTATTGCTTTCGAGAAAACTACTGGAGAAGATTTGAATTGGTTTTTTAATCAGTGGTTTTTAGCATCGGGACACCCGGAAGTTAGTGTTGCTTCGGGTTATAATGATGCAGAAAAGCAGGTTGAAATAAACGTGGCCCAATTGCAAAACTTTGAAAAGTCTCCACTGTATAAATTGCCTATAGATGTCGATTTTTATTTCGAAGATAAGGTAGAACGCAAGCGGATTATAATCAATCAGGCTTCACAAAAGTTTACTTTTAAATTTGATAAAAAGCCTGATGTAGTAAATTTTGATGCCGAGAAAATGCTCTTAGGGATGAAACGGGAGACTAAAAATAACCAGGATTGGGTAAATCAATTTAATAAAGCCTCACTGTTTATGGATAAGATTGATGCCCTTTCCTACCTTGAGTACAATAGTACTAGTCCGGAAACTCAGGAGGTTTTTAAAAAGGCATTAACAGATAAGGCATGGGGTGTCCGCATTTTTGCATTACAAGCGTTAGCTTCTTTACCTGTAACTTCTTTGGAGACGTTTTATCCGTTGGTTCTAAATGCAGCCAAGAATGATGAAAAATCATATGTTAGGGCAACAGCGCTTGGCGTATTGAATCAACTGTATAAAACAAAGAACAATAAAGTGATATATCATGAAATGTTAAAAGATAAATCACCGCTTGTTGAAGAAACAGCTAAAAACTTGCTTGAGAAATAATTAGATCAAGGTTTTAGGATAAAGGCTTAAGCAGGCGAGGAGCTTGCTTAAGCCTTTTTTATACCCAGCCCTTAAACTTTTTTACAAGATTTTTTGCATTTATCAAACACTATCTTTACAATTGTAGTGTATTAGTAAACTATAACACTATATCAATTATCTATGATTACCATTAACCATTTAAACTTTGGCTATCACAAAAGAAAGCCTTTATTTACCGACCTTAACCTGGAGTTGAAGCCGGGGCACATTTACGGCTTATTAGGAAAAAACGGAGCCGGAAAATCGTCGTTGCTTCGCCTGCTTTGCGGATTATTGTTTCCTAAACAGGGGGAAATTACCGCGATGAGTTTTATTCCGGGGAAACGCCAGCCTGCATTTTTGGAACAAGTATTTTTCGTTCCTGAAGAAATTGATTTGCCACACTTGAGCGTGCAGCAATACTGTAATGTAAACGGACCGTTTTACAGCGCATTCAGCAAGGAGTATTTTTATGAATTGCTGAAAGAGTTTGAGGTGGATGCCGATGCTAAAATTAAGGACCTTTCGTACGGACAGCGTAAAAAACTGCTGATTGCATTTGCCGTAGCTACTAACGCGAAGTTTCTAGTGATGGATGAGCCAACTAACGGTTTAGACATCCCTTCAAAATCGCAGTTCCGCAAGATTATGGCCGGAGTGATTGATGAGGAGCGCTGTATTGTAATCTCCACGCACCAGGTACGCGATTTGGATAACCTCATCGATGCGGTAATTATTCTGGATGAAGGCAGCATTGTGCTGAACGATACCATGGAGCGCATTTCTGAGCGTTTGCTCTTTACCGTTGCCAAAACCATTGACGAGCATGCCAATGTTTTGTACCAGGAATCTTCCTTAGCCGGCTACCTGACTGTAGCTGAAAACCAATACGGCGAAGACAGCAAACCCGATATGGAGCTGCTCTTTAACGCCGCCACCGAGAATAAACAACATATCCGCAAAATCTTTAATAACTAAGCCATGAACTCTACGTTAAGTATGCATCGTTTGGGCCTGCTGTTTAAAAAAGATTGGGTCGAGAACTGGACGTCTTATCTGTTTATACTGACAGCCATAATTGCTATAATTCCTTTAATGTTGAAGATTGAAAATGTAGTAAAAAGGGGTAACGAGGAAATTGTTGCTGCTAATGTGAGCATGGGCCTGTTATTTATTACTACAGTCTGGCTTCCTATTCTACGCTTTAATCAGTTTTCAAAAAATGAAAAAGCGCTTAACTTTTTAATTCTACCAGCTACTGCTTTTGAGAAGTTCTTGGTGAATTGGGTTTATGCAATTCCTTTCTCAATTCTGCCTTATGTTATTATGCACCTGTATTTTTTTGAATATAAACTAAACCACTTGCATATAATAAATGATAGTTACATGGATTATTGGTTGTTATATGCGTCTGTTTTTTTTATAGGAAACTTACTTTTTAAACGCTATGCTGGAGTTAAATGCTTTCTATTGATAGCAGTCGTACTTTCTGCTATCCTAAAGTTTGGGGATACCATTGAAAGTCGGTGGTGCATAAAGACTGATTTTTTGTTTGGGTCCTTCAATTATTACATCGTCTCAGGCTTTTTGGTTGCAGTATCCGTGCTCATTTGGATACTGTGCTGGCAATTAATTAAGAAGAAACAGGCATAAATAGCTTATGGAAAATAATATGAACAAGATTTTAAGTATGCATCGTTTGGGCCTCCTGTTTAAGAAAGATTGGGCGGAGAACTGGAAGTTCTACCTTCTGGCTATACCGGTAATCATCATTCTTATTTCTTTATTTTTCTACATCACGGATGATATAAAAAGAGAAATTAATAATGGTCTTTCGTACGTGGGCCCACAGATGAAAAATTTTCAGTTTGGCCATGAGATGAAGTATTTAACCGGGTTAATCTTTCTTAGTGTGGTTGCAGCGATTTTACGGTTTAACAGTTTATCGCATAAATCTAAATCTATCGACTTTCTGCTACTACCGGCTACTGCCACAGAAAAAATGATCATTAACTGGGTATGGGTATTTCCCATCTTCTTTACGGTATACTCCATTTTGTACTGGGTGATGGATCATGCATTTATAACCGCTTATATCTCCATGGCTAAAGAAGCAGGGGTGGCAGTAACAGAGGTTAATAAAATTGTGTTTGTTGATTTGAAAACTGTCTGGGAACATCCGTCTGAGTTTTCATGCTACCCGATTTTTACTTCAATCTTTCTGTTGGGCCCGCTCCTGTTCAGAAAATATGCAGTGGTGATTACGATCATTTTGGCTGCAACAGGAGCTTATACCTATATGGACTTATTGAATTCCATGCAGCATTCACTCATTCCGGAATCAGTAAAGCAGGGCTTTAGCTATACCCTTCCGGGAGGGATTCGCCCTGATTACCTTCTGTTAATGTTTGTGATTCCTGCCTTGTTCTGGATCATCACCTGGATGCGGATTAAAGAACGTCAAGTTTAAATTAACATCATTCAATTAGTATAAATTGCTATGAACAACACATTTAGTTTGCAACGTTTTAAGCTGCTCGTCCTAAAAGAATGGGCAGAGAACCGAAGGCTTTACCTCTTTGCCATACCGCTTATTGCTATCGTTATTTCAATGTTCTTTTATTATATGGGAGATAATATCCAGTCGGCTATTAAACTTAGTTATAATACGCGTCATGACTCCTATACTTATCCGATTTGGCGTCATAAACATGAGGGTGTTTATAATATTGTTTTGATTCTGTTGAGTGCATGCTGGGCCAACATGCGGTTTAATCATTTATCAGGCAAGGCCAAATCCATTGGTTTTCTTATGCAGCCGGCAACCTGCTTCGAAAAATTCATTCTGAACTGGCTCTTGGTTTTTCCTGCTTTATTATTGGTATATACCCTGGTGTTTTGCATAATCGATTATTTCTTCATTAACGCTTATATCTCCATGGCCAAAGCTGGGGGTGCCGAATCATTACTTAAAGAGCTTGCCTATGTTGATCTGAAATATGCTTGGTTTGATACTGTAGCGTTGCTGGCTTTGTATTCAATCTTTACCTCCATCTTTCTCTTGGGGCCTTTTTTGTTTAAACGGTATGCATTTGTTAGCACCTTGCTGGTTGTTGCAGCCGGAACTTATGGATATGTTCAATGGCATGAGAATCGTGTGTATGTTTACGGATTACAGCAATTTCTGAAACTAGAATACCTCATGTCATGGCCCCACCAAATAGTAGTTATAGTCTGGGTGTTGATGATCCCTGCATTAGTTTGGGTAGCCACTTATTTACGCATTAAAGAACGAGAGGTATGAAATTTAGAGATCAACAGGCTATTTACCTGCAAATAGTGGAGTTTGCCTGCGAGCAGTTACTCCTGGGTAAATGGCAGCAGGGGCAGCGCATCCCCTCTGTACGTGAACTGGCGGTAGAGCTGGAAGTGAATCCTAATACCGTGCTGCGTGCTTATGAAATTTTACAACAAGAAGAAATTAGTATAAACAAACGAGGAGTCGGTTTTTTTGCTGCTGATAATGCCATTGAAAAGATTAAGGCCTATCGCAAGGAACAATTTATTGCGCATGAATTAATGCCTTTTTTCCGAAATCTGTATTTGCTGGATATCGATTTTGAAGAACTGAAAGCAAAATACGAAGCGTTTAAAAAAGAATACGACCCCACAACTACCTAAATCAATGAACAAGTCGATTAAATTATTAATAGCAACAGTACTCTTGCTGCTGCTGACTATTCCTTTACATGTGTATTGGATAAAAGCTAAAGGAACCGTTTTAGATACTGCGATTAAGCCGGGCTCGTTAAGCGGAAGAAAAATACGGGTACTTTGCGTGAAAAACCTAAAACCTGTAAATGGGCAAGGCGTTTATTTGACTGTTAAACAGGGAAGACACGAACAGGATGATGAGTTAACTTACTGGAATGATGATGGGGTTTATTCATTTCGTGGCGATACACTGTTTGTTAGTCAAAAGGTGGCCGCGGGTAAAGAAAATCAAACAAGTCCCGGAGTCTCTCAAACCATCAATGATTTGGTGAGTCTAACATTCGATGTTTTGCCTGAGGTAATTATTGCTGACAATGTGGAGAAGATAACGGTTGAAGGAGAGCAAGGACAGTGGAAAACACTGAGGATTAATGCCAGGAATGTTGATCAGATGAATTTGACCAATATTTCCATTGCCGAATTAACCATTAAGTCCCAAGTGCGGTCAGGTTTTGTTATAAAGGACGATGTAAAGATTAATCGGGCCAATATTGAGATGGACGGTACCTGTTCGCTCGATCTCGGTTCTGCTAAGATCAATAACGTTACCACTAAGCTCGGGCCAGATGTACAGCTTTCGGGCGATATGGAGAATGTTAAGAAGCTGCTGACTGCCCATTAATCAATATCTGTGTAAATCTGCTAAATCTGTGTAATCCTATTCAAACATGAAAAACTCAACAAAAATACTCTGTACAGCAGCTCTATTGCTGGTGTTCACTACACCCCTAAGAATATATTGGTTAGAAGCCGAGAAACAAAAGCATCCGGAAAAATCGGAAACAAAAGATATCGGATCTAAATTACAGAACAGGCCCGTACGGGTGTTATGTGTTAAAAATCTGATCGGTACAAAACAATGGGGAGTGTATTTGAAGCTTTGGATCGGAAAAAATAACCTGAGTCAGGGATTGCCAATGAATATTGCCGACAGCATGTCATTTGCCTATAAGCAGGATACGCTCTATGTAGAACAAAAGATCACAGGACAAAATCGATATGGCAACCGCGGCATCTACCACTTAGATCTTTCATTTGAAAAGATGCCCGAAGAGATTTTCGCAGATAATGTTGAATCGGTAGAAGTCAATGACTCTTTTTTTAGAAAGAAAATGACTGTTAAGGCAAAGGAATTGAAATCGCTAAACCTCTCTGTTCCTGGTGTTGATTCATTAATCGTCACCGCTAATGATTCTACGGATATGATTGTTCACATTGGAAATGCTACCTATGCAAAGCTGGATATCGGCGCGGGTTCTTCTATTAATCTTGCTAACTCCAAAATCACAACCCTAAAGGCCAACCTGGCACCCGATGTAAAGATTGGCGGCACGGTGGAGAATATTAAGAAAATGCTGGGTCAATAATGAGTTTACTTCGGCTTTGCGCCTTCGCACCTATGCTTGAGAAATAATTAGATCAAAGGTTAGGCTAAAGGCTTAAGTAGGTGAGGGACTTGCTTAAGCCTTTTTTCTGAAAATTAGATATGCGTTAGTGCAGGCAAGCCATCTTCCATGCTTATTGGTGCGTAAAATATTGATTATGCCAAACGGTTATATGATCAAAGTTTCCGAGGCTCTGATTGGGCCAAAACCGTAGAATTGTTAGCCACAATCAACTATTCTGCAGATTGTCAGGCAGAAGCAACTAAATAGCTCGTTGATTCACTATTTACTCATTTTATTGATGTAATTCATGATGCTAAACTCCTGATGCTAAAAGGTTTTGTAAGCAGAATATTTTTTATTACCTTTGCGTTGCAAAAAGAGAAAAGAGGGGACGGTGTCCCCTCTTTTGTTTATTATGTTGTAGATGAGCGTAGTAATTAACAGAGTAACAGCGTTAGTAGAAGAAAAATTAGACGGCACGGATTTATTTATTGTTGACATTAAAATGTTGCCAAACAATAAATTAATGATCTTGCTGGATGGCGATACGGGTGTGGGTATTGATCAATGTGCTGCAGTGAGCAGACACGTCGGATTTCATTTAGAAGAAGAGAATGCGATAGATCATGCTTATACTTTGGAAGTATCCTCAGCAGGGCTTGATTATCCGTTAAAGCACCAACGTCAGTTTGTTAAAAATATAGGCCGTACGGTAATTGTTAAGTTGAATGATGGGGCAAAAAGAGAAGGAAAGTTGCTGAGTTCAACAGAAAACGGAATTACCATTGAAGAAACGGTAAAAGAAAAAGGAAAAAAGGCACAATTGATTGAAAGCGAGCTAAGCTTTAATCAAATAGCTGAGGTGAAAGTAACAGTAAGTTTTAAGTAAACGATAATTCGTAATCAGTAATCACGCAGATTATTGGTTAGGGGTAAGGATCAACAATAATTAAAATGAGCAACATCAATTTGATAGACTCTTTTCAGGAGTTTAAGCAATTCAAGAACATTGACAGACCAACCATGATGAGCGTGCTGGAGGATGTATTCCGTAGCATGTTACGTCGTAAATATGGTACTGACGAAAACTGTGACGTGATCTTGAACACCGAAAACGGTGACCTTGAGATTTGGCGTACCCGCAAAGTGATGGAAGATGGTTTTTCGGAAGACGATGCATTGGAGGTAGAATTAGCCGAAGCCAAGCTCATCGATCCTGATTTGGAAGTGGGAGATGATGCCATTGAACAAATTACGTTGGAAAGCTTTGGTCGTCGAGCCATTTTGGCTGCCCGCCAAACATTGGTTTCGCGTATCATGGAGCTTGAGAAAGACGATATCTATAAAAAATATAAAGATCGTGTAGGCGAGATTGTGGTGGGTGAAGTATACCAGGTATGGAAAAAAGAGATTTTGGTTTTAGATGAAGAAGGTAATGAGCTTTTGTTGCCTAAAATCGAACAAATTCCTGCCGATTTCTACAAAAAAGGCGATAGCATTCGTGCTGTAGTTTTAAAAGTGGAAATGATCAACAACAATCCTAAAATTATTATTTCACGTACCGCTCCTGCGTTCTTGCAACGTTTGTTCGAGCTGGAAGTGCCTGAAATTTTTGATGGTCTGATCAGCATAAAGAAAATCGTTCGTGAGCCTGGAGAGCGTGCTAAAGTGGCTGTTGAGTCATTCGATGACCGCATTGATCCGGTTGGTGCTTGCGTGGGTATGAAAGGGTCTCGTATCCATGGAATTGTACGTGAGTTGCGCAACGAAAATATAGATGTAATTAATTACACTAATAACGCCTCGTTATACATCACACGTGCTTTAAGTCCGGCAAAAATTACATCCATCAAAATTAATGATGATAAAAAGCATGCTTCGGTGTACTTAAAGCCAGATCAGGTTTCTTTAGCAATTGGTAAAGGCGGACATAATATTAAACTTGCCGGTAAATTAACCGGATATGATATTGACGTATTCCGTGATGCTGAAGATGCAGATGAAGAGGATGTGGACTTAGAAGAATTCTCAGACGAAATTGATAGCTGGGTAATTGATGAATTAAAGGCCATCGGTTGTGACAGTGCCAAAAGTGTATTGGCTCTTTCTGTAAGCGAGTTGGTGAAACGTACTGATTTAGAGGAAGAAACAGTTAAGGAAGTATTGCAGATCCTTCGCTCAGAATTTGAATAAGAAATCCGTTCAGGCTTTTGCAATATAATTTGCAAAGGCCTGAGCTTAATAATAAGCTCTTTTTTATAAGTGCAGGTTGTTGAGATGATAACCATACGATTGCCTCTGCTAAAATGGCATGCAGTGAATCAAAAAATAAGTAAATCAGTTTAATTGAGTTAAAATAGCTGTTAACTGATAACTTATAACTATTTTTACAGTCGAAATTCTAAACAGAAGGAATGTCAGAAGACAAACAATATCAATTATTTAAAGTAGCCAAGGAACTGAACATCGGTTTGAATACAGCCGTTGATCACCTGAATAAGAAAGGGTATAAAGTGGATGCAAAGCCAACCACTAAGATCAACGATGAAATGTATGCAATATTGCAAAAGGAGTTTCAGCTTGGTAAAATTATTAAGGAAGAGGCGAAGCACATTCACGTGGGAAAGGTACGTCGTGATGAAGTATCGATAGATGAATCATTGCTTGAAAAGGTGAAGGTAAAAGAAGAAGAGCCTGAAGAAATTCTAATTAAGAATGTTTCATTGAATGCCCCGGTAGTTGAAAAGCCTAAAGTAGAAGCTCAGGAAGAGCCAAAACCTGAGCAAGAATCAGCACCGTCAGCACCTGCAATTACCCCAGTTTCAGGTTCTGAAGAGATTCCGGGAGTTAAGGTGGTAGGTAAAATTGATTTGGATGCATTAAATCCAAAGAAAAAGATTCATAAAGAAGAGCCTGCAGCTGTTGAGCCTCAGGTAGTTGCTGAAGAAAAAATGGAGAAACCTCAGGTAGTTGCTCAAGAGCCGGTTAAACCTGTTGAAGAGAATGTAAAACAGGAAGCCCCAGCTGCTAAGGTTGAAAAAGAAGAGCCTGTAGCAAGTTCAATTGCTGAAGAAGAAAAACCGGTTGTTGTAAAAGCTGAAATTCAGCATGAAGAAAGTATTACTCCTCATGTTGAAGAACCTTCAAGTCAGGAAACAATTAAAGAAGATGATGTAATTCGTGCCAGAGCTCAACGATTGAGCGGTCCGAATATCATTGGGAAAATACAGTTGCCGGTAGAGCGTAAAGGTCAGCCGGTAGCCTCTTCATCTGATAGCGACCGTCATAAACGTAAGCGCAAACGTAAAGATATTCAACCAGGAGCAGGAAACGCTCCACAAGGAGGGCAACAAGGTCAGGGTGGCCAGGGTCAAGGTCAAGGTCATGGCGGACAACGTCAAGGCCAAGGTCAAGGCGGACAGCGTCCGGGCCAGGGTCAGGGTCATGGAGGACAGCGTCCGGGCCAAGGTCAGGGCGGTCAACGTCAAGGACAAGGTCAAGGCGGTCAACGTCAAGGCCAAGGTGGAGAAAGACGTTTTGAAAACAGACCTGGACATCAACGTCCTGATAGCAGAGGCGCACATGCTCGCCCTGAAAAAGAAGAAGTAGATGAGAAAAAAGTTCAAGAGCAAATTAAGCAGACTCTTGCTAAGTTAACGGGAGCCGGTAAGCAAAATAAATTTGCCGCTGGTCGTAAGCACCGTCGTCAGAAACGTGATGATTATGCACAATCTCGTGAAGAGCAAATGATGCAAGATGAACTTGAATCGAAAATATTAAAGGTTACAGAATTCGTAACGGCTAATGAGTTGGCTAATATGATGGATGTACCGGTGACAAAAGTTATTGCAACATGTATGTCGTTAGGTATGTTCGTATCAATTAACCAACGTTTAGATGCTGAGACGTTAACAATCGTAGCTGACGAGTTTGGTTATTCTGTTGAATTTGTTTCTGCAGATGTGCAGGAAGAGATTGAGGAGGATGTTGACGATCCGGCAGATTTAGTAGGCCGCTCGCCAATTGTGACCGTAATGGGTCACGTTGACCACGGTAAAACTTCATTACTTGACTTTATTCGTAAGGCCAATGTAATTGCAGGCGAAGCCGGAGGAATTACCCAGCACATTGGTGCTTATGAAGTGAAGTTGGAGAGTGGCAAGAAAATCACGTTCTTGGATACCCCAGGTCACGAAGCCTTTACGGCCATGCGTGCTCGCGGAGCCAACGTAACCGATATTGCTATTATTGTAATTGCGGCAGATGATGCGGTAATGCCTCAAACCAGGGAAGCAATCAATCATGCAATGGCCGCGAATGTTCCTATTGTTTTTGCATTTAATAAGATAGATAGAGAAGGAGCTAATCCCGACAGAATTCGTGAGCAACTTTCTGCAATGAATATTTTGGTTGAAGAATGGGGAGGTAAATATCAGACTCAGGAAATTTCAGCTAAAAAAGGTTTAAATATCGACCTGCTACTCGAGAAAGTATTGCTTGAAGCAGAAATGTTAGATTTGAAAGCCAATCCGAATCGTAGGGCGGTGGGTACGGTTATTGAAGCGGCCTTAGATAAAGGACGCGGTATCGTTACGACTGTTCTGATTCAAACGGGTACATTAAATGTAGGCGATCCAATTTTGGCAGGCTCTCACTCGGGTAGGGTAAAAGCGATGTTTAATGAAACTGGTGCCAAAATTTCAAAGGCAGGACCGTCAACACCTGTGTTGGTATTGGGTATGCAAGGTGCGCCGCAAGCTGGAGATAAGTTTATTGAAGCTAAAACAGAGCAGGAAGCTAAAGAAATTGCCAATAAGCGTACTCAATTAATGCGTGAGCAAGGTTTACGTACGCAAAAACATATTACTTTGGATGAGATCGGTCGTCGTTTGGCTATCGGTAACTTTAAAGAGCTTAATATCATTGTTAAAGGTGATGTGGATGGTTCGGTTGAGGCTTTATCAGATTCATTGCTGAAACTTTCAACAGAGGAAATCCAGGTTAATATCATTCATAAATCGGTTGGTCAAATCTCTGACTCAGATGTATTGCTTGCTTCGGCTTCTGACGCAATCATCATCGGTTTCCAGGTTCGTCCATCAGCCAGTGCGCGTAAGCTAGCTGAACAAGAGCAGATCGATATCCGCATGTATTCGGTAATTTACAAAGCTATCGAAGAGATTAAGGCGGCAATGGAGGGTATGCTTTCTCCAGAAATTGAAGAGAAGATTGTTGCTAACGTTGAAATTCGTGAAACCTTCAAAATCAGTAAAGTGGGTACAATTGCCGGATGTATGGTACTGGATGGTAAAATTCACCGTAACAACAAGATCAGGATTGTTCGTGATGGCGTAGTTGTTCACAATGGTGAGTTAGACTCTCTAAAACGCTTTAAAGATGACGTTAAAGAGGTTGCAACGGGTTACGAGTGTGGATTGAATATTAAAGGCTTTAATGATATTAAGGTTGGCGATATTGTAGAAGCGTACGAAGAAGTGGAAGTTAAACGTAAACTTTAATCAAACTTATTAGAATATAGTAAAGTGCCCAGCTTAATAGTTGGGCACTTTTATTTTAGCCTGTTATTAACACAGAGTTTCGCATTGTAACTTGAATGTAGATTATCAAAAATAACCATAGGTTTATTTTGGTTTTTATTACTTTTGTCACACATTCTATTTATAGAAGAAAAATTGTTGATTGTGGTTTAGGCCTACTGGGTCTTTAGCAAGTCTTAATCATTTTTCTTAATAAAAGCGTTAACATCTTAATTAATAACTTCATGAGTTTAAAACAGCAACCCTATCTATGTATTTTGGTTTTGGCTTTTATAGCTTTGTCATGCAAATCTTCAAATGATCCTATTGAAGAAGTTAAACCTCAAGAACCAAAGATTATTTACGATTTGGTAAATGTCAAATATTCGCTTTCTGCAGATGATAAAGTGACACTTGTTCCGTTCCCTACTTATTCTAGGACTATGGATAACAGGTCTTCAATTCCACAATCTTTATCAATTAATCTTTCAAAAGACTATAATGAAACATCTGATTTTACTAACGTTGATGGTTTTGATATGACAAGACTAGAACGGTCAAAGGTTGGTGTTCCGCGTTTTAATGGGACTCAAGCAGAGGTAGGAGTGTTGTCATTGCCCAAATGGACCTTTGGGGAAAAGTCGGAATTAGAGAGGGAAGTCGAACAGACTGTTACAGTGGAGGTGCCGGCAAATAGTAAGGTTACAGCTAATTTAATGATAAATATGTATAAACTCTCGGCAAATTATACAGCTACACTTAAAAATAAGCTAAATGGCGAAATTAAAACAATTTCCGGAAAGTGGTATGGACTTCAATCAGGAGAAGCACAGATAGAAATTAAACAATAAGTATGTATAATTAATTACATTCTCTTTAGCAAATTTAGCTCTTACCAAAAGTAAGAGCTAAATTTTTATCTGTCAAAAACAAAGGAAGCTCAGTGAATTACTTATTGTCAAATACAGCCACAGGAAGATAGGCTATCTTCAGTTTGTTATGGTGTACATACAGGTTGATCAGACGCTCTGATAGGAATCCGAATACCCGTTTTTGATAAGGGTCATCACTAACTTTAATCCTGTTTTTTACTTCCAGTAAAACATCAAATAACCAGGTAAGGTAGGCATCCCAAATTTTCCATGGAGCGATCATCATATTGAAGAACGACATAGTGGTAGAATTATTAAACGTAGGAATGCTCTTTAAATAATCAGGGTATTTTTCAGTAATAACATCAATTGTTGTTTTCCAGTCATTTTCAAAATGGTCAGTTGAATAATGTTCTTCAAGCGTTAACTTAACCCCATTTCTTTTGGCTATTACCATTGGTTTGGGTAAAATAACATCACTTGTTTGCAATATTTCTTGCATCTGGGTATATAGCTTTTGGCTAACTACATTGTCCAGATTTTGCTGGTCAATAATTTTAGTGTAGGTTCTTTTATTTTTAAAAGTTGCATTGAACCAGTTTTCTGTTGTGAAATAACGACGATAATGACACATGCCCCAAATATCACAACGAGATCGGTCTTCGTTTTTCCAAATCCAATATTGAGCAGTTAATTCACAGAATGTGCTATTTAATTCAGATATATTATCGCCTGTATTATCTTCAAGGAAATCCAGCTTTTGATTAGAAAGGGCCTTGCCTGCATGTATAGGAATAACAAAGTTTTCTTTAGGCTGAATAAAAGGCTTGTGAAAAACGCTATAGAGTTTTATTGACTTGTCAATCATTTTGAAATTCTTTTTTTACTTTGGTTAGTGCTGATGCAATTACTTGATGCATATCATAATAGCGATATTCAGCCAGACGGCCACCAAAAATTACTTGTGGAGTTTGATTGGCCAGCTCCTTGTATTGTTTATATAAACTGTCGTTTTTCTCGTTGTTTACAGGATAGTAGGGTTCTGCCTTCTTATGCCAAGAAGCAGGGTATTCTCTAGATATTACAGTCTTGTCTTGTTGGCCAAACTCAAAATGCTTGTGTTCAATAATACGGGTAAAAGGAGTGATAGCGTCTGTATAGTTCATTACGGCTACACCCTGATAATTACTGGTATTAAGGGTTGCTTCCTCAAATCGGAGACTTCTATACTCAAGTTCTCCAAATTTATAGTCAAAAAACTCATCTATTTTACCGGTAAATACAATCTTATTGGCCTGTTGCTCCCAATAGGCTCTGTCATCAAAAAAATTGATATCTGTTTTGCATTCAATGTCCTTCAATAAGCCATCAATTATTTTATTATAACCGCCAATGGGAATTCCCTGGAAAGTATCGTTGAAATAATTATTATCGAATGTAAAGCGAACCGGAAGTCGTTTAATGATAAATGCTGGCAGTTCTTTACATGGTCTGCCCCATTGTTTCTCCGTATAACCCTTAATCAGTTTTTCATAAATATCTGTTCCAACCAGTTTAATAGCCTGTTCTTCTAAATTAGCTGGCTCGTCAATGTTCAGGTTTTCAGTTTGCTGGCGAATGATTTCCTGAGCCTCCTTTGGGGTGCGGACCTTCCATAACTCATAAAACGTGTTCATGTTGAAAGGAAGGTTATAAAGTTCCCCATTATAATTGGCTACAGGAGAATTTATATAGTTGTTGAATGAGGCAAATTGGTTGACGTATTGCCAAATCTCTTTATCATTAGTGTGAAAAATGTGAGCTCCATAAGAATGTACATTAATT
This sequence comes from Solitalea lacus, assembly GCF_022014595.1. Lineage (NCBI taxonomy): Bacteria > Pseudomonadati > Bacteroidota > Sphingobacteriia > Sphingobacteriales > Sphingobacteriaceae > Solitalea > Solitalea lacus. The sequence goes on along the minus strand of NZ_CP091740.1, from coordinate 4,362,995 downwards.
CCCTCAACTGATTTGCAATGTACATTTCCACCCAAGTGATTGCGTTTATCTATTACCAAGCATTTAAAGCCTCTTAAATTAGCTTCGTGTGCAAAAACGGCTCCAAATAAACCGCTTCCTACAATTAAGTAATCGTATTTGAATGAATGATTATTCATGGTTAATTAAAGTGTAGAGTGCTATAGCGAGATTATGATTTCTTTAATTTAAGTTGTAAGTTTTGAATTTCTTCCATAAACGTATGAAGCTCAGCTTTACTGTCTTTTAGCGCCTGAATGTATCCTTGATTATATGTTAAGCGAGGAGTCCTTCGCGTTGAAGTTGGACTAAACAGGGTTTGTTTAATCATTTTTGTGTAAGCACCAATAAGCTGACGGAGGTAATAAAATTTATCCATCTGTTTATTGGCATGAACCAACTTATATAAGTTTAAAATGGGTTGTGCTGCGCCAATTCCCTTGCGCATTTCACATAAATAGTCAAAGTTTAAGCGTTTTGAAGTTAAGTAATGTTCAAAGGTTAGGTCGTCATTATAACCTATGTTAACATCCATAAACTGAAGGGCAAAAACCAACTCGGTATCTTCTCCTGCAAGTAAAATGGAGCCCTTTCTTCCTATGAGTTTAGGTTCAAATCCGGAATCATACAGCTTCTGCAAATAGGATTTTCGTAAAGCAATACCTGCTCCATACAGGTTTTTTATGACCGACTGAGCTCCCTTCTGTTTACCAACTGCATAGTTTATGGCATATTTGTCAAACCATTTCGGTTTCTCTGTTTCAAATACGGGGATACCTCTTCCCCCTAATGCAGCTAGTTTTTGATCGTTTTCAAATTCGTTAATTACTGTTGCAACGTAATTCTCGTTTAAACGATTATCATCATCACAAAAAATTAAAATCTCTCCAGAGCTTACACTTTTGCCTTTCTCTCTGGCATTCATTAATCCGGCATTAGGCTCTCGTACCACTAGCAATTTAAAAGGAGATCCTAATTGTTTCCATTCATTTTCGGCGAATTCAAAAGTGTTGTCAGAACTATTGTTGTCAACAACAATTATTTCCCAACTAAATGGTTCAGTTTTTTTCTGCAAAGAGAGTGCTTGCAGGGTTGGCCCTAATAATTTGCTGCTGTTGAAGCAACAAATTATGACACTTAGTTTAATTGGGTTGTGTTGATCGATTGTGGTCATTAAAATGGCAAAAAACGTTGGTTAGTTCGAATTATGCTTCCGCACCAAACGACTGCATGTTAATTAGTTTATAGTATAGCCCTTCTTTGGTCAACAACTCCTGATGGGAGCCTTGCTCAATTACTTTACCTTTTTCAAGCACAATAATTTTATCAGCGTTTTGGATGGTGCTTAAGCGGTGAGCAATTACTAACGAAGTGCGATTTTGCATTAAACGATTTAAGGCATCCTGCACCAGTTTCTCTGATTCAGTATCCAGAGCTGAAGTTGCTTCATCCAATAACATTATAGGAGGATTCCCTAAAACAGCACGTGCAATACACAATCTTTGGCGCTGGCCTCCAGATAATTTAGCGCCTCTGTCGCCAATATTGGTTTCATAGCCATCTTCAGTTTCCATAATAAAGTTATGGGCATTGGCAATTTTGGCGGCCTCAATTACTTCTTCCAAAGTTACATTGGGTTTTCCAAAGGCAATATTGTTAAAGATTGTATCATTAAATAAAACAGACTCTTGTGGAACCAGGCCGATTTGAGCCCTGATGGAGTCAATTTTAAGATCTCTTATGTCTGCGCCGTCGAATAAAATCGAACCGCCGTTTACATCATAAAAGCGAGGCAGAAGGTCACATATTGTGGTTTTGCCACTGCCGGAAGGTCCAACCAAGGCAACGGTTTCTCCCTTATTTATTTCAAACGAAACTTTATCCAGTACTATTCGGTCGGTGTACGAAAACTCGACATTTTGTAATTCAATTTTATTGCGGAATAATTCTGCGGTAATTGCAGTCGGTTTGTCTACTATTTGAGGCTTGGTGTCAACAAGCTCTAAGACACGCTCTCCTGCAGCCAGTCCTTGGTTAATATAGGTGAATGCTTCGGAAATAGCCTTAGCCGGACGGGTTACTTGTGAAAACGCCGCGATATATCCTATAAATTGAGCCGCTGTTAAGCCAGACTGTCCATGCGTGATCATGTATCCCCCATATAATAAAATTCCGGCTACAGTAACAATGCCTAAAAATTCTGAAATAGGAGAGGCCAGCTGCTGGCGACGAATCATTTTATAGTTTATTCTTGAGTAATAAATATTCTCATCTTTAAATTTCTGCTTAATAAAAGGTACGGCATTGAAAGCGTTAATGATTTTGATGCCAGAAAGAGCCTCATCCAAAAAGCTAATCATATTTGAATAGCTTTCTTGTAGTGATTGTGCTTGTTTTTTTAAGCGTTTTACCAATGCCGCTATTGCAATACCTGCAATTGGAACTGCAAGAATTGAAAAGAGCGTTAATTTAACCGAAACGGTAAACATGAAAATGAAATAAGCAATAAGCTGCAACGGGTCGCGGAAAATTACCTGCAATGTACTTGTTACTGTAAATTGCACAACCTGAACATCGGAAGCTACTTTTGAGATAATATCTCCTTTTCGTTCATTGTTAAAAAAGCCGACATTCATGTTCATCACATTTTCAAAAACGCTAACCCGAAGGTTTTGCATGGTATGAACACGAAGCTCTTCCATGAAACGCTGAGAAAGATATCGGAATAGATTGCTTAAAAAAGCTGAACAAACAATTATTACACTAACAAACTTTAACGAACCGTAAATTCCATAAGTTCCTTTTGCTTGATAAAAATGATAATAGAAAAGGGTTTTAAAGTATTCAAATGAATATTGGAATTCTGGTTTAGTTAAAATAGCCTTTGTATTGTCTTCAGAGAAAAGCGCTTGGAGTAAAGGTATTAATAAAGCAAAATTTAATGTACCGAATATCACAGCTAATATGGTGGTGAAAATATAAGGTACCGCATATTTCCCAATTGGTTTAGCGAATGAAAGTAGTCTGAAATAAGTTTTCATCCTTTGTATTATTTTGAAGTAGGCTTAAAAGCCAGCTTGTATTTTAAAAATGTATAATAAGAACCGTAAGCGTTTACAAAAAAGCCTTGCTTCCCATCTAAAAAACCTCGCTTAAAGAAGTAGTTCTTTATAAAATAAAAAATGGGGCTAGAGATTGCTTTGAACAACAGGTAGGGTTTGGATTTACCCTTTCTGTCGGCGGCACCTAATTCCGCGTATTTTAAATATTTCTTTATCAGGTCTTCTTTTTGGTAATACGAATAATGCAGTAAATCGCCTTTTAAATGGTTTTTTTTGCAATCAGGCGGAATTAAAAGATCTTCATGTACAGCAGAAGCATTCCAGCTGATAGATTTTGGATAAATCCGGTCTTTGGTGTCCGGGTACCAATCTCCATGCTTAATCCACTTTCCGCAAAAACTGGTTAAACGATTAAATGAATAAACTCCTTCAAATCCTTTATTTTTTTCCTTTAGTATAGAATCCTTAAGTTCAGCAGAAATAGCTTCATCAGCATCAATTGAAAGGATATATTCATTTGCTGCGTTTTCAGCGCCAAAGTTTTTAGTAGGACCATAACCCATCCAATCAACGCTGATGAATTTAACCGGATATTTTTTGCAAATTTCAGGAGTACTGTCGGTGCTTTTTGAATCAACTACAATAATTTCATCAACCCAGTCAGTCAATGATTTAATGCATCGTTCAATGTTTTTTTCCTCATTATAAGTTATTATAACAGCACTTAGTTTTTGTGGCATTTAATTGTTGAAAAATTAGCTTACAAAGGTAGAAATAATAACCAATCTGAACCATACCTTCTAATTGACAATTAGTGGGAGTGTTTCAGCGGATATTTTCTTTACTTTGAGTCTGAAAACATGCTTGAATGACTCACGATTTGCTAAACAAAATAAAAAAGGGTGATTTTAGGGCTCTTTCAAGAGCTATTAGCTGGGTTGAAAATGAAATCCAAGGTGCCGAAGAACTCTTACTTAATTTGGATTTGTCACGTAATGTTCCTGTAATTGGTATTACCGGCCCTCCGGGAGCGGGTAAAAGCACACTGGTTAACAGGCTGATTTCTACTATAACCCAACAAGGAATGCGAGTAGGGGTCGTTGCTATAGATCCAACTTCTCCATTTAATTTAGGGTCACTATTAGGCGATCGCATTCGGATGGCTGAACACTTCAATAATCCTAATGTGTTTATTAGGTCATTGGCTACGCGAGGATCTTTGGGCGGTTTATCCGCAAAAACCATTGAAGTGGTTGATGTAATGAAAGCAGCGGCGTTTGATTTCATAATTGTTGAAACAGTGGGAGTAGGGCAGTCAGAAGTAGAAATTGTTGGGTTAGCAGATACAACAATTGTAGTTCTGGTTCCGGAGGCGGGAGACGAGATCCAGACCATTAAATCAGGATTAATGGAAATAGCAGATATTTTCGTTGTAAATAAAGCAGATCATGTTGGGGCTGATACATTTGCCCGTAATCTTCAAAAACTTGTTCATCAACGTCCAGCCTCGCTATGGCAGGTTCCTGTCATTAAAACAATTGCCGATAAAAACGAAGGGGTTGGGGATTTGTTTTCCCGCATTGAGCAGCATTATCCTTTAGCAGAAAATGAAAAAAAGCCATTTCTAATGCTGGAAAAGGCTTTCCGGATAATTCAACATAGAAGAATGCATGATATCGATAAAACTCAATTGTTAAAAGAAGTAACTATTGGGCTAAGTAAACCAGGATTTAATTTATATCGATTTATTGGCAATTATGACTCTTAAGATTATAAATCATAAGGAATGTAATAAGGTTAAGCTAGAAATAATTGATAGATATTTTAGGTTTAAAAATTAAATTATTGTTAATAAAATCGCCTTAAATTGCAAAAAGTTAAGACAATATTTGGTTGCGCACATTAATTTTGTTACATTAATATTTTGAAAGCAGTGTGTTAAAATCAAATTGCAGACAGTTGCCTTAGAAGTAAAGTATTAGTTTTGTTTTCCTGATGAAAGAATAACTTTGAGTTAAAGCTTGTATGATTTTTGGCTAAGTTATGTAATTAATGAAAATATTCTATATTTGCCTAGCATTTATGCTATATATTTAAACTTGAACAATATATATCTAACTAATATTTGATCGACTATGAACAAATCTACTTTTAAAAAGGTAGCAGCTTTAACGCTGGTTGCAGCATTTAGCGGGCTATCTGCGTTTGCCCAAGATGGTGGCGCGAAAGTGTTTGGCGGGGCCAAACAATTCAACACATGGTCAATTGGGGTTAACGGCGGTGTTAATGCTCCTGTTATCTTCTTAGGTGGCCATAACGATTACAATGAATGGGATGCAAACTTTGGTTACGGAGCGTACATTCAAAAGCAAATCACCCATGCATTTGCCTTGAAATTGGACTACCAAGGAGGTAAAGTATCAGGTTCCTACAACCCAAATGAAAACGGACAGGGCAACCCTGGTTTCTCTTCGTTTGAAACAACCATTAACTATGCAGCTTCCTTACAAGCACAAATCGACTTGACCAGCTTGTTGTGGAAACGCGACAGCAAAGTGGCGTTATACGTGCAAGGTGGTTACGGTTTAACCGGTTACAAGCCAGATAGCGAAACCCGTACTGAGCAGTTCTTCCCAGTAGGTGGTGGTTTGAAATTCAAATTATCAGAGCGCATTGGTTTGGACTTAGGTTACACCATGAACTTCCTGGATGCGGATAACTTGGACAGAACCTGGTATGGTTCAGCTAACGACAAATGGTCGTACGGTTATGCAGGTTTGAACTTCAGCTTGGGTAACAAATCGAAGAAAAACCTAGATTGGGCAAACCCTTATGCCTTGATGTATGATGAGTTGAAAGACGATCAATTACGTCAGGAAGTTGAAGCATTGAAATCACGTGTAGCCGCTACAGAAGGTGATGTATCGAACATGAAGAAAGATTCTGACGGAGACGGCGTATCGGATGTGTTTGACAAAGAGCCAAATACTCCAGCAGGCAACGTAGTTGACGGTGCAGGTCGTACCATCGTGTTCCCTAAACCAGAGCCTACAGCCGCAGTAGCTGAGCAAAGCAACACCATTCAATTCGACTTTAACTCAGACAAATTACGTCCAGAGTCAATGGGTGCGATTGAAAACATGGCGAACGAATTGAAAGCTTCAGGCGGTAAAATGTTGTTAGAAGGTCACGCTTCAGCAGAAGGTACCGAAGCTTACAACATGGACTTATCAAAACGTCGCGCAAGTTCAGTGAAAAAAGCTTTAGTGAAAGCCGGAGTAAAATCAGGTAACATCACAACTAAAGGTTACGGCGAAACTCGTCCGGTAGCATCGAACGACACTGAAGAAGGTCGTCAGAAAAACCGTCGTGTTGAATTCAAAGTTCAATAAGTAGAAGACGATAAAATTTTATAAAAAAGGGAGTCCTGATTATTATCGGGACTCCCTTTTTTATAATTTTGCATAATATGTTGTACTACTTCCGAAAAAAAGATCCCAATCGTCCAACTAACTTCAATATTAAAGTAATGCATTGGATCAATAGGATTGCCATTATCATGTTTCTGGCAGGGGTTATTTATAAGCTTGTTGAAGTTTTTTTAATTAAATAGACCTTATTCCTATATACATAATTCATTCAGAATTTGAAGAGATCAGTACGCAAAATCTATTCTAATATTATAATCATAAATGAAGTCTATAGTAAAAACAGAAAATGCGCCTGCACCAATTGGGCCTTATAATCAGGCTGTATGGGCAGGGAATATGTTATTTGTATCCGGACAAATTGCAATTGTACCTGAAACCAATGAAATTGTATCTGGTGATATAAATAAAGAAGCTCATCAGGTTATGAAAAATTTGAGTGCGATTTTGGAAGCCGCAGGTTTAACTTTTGAAAACGTGGTTAAAACAGGTATTTTCTTGAAAAACATGAGCGATTTTGCGATCGTTAATGAAGTTTACGGAAGCTATTTCAGTGGAAATTATCCTGCTCGTGAAACTGTTGAGGTAGCGTGCCTGCCCAAAAATGTGAATGTCGAAATATCTGTTGTTGCTGTAAAACTTTAAGGCCAATTGGAGCAAAAACAACAGTATAAATATTTTTTAGCCGGATTTATTTCTCCGGTAATTTGGGGTTTCTTTGCCATTGTGCTAAGAAACCTCAGTCTTTTTCCAGCTCAGCAGATCCTGGATTACCGCATCTTTACTTCACTCGCTGTTTTAGTGCTGGTTATTCTGATATTCAGAAAAAGACAATTGAGAGCGGATATTTATCATTATAAAGAGAACGTTGCCAACAAAAGCCACCTCTGGAGAATCGTTATTCTATCCTGTATATTGCTTACAGGCAATTGGTTGTCGTTTATTTATGTTATAAACAATGTGAGTGTTCAAGCTGGAGCATTTGCTTATATGGTTTGTCCATTACTGACAGCAATTGGCGCTTTCCTGATTTTAAAGGAACCGCTAAGTAAATTAAAATGGCTTGCCATTGGAATAAGTCTGATAAGTTCAGCTATTTTGGGATGGGGGCATTTAAGTGATGTACTTTGGTCTTTTTTTGTAGCTATATTATTTGCCGGATATCTTATAGCGCAGCGTAGTATTCAAGGGTTTGACAAACTAAACTTGTTAGGAATACAGTTATTGATTTCCTGTGTTTTTATCCTGCCTTTAGAGCTATTGAACCCGCATGAAATTCCAGCATCTTTCAATTTTTGGATAAACATTGTAATCATAGCAGTTGTATTTACGATTATACCTTTGTTTTTAAGTTTGTTTGCTATGATTAAAATTCCAGCGTCAACAGCCGGAATTCTTATCTATGTTAATCCAATTATTGCTTTTGCTGTTGCTTATTTCTATTTCCACGAGGGATTTTCTCTGCAAAAATTGATATCATACAGTTTGCTGGCAATTGCAGTAATGCTTTTCAATTTGGAGTACATTAAGAAACTTCTTCCCGTTATGAAATTGGAGAAATAATCTTGTTCGTGTATTTTAGTAGTAGTGGAAAGAAAGAGCTTTTTTGAAACACCGATAGAATACTTAAAGGGCGTTGGCCCTTCAAAGGCTGAGATTCTGAAAAAAGAACTCGGTATTTTTACTTATGGAGACTTAATTTATCATTATCCGTTTAGGTATATTGACAGAACACGGTTCTACCGAATCTCAGAGATAAGTCCTGATTTACAATATATTCAAATTAAAGGGGTGATAACAGGCACGCAACTAATTGGAGATGCTCGAAAGAAAAGATTAGTTGCAACCCTTGCTGATGATCATGGGGGGCATTTAGAATTGGTTTGGTTTCAGGGGATTAAATTTGTTGAAAAGAATATTCAAATTGGTCGGCCATATATTGTTTTCGGGAAACCTAATTTCTTTAACCATAAACCCAATCTGCCTCATCCCGAACTCGAATTATTATCTGAAAGCAAAAAGGAATTCCAAACAGCTCTTCAACCAGTTTATTCGTCAACAGAAAAACTGAAACTTTTTTTTCTGGATAGTAAGGGATTAATGAAGCTGATTTATACGGTTTTGCAGCAAGGTGCTCATTTTATTGATGAAACACTTCCAGAGGAAGTCTTGAGTCAGTACAAGTTTATGTCTAAGCGTGAAGCTCTTGCTCAAATCCATTTTCCATCAGACTCTCGTTTACTGCAACGCGCTCAAAGCCGTTTAAAATTTGAAGAGTTGTTTCTCATTCAATTGAGATTATTATTCAATAAACAAGTAAAAAAGAGACTGTATAATGGAAGTACTTTTTCTGTAGTTGGTGAGCTTTTCAATTCATTTTATAATCATCATTTACCATTTGATTTAACAACTGCGCAGAAGAAAGTTGTCCGCGAAATTCGTCAGGACACCTATTCCGGACTTCAAATGAACAGACTATTGCAAGGCGATGTAGGAAGTGGAAAAACGGTAGTAGCTCTCATGACCATGTTGCTTGCAGCTGATAATGGCTATCAGTCTTGTATGATGGCACCAACTGAGATCTTGGCTGTTCAGCATTATCATTCTTTAAGAGGAATGCTGAAGAATATGAACATTGAAGTAGGTCTATTAACCGGTTCAACAAAGAAAAAGGAAAGAACTCGATTGTTTGAAGCATTGTTGAGCGGTGAGCTGAAGTTATTGGTGGGAACGCATGCTCTTATTGAAGACGGAGTTCAATTTCAGAATCTGGGGATGGTAATTATAGACGAGCAACATCGTTTTGGCGTTGAACAAAGAGCTAAATTATGGAGGAAGAATAATAATCCTCCGCATATTTTGGTCATGACAGCCACACCAATTCCTCGTACACTGGCAATGACCTTATATGGAGATTTAGATGTTTCAGTGATAGATGAGTTGCCTGCAGGTAGAAAGCCCATTACAACCTTACATAAATTTGAGAACCATCGCTTGCGATTATTCGGCTTTTTGAAAGAAGAAATTGCCCGGGGCCGTCAGGTTTATATTGTTTATCCTTTAATTGAGGAGTCAGAGAAATTGGATTACCTCGACTTAATGAATGGGTATGAGCATATATCCAATACTTTTCCTGCTCCACAGTACAGAGTTAGCATTGTGCACGGCAAAATGAAGGCTGCAGAAAAGGATATGGAAATGGAGCGGTTTAAAAATGGTGAAACCCATATTATGGTGGCAACTACGGTAATTGAAGTTGGAGTAAATGTACCTAACGCCTCGGTAATGGTAATTGAAAATGCAGAAAAGTTTGGATTGTCTCAATTGCATCAGTTAAGAGGGCGTGTGGGAAGAGGTGCTGAACAGTCGTATTGCATTTTAATGAGTAGTCATAAATTATCATCTGAAGCCAAAATAAGATTAGACACCATGGTACAAACAAATAATGGGTTTGAAATTTCTGAAGTTGATCTTCGATTACGTGGTCCGGGCAACCTGGAGGGCACACAACAAAGTGGAGTGTTGGATTTGAAACTGGCGGATCTGGCTAAAGATCAGCAAATTTTGATTGAAGCCCGGAGTTGCGTTGAACGAATTTTAGATGAGGATCCATCATTAATTATGGAAAAGAATAAGAAGCTAAAGTATTATTTTGAAAATAAAGGAGTTTCTGAAATAACTTGGGAGAAAATTTCGTAAGTATGTATATATTTGAAATTAACAACTTAATCCAATCTTTTTTATGAAAAAATATTTATTAATCATTGTATTGTTGCTGGCATTTCAGAAGGGGTTTGCTCAGGAGTCATTAAGTATTATTCAACAATCGGAAGGGTGGTTTAATCAAAATAGCGAAACGTTTTTAAAGAAAATGACGCCTGCTAGCTGTGAGAAAATTGAAATAGTATGGGATAAGGCTGAACAACAGTATTCTGAAGGTAAAGATTATATCAAAGTGCCGGTTAATTTAGTGCTACTGCCAACTAATAAGCCTGTATCTAAGAAGAAAAGCAAGGAAGAAAAGGCTCCCGAGGCTAGCAATAACCTGTATTTGGTTAAACAAAATGGTTCTTTTAAGTGTGTTTTAGTTAATATTCAACCAGATCCCGCAAAGCATCTGAATGTTATCAAATTATACGATGGGGAAAATGGTGAGTTTTTAATAAAGCAGTTAGACGATATATTACCTTTGCCCAAACCAAACTGGTATTTTGAACAACCTAAAAACTAACTATTTTTATCATAAAATTGTTGCAGTGCCCGACGCATTTACATGCTCGGGCACTGTCATTTTAATCTATATTTAATGTCTCTGTCAAAGGATATATTTTTGTTTTTAAGGAAGAAAAATTCAGTTGATATTTATATGAAGAAAGTAAGTTTATTGATAGCTGCATTGGCTTTTGGGGCCTTAAGTAGTTATGGAGCTAATCCTGATTCAGTTGCTGTAAGTCGTATTTATGGAGAAATTCTGGAAAACGGAAAAGTATATTCTAATCTGCATTATTTATGCAAAAACTTTGGGCCGAGGTTAAGTGGTTCTCCAACAGCACAAAAAGCTGTTGAATGGTCCAAATCCCTTATGGAGTCTTACGGGTTTGACCGCGTTTACCTGCAAGAAGTAATGGTTCCGCATTGGGATAGAGGAGCTAAGGAAAAAGCATTTTTTAAGATTGGAAATACTAAACAGAATGTTTCTGTTGCCGCTTTGGGAGGTTCAGTTGCTACTAATTCCAAAGGAATAGAGGCTGAAGTTGTGGAAGTTTATTCCTTTGATCAGTTGAAAGAAATAGGAGAAGAAAAGATTAAAGGCAGAATAGTTTTCTTTAATCGCCCAATGAGTCAACGGTATTTAAAAACCTTTAATGCATACGGCGCTGCTGTAAATCAACGAACCCAAGGGGCTTCTGAAGCTGCAAAGTACGGAGCTGTGGGTGTGATTGTTCGGTCAGTGACTACCAAGGTTGATGAATTTCCTCATACAGGTTCAGTAGGGTATGCTGATAATGTTGCTAAAATTCCAGCTGCTGCTATCAGTACTCGCGATGCAAATGCACTTAGTGAGGCGTTAAAGGCTAACCCGAAATTAACATTCTACTATCAGCTAAATTGTAAAATACTACCTGATGCAGTTTCTTATAATGTCATTGGTGAAATTAAGGGGGCTGTCTACCCTGAGAAAATTATTACTATTGGAGGGCATTTAGATGCGTGGGATTTGGCAGAAGGCGCACATGATGATGGCGCAGGATCAATGCAATCTGTGGAAGTGCTGCATGCCTTTAAAGCATTAGGAATAAAACCAAAACATACAATTAGGGCCGTATTATTTATGAATGAAGAAAATGGTTTACGCGGAGGCCTGAAATATGCAGAGGTTGCCAAGCAAACTGGGGAGCAACATTTGGCCGCTATTGAGTCTGATTCAGGAGGGTTAACTCCTCGTGGTTTTTCAATAGATGCATCAGGTGATGTAGTGGAGAGGGTTATGAACTGGAAATCTATTTTTGACGAATACGATTTGCGTGAAATTGGAGGAGGGGGAGGAACTGGATCTGATATTGGCCCACTTAAACAAGTAGGGGCGGTATTATTCGGTTTACGGCCTGATTCACAGCGTTATTTCGACTATCATCATGCTCAAACCGATGTGTTTGAAAATGTAAATGAAAGAGAATTAAAGTTGGGTGCCGCTGCTATGACAGCGTTGGTTTACTTAATTGATCAAAACGGCTTAAAATAGTTAGGTTCGAGGTTGGTTTGAATGATGGGATGATCGATCTTTGAGAATTCTTCTTCAGTCCTGCCTCATATTTTATATTGTGTTGACAGAAACTAAAAAATCCGCTGAAATAGTATCAAATTCAGACGCTTTTGCTGCATTACGATTTCCTCAATTCAGATTCTATTTAGTAGCCCGATTTTGCCTGACATTTGCTTTGCAGATGAAAGCGGTAATTATTGGTTGGTTTATTTATAGTTTAACTAAGGACCCATTGTCACTGGGATTTATCGGCTTGGCTGAAGCTATTCCAGCCCTTTCAATAGCCTTATTTGGAGGTTATGTGGCTGACCGGTCAGATAAACGGAACTTATTGATTGTAGTAATTTCGATTATTTTTTTGGCTGCAGCAGTTTTGTTTATCCTAACATTGCCTGCCATGCACTTGAAGATCAATTCGAAAAGTCTGGTATTCATTATTTACTCTTTGGTATTTATTGATGGATTAGCGCGAGGCTTCTTTGCTCCGGCGGCGTTTTCATTAATGGCCTCATTGATCCCCAAAGAATTATATCCTAATTCATCCTCCTGGAACAGCTCGAGCTGGCAATTGGCAGCAGTAATTGGTCCGGCGGCGGGTGGACTGATTTATGGTTTTTATGGCATTTCCATAACTATGGCCATAGTTTTAGTGTTTATGCTATTAGCAATTTTAGGAATAGCAATGTTGAAGCCAGATCCAGCTAAGCCGGTTGTGAAAAAGGAATCGATCTGGAGTAGTTTGGAAGAAGGAATAAGGTTTGTTTTTAGTACAAAAATGATGTTGGGAGCAATGGCTCTTGATATGTTTTCTGTATTTTTTGGAGGAGCAGTGGCATTGTTGCCAGTATTTGCTAATGACATCTTAAAAGTGGGTGCTGAGGGATTGGGAATATTAAGAGCGGCTCCCTCGGCAGGAGCGGTTATTTCAATGCTGATTATGACCCGATTTACACCTGCTGTTCGCCCTTGGAGAAACTTGATAATTGCTGTTGTTGGTTTCGGAGTCGCTACGATTCTATTCGGACTTTCTCAAAGTTTTTACCTCTCCATTTTCTTTTTGTTTTTAGTTGGAGCGTTTGATAGTATAAGTGTGATTATCAGATCAACTATTTTTCAAATGCTAACTCCGGATCATATGAGGGGAAGAGTATCTGCGGTTAATACCATGTTTATTGGCTCATCTAATGAGATTGGTGCATTTGAATCAGGGGTAACAGCAAAGTGGATGGGTGCCACAGTGTCGGTAGTTTTTGGAGGCAGCATGACATTACTCATTGTTGCTTTTGCCTATTTAAAAACCAGGAGCTTATTGCCATTACGTTTAGTAGGGAAAGAGTTTAAATAAAAAAGAAAAGCCGTTAACGGCCTTTCTTTTTTACCGGTGCTTTCGTTTTGTTTTTCACAGAAGTACTTTTTGGTAAGTACTTACCTATGTTTGGAAAATTTTCAAAGGACTCCTTAAACATGGCATCTATTACCCGCTGCGAATCACGTGTAAAAAAACGGTCGTAGCCCACTGATACCCAAACAGGTTTATTGGTTTTGGGGTTCATCAGCGCTAAAATTAATACTCCTTGCGGGCGATCATCGTTTTTCCACTCTTCAGTTGAGCTTTCAATTACTCCTTTAGGTAGTTTTATTTGCTGACCGTAACTTGCTAAGCTTTCCTGCGATTGGATTCCACCTATGAAAGTGAAAGTTAACTGTCCATTTTTGGCATCGAAGTTTAAATGATGTTGGAAAAAATTGTTTTGAAAAGCAGCTAGCATGTTGTTGTTGGCTTGTGCTCGATCGATAGTATCACCGTTCAGCATAACTTTGCCAGGCCTGAATTTGTAGGTTTTGATCTTTGAAAAATCAAATAGTGAGTCGCGGTAAATTTTTACAGTTTGAGCGTAGGCAGTTGTTGAACTCAATACAAACGCCAGTAAAAGAAACAGAGTTTGTGGATAAGATATTCTTTTTTTCATAGAGCGTTTTTTTAGATGATTATTAAATCAAATCAAATGCTTGGGCAAATTTGGTGATGTCGTAACTTGATTGTATATCAAGTTTTGTTCTAATGTTTCTTCGGTGAGTAACTACCGTTTTTTCTGAAATATGAAGTTGAGCGGCAATCTCTTGCGAGTTTTCTCCAAGCGCCATGTATCTTAAAATTTCTTTTTCCCGTTTAGAAAGTGCAGCAAATACTTTTTCATGTCTTCTTAAGAAGTTGTTCTCTTCAAGCAAGCGATTCACCTTCGTTGTAATATGATGCTTGGGATCAATAGGAGAGGCTGATGTAATGATATGGGTTGGCTTTTGGTTACCATCACGGAGAAAAATCTTTGTAGTACTTAAATACCATCTCCAATCATGTTGTTCCGATGCCCGAGCTTGCTGAAAATAGCTGATTATTTTATCATTGAGGGAATTACTTTGAATTAAGTTTAGAATCTTCGGAAGATAATCTGCCACATCTTCTGGGTTAAAAAATTTGGTATGATATTCTTTGCCTAAACTCTTCAAATCTTCAAGTGAAAAGCCTAAAATCTGTTCTCCCCTGGGCGAAATGTATTCAACTGCCATAGTTTCTAGGTTATGAATTATTATAACGGATGGCAAATCGTCTTCAATAGCGATTAAGGCGTTTAATTTTTGTTGAAATACTGAAGCTGTATCCTTGCCTTTTCTGCCCATAGAATAGGAGAATGTTTTCCTTAAGATACAAAAATGATTAGTTATTTATTATGTGGAATTTATGAAATAGAAAACATGAACTAATTAAAGTAAAAGTGCCGGACTTAATCCAGCACTTCTTCTTGTTCGCCAATTTGTTGTCGCCACATGGCGTAGTATAATCCTTTTTGACTTAATAAATCCTGGTGATGCCCTTCTTCGATTATGTGGCCTTTCTCCAGAACATAAATGCAATCAGCATGCATAATAGTACTCAAGCGGTGCGCAATCAGGATGGTGATATGCTCCGCTTTCTTGGAGACCTCTCGTATAGTCTTGCTGATTTCTTCTTCCGTTAGTGAATCAAGAGAGGATGTTGCTTCATCAAAAACTAACAAATCCGGCCTGCGCAGTAATGCTCTGGCAATTGATAATCGTTGTTTTTCTCCACCAGAAACTTTAACGCCTCCTTCTCCAATTAAAGTATCCAAGCCTTTGTCGGCACGAGCCAATAGCGTGTGACAGGCTGCTTTATGTAAAACATCCATGCATTCATCATCAGTAGCATTGGGCCGCACAAACTTTAAGTTTTCTCTGATAGTTCCTGCAAATAATTGAGTTTCTTGGGTTACAAAGCCAATTTTTTCGCGTAACTCATCCAAATCAATTTTATTGCTTTCAATGCCATTATATAAAATTGCGCCTTGTTGCGGGCGATAAAGGCCTACCAATAGTTTAACTAAGGTTGATTTTCCGGCTCCTGATGGGCCAACGAAAGCTATCGTATCACCTTGTTCAACTGTAAAGGTTATATCACTAATTGCATTGCGGTTGGCCGATTGATGCTTAAAGCTCACCTCATCAAATTCTAACTGGCTGATCTTGGTAAGATGCGCCGGATTTGAAGGCTTAATGTCTTTAGGAGTATTTAAAATGCTTTCAAAATTGTTTAAAGAAACTTCCGCCTCACGGTAAATATTAATGATATTTCCCAGTTCCTGTAATGGTCCAAAAATGAAGAAGGAATAAAACATTAAAGAGAAAAATTGACCCACTGTAATCTCTTCTCTAAAAATCAGAAGCAACATTAAAAAGATAATGGATGTTCTGAGGAAGTTAACCGTTGTACCCTGAACAAAGCTTAAACTACGTATATATTTTACCTTTTTTAATTCAAGGCCTAAGATTTTTATGGTGGTGCCATTCAATCGATCAATCTCCTGGTTAGCCAATCCCAGTGATTTTACCAGTTCTATGTTTCTTAATGATTCAGTCGTTGATCCTGCCAGTGAAGTAGTTTCAGCAACAATGGTTTTCTGCATTTTCTTAATTCGTTTACTCAATGCAGAACTCAGAAAGCCCAAAACAGGAATGGTAATAAAAAAAATTGGAGCAATTATCCAATGTACCCTAATTGCATAAATGGATACGAAAACTATTCCAACCAGAGAGGTAAACAAGGTGTTAATAAATGTGGTAATTAAGCGCTCAACATCAGTACGTACCTTTTGTAATTTGCCTAAAGTTTCGCCGCTTCGTTGGTCCTCAAATACTTGATAAGGAAGTTCTAATGAGTGTGCTAAGCCGTCGCTATACATTTTTGCCCCCATCTTCTGTACAATTACATTTGCAAAATAATCCTGGAAGTTTTTGGCTACTCTGGAAATAAATGCTACTCCAATTATACCCAGAAGGTAAAGGCCAACACCTCTAAAAAACGCATCAGAGCTAAGGGTTTTAAACTTGGTAACATAATCGTCCATTAACCTCCCAAATATGTATGGGTCGAGCATTGAAAATCCTTGATTAATGGTTGCCAGCACCAAGGCCAGAAACAATAGTTTTTTATAATTTTTCAGGTACGAGAAAAGTATCTTCATTTTGCTTGTATATGTAGATGAATGCTTAAGGAACAAATCACTACAGGAATAAATAGTAAATGCTATGAATTTGTTTTAGTTTATGAAGATATAAAGGTAGAACGTTATCTCAAAGTAGTGAAGGCTGTTTTGTAAAGAGAATAGAAAAATAACTTACACTTGTTGTTTCCTAAACTCATCCGGACTAACACCTGTATACTTTTTGAAGAATCTACTGAAATAGGCATTGTCTTCAAAGTTAAGATGCCAAGCTATTTCACTAATGGTTTGCCCTGAGTTAACCAACATACGCTTAGCCTCAAGCAAAATGCGATCCCGGATAAGCTCTCCGGCTGATTTTCCTGTTGTACTAGTCACCACAGCATTTAGGTGATTGGGCGTAATGTATAACAATTCAGCATATTCCTTTGGCAATTTCTTTGTTTTAAAATTGGTTTCAATCAATTTTTCAAAATTGCGTAATAGGGTGTAATTGTAGCGGGTGGTTTCGTTTGACTTTTCGGGTTGACAAGCTCTAGCCAATACAACCAATAATTGAAGCATTAATGCCCTTATGTAATCGTTTTTAAAATCAGAATCGGCTTCATGTTCCTGCTTGATGTGTGCAAACAAAGAAAGAGCCTGTTCTTTAATTTCCTCCTTGAGCATGGTGGTCGACCGCTGCGTCATTGAATTAAAGAATGGAAACTCATTTAAAAAATGGGGGTTATAGCAAACTGAAGTAAAAAAACTCTCATCGAAGTTGATGATAGAGCCATCTGTATTGTCACTGAAATTCCAGGAGTGAATTTGTCCGGGAGCAAGAAAGAACAGTTGTCCAGGATTCACATCAAAGGTGTTAAAATCAACAGTGTATTTTCCACTACCTTCTGCGATATACATCAGCTGATAAAAACTATGACGATGCGGCATAATTAGTTTTGACTGATTCTCCAGGAACGTTTTAAGACTGCAGGCCATAAAGTCTTTGGTACAGGTTTCTGTTCCAAACAGGTTACAGATACTATAGGTGGGGATTTTATTCATAAGAATGAATACACTGATTATATAATACGAATTACACTAAATTATTAGATTTAGTGTAATTCGCACAAATGGGTTTATTAGGGTTTTAATGAGGAAGTCTGTCACGTAACAAGCCATATACCCAAGTGCCGGCAATGGCGCTTAACAGGGTAACTGTTACAGCTAAGAATCCGCTTCCTATTTGAGCAAACAATGGGCCGGGGCAAGCGCCTGTTAGTGCCCAGCCTAAACCGAACATCAAACCTCCAATTATTTGTCCTTTATTGAAGGTTTTGTCGTGGAAAATCACTTTTTCTCCCTTGGCGGTTTTAATGTTAAACTTTTTGATTAGCCAAACTGAGAGCATGCCTACTGTTACTGCTGAACCAATCACTCCGTACATATGGAAGGATTGCAGGCGAAACATTTCCTGAATTCGAAACCAAGAAACAATTTCTGCCTTTACAAACACCACTCCGAACAATAAACCTATTATCAGATATTTAAAGTTGGCTGTAAAACCTTCAAATGAGCGTTGTTCATTAGGCGACTCGCACTCAATAGGGTGTTCAATTACAAATTCTTCTTTCTCTACAATTTCGCTCTTCATCTTAAAATAAATTGAATAGTAAGGGTAAAATAAACCAGGTCATTGCAAAACCTCCAACCATAAAGGAGATGGTTGCCACTAGTGATGGCCATTGCAGATTTGATAAACCCATTATTGCATGTCCTGAAGTACATCCTCCTGCATAACGTGTTCCAAAGCCAACAAGAAACCCTCCGATCACCATAAAGAATAGTCCTTTAAGGCTAAAGAGATTGCTAAAACTAAAAATATCCAGGGGCAAAAAATGACCAAAATCTTTTACGCCCAGCTGCTGTAAATCAGTAACTGTTTGCGGGTTGAGCTTTATTGGCTCAGGGTTGGCCAGCACGAAGCTTGCAAGAAATCCTCCAATGGCAATCCCAAAGACAAAGAACAGGTTCCAGGCTTCTTTTTTCCAATTGTAGTTAAAGAAGGGGATCTTTGCCGGTAAACATGCTGCACAAATGTGACGCAATGATGAACTAATTCCAAAGGATTTATTGCCAATAAGCAATAACGCTGGAACAGTTAAGCCAATTAGCGGCCCTGCAATGTACCAGGGCCAAGGCTGTTTAATGAAATTAATTATCGTATCCATATTGATGAATTACCTGCTTTGTAGTTTGCTTTGACAAACAAAATCAGTTTTTGGAACAGAAGTTTTAGCAATAGCTCCAAATCCTCCTGCAACTTCAGTGAAGTTGTTAAATCCGCGTGCTTTTAAAATGGATGCTGTAATCATTGAGCGGTATCCACCAGCGCAATGAATATAGTAATGTGTTTTTGGATCAACAGAACTCATCCATTCATTAATATAATCGAGTGGCTTATTGTAAGCATCTTCAACGTGTTCTGCACGGTATTCGCTTTCTTTACGAACATCAAGTACTACTGTTTCGTTTTTTTGGAATCTGCTGGCAAACTCTTCTGCAGTAATACTGTCTATAATTTCAACATCTTTACCGTCATTTTTCCATGCTTCAAAGCCGCCTTTTAAATGCCCAATAGTATTATCATAACCAACACGAGCCAAGCGTGTTACCGCTTCTTCTTCACGACCAAGGTCCGTTACTAATAAAATAGGTTGCTTCAAATCAGTGATTAGTGCTCCTACCCAAGCAGCAAACTGACCATCCAAACCAATATTAATCGAATTTGGAATAAATCCTTTGGCAAACTCAGTAGGTTTTCTGGTATCCAAAACGATTGCTTCCTCTGCATCTGCTGTCATTTCAAACTCTTCAGGAGATAATTCACGTGCTCCTTGGCTAAGTACTTCATCAATGCTTTCGTAGCCTTTTTTATTTAGCATTGCATTTTTAGGGAAATACTGAGGAGGAGGAGCAATGCCATCCAATACCTCTTTTATAAATTCTTCTTTACTGATATTGCGTAAAGCGTAATTGGTTTCTTTCTGGTGACCTAAAGTATCCCAGGTCTCTTTACTCATGTTTTTACCACAAGCTGAACCTGCGCCATGTGCAGGATAAATGATTATATCGTCAGGCAAGGTCATTACTTTGCTTCGCAAGGAATCATATAATAAGCCTGCCAAATCTTCTTTAGTCAAATCTGATTTGACGGCAAGATCCGGACGACCAACATCGCCTATAAATAAAGTGTCACCGCTAAATAAACTGTGGTATTTGCCATTTTTATCAATTAACAAGTAACAGCTCGACTCCAGGGTATGACCTGGGGTGTGTAAAACCCTAATGGTTATATCTCCGACTTTAAACTCTTCACCGTCCTTTGCAATATGAGCAGCAAAAGCAGTTTCAGCTGTTGGGCCGTAAACTATGGTAGCTCCGGTCTTCTTTGCCAGGTCAATATGGCCTGAAACGAAATCTGCATGGAAGTGCGTTTCAAACACGTATTTAATTTTGGCGTTTTCTTTTTCTGCTTTGGCAATGTAAGGAGCTACTTCGCGTAGTGGGTCAATTATAACCGCTTCACCTTTTGATTCAATATAATAAGCGCCCTGCGCCAAACATCCGGTATAAATTTGTTCTACTTTCATCTCACAGTATTTTAATTAATCTTTCTAAAATTGATGAACAACTCTGTTCCGGCACGAGGTTGCACAGAATTAGAACAATCATCAATTGTTTTTAGTTCAAATTTTGATTCGAATAAGGTTATATATTCAGCTTTGTTTCCGCCAAACGGTGGACCTTGAAGCTCAAACGTTCTGTTAAAAAGCACTCCAACTAAACGGCCATCAGGCTTTAAGAGCTGATGAGTTTTCGATACATAATTTTCTCGCATCTGAGGAGCTATTGCACAGAAAAATGTTTGCTCCAGAATTAAGTCAAACTGTCCTTCCATCTCAAAAAAGTCTCCGGTAATTATTTTCAGACTTCCATTGCTGATAAAGGGGGAAAGTTGTTGACTTAGAGAAGTGGTAAGTGTTTCTGCAATATCAACCACAGTAACGTTAGTAAACCCGCTATTAAGCAAATATTCTGCTTCGTAAGCATTACCACAGCCCGGTATTAGAATTGAAATAGATTTATCCGATAATTGATCTATATAGGCCTTTAGCGGAGGAGAAACCATTCCTAAATCCCATCCTGTTTGCTGATTTTGATAACGATCATCCCAATAAGCTTGGTTTAACGATTCATGGTTATTTGCAATTTCCTTCATCTTATTTTATATGGGATTTTAAAACACCTTCAAGCTGCATGGCAGGCACAACTCCCGACTGCCGCCATTTAATTTCCCCGTTCTGAAACAAAATTAATGTAGGTACTCCCATTACGTTGTATGCAGAGGCTGCTGCTGGGTTTTTATCCACATCAACCTTAATGATGGTTACCTGGTCTCCAATTTTGCCTTTTACTTCCTCTAAAATGGGTGACATCATTTTGCATGGTCCACACCAGGTTGCAAAGAAATCAACCAGTACAGGTGTGCTTGATTTTATCATATCTGAAAATGTTGCCATATACTTTAGCTTATTTGTTTCGATAAAATTCCTTGTGTATTGAATGGCTACTTTTAATCTCCTTTTCATGGAGCGTAAACATTGTTAGCCAAAAAACTATGTTTGCAAGAAGGAATAGAAATACACTCTTTTTAGTTCTCATTTAATTAAAAGTTCCTTGATGATAATGAACGACCCCATTATTAGCACAAACCACCCAAAGGCAGGCTTTAATTTCTCACTGCTTATTTTTTTTGACAATGCTCCTCCAATCAAAATTCCAATCGAGGCTATTCCGAAGAACTTTAACATGAATCCCCAGTCGGAAGCCTGAATGCCTACATGATTACTCATAAAGCCGATCAATGAGTTAAGTACAATAATTACCAATGACGTTCCAATTGCTTTTTTTATGGGAAGGTTTGCCATAATTACTAATGCAGGAATAATTAAAAAACCACCTCCTGCACCTACCAAGCCCGTTACTTCTCCTACAAATAACCCTTGTGCAATAAGCAACGTATTGTTCGGATTTTGTTGCACTTTTTCCTGTTCAGCATATTTGGGCTTTTTTATCATTGAATAAGCCGCAAAAAGCATCACAAGAGCAAAGATTAGTAATAAGAAGAGGGATTTATTTATAGAGATTGATCCAAAACTGAGAACAATTTCTGGGATCAGTTTTACTAAATATGTACGTGTGATAAATACAGAGAATACCGATGGTATGCCGAACATTAAAACACTGCGCCAATCAATGTTATTTTGTTTGAAATGACTTACAGAGCCAACCAAGCTTGTCAATCCTACAATAAAAAGCGAATAAGCAGTTGCCTGAACTGTATCAATATGAAACAAATACACCAAAATTGGAACGGTTAAAATGGATCCTCCTCCTCCAATCAAACCAAGGGTAAGTCCCATTAAAATTGCGCCTATGTATCCGATTAGCTCCATTCGATCTTGTTTTTTAACAATGCAAAAGTGGAGAATTAATCCAAGCTATCCTTTGACAATAAACTGCCTTTTGTTGTACTTTTTACTGATTGCCCCAGTTAGTCAATAGATTATTAGTATTTACAGGTTTTAGCATTTGCAGACCAAAGTGTTATAAAATAGAAAAGGATTCCTTTTTCGGAATCCTTTTCTATTTTATGCGTTGAAAACTGAATTAAACAGTTAAGATATCTTTTTCTTTCGCTTCAACTATCTTGTCAATTTTGGCGATATAGCTGTCAGTCAATTTCTGAACTTCAGCTTCTCCGCCTTTGATTTCGTCTTCAGAAACACCTTCTTTAGAAAGCTTTTTAATTTTTTCGTTAGCGTCTTTACGGATATTACGAACAGTAACTTTTCCATTTTCAGCTTCAGCTTTAACTTTTTTAACAAGGTCTTTACGACGCTCTTCAGTTAATGGTGGAACGTTAATACGAACCACTATACCGTCATTTTGTGGGTTAAAGCCAAGGTTTGCTTCCATGATGGCTTTCTCAATTGGAGTGATCATGGTTTTTTCCCAAGGTTGAATTACAATTGTACGAGCATCAGGAGTGTTTACGCTTGCCACCTGACTAACAGGTACCAGACTGCCGTAATAGTCAACATGAACGCCATCAATCATAGAAGGCATTGCTTTGCCAGCACGGATTTTTAATAATTCACCATCAGTGTGTACAACAGTTTTCTCCATATGCTCCTTAGCATCGTCCAACTGTTTTTTTATTAAGTCGTTCATAAATTATTTATTTAAATATATGATTGATGAAATGCGATTTATGATTACCCCTGATAAAAGAGCCATCAAATTCATGTCACCTCTTTCTGTTCTTAGAAATATACGAATTATCCTTCTACCAAGGTTCCGATAGGCTCACCTACTGCAATTTTCATGAAATTACCAGGCTTATTCATGTCAAACACAATTATTGGTAATTTATTTTCCTGGCAAAGTGTAAAGGCAGTCATGTCCATCACGTTCAGATTCTTTTCATACACTTCGCTGAAAGTAATTTTGTCATAACGAATTGCACTTGGGTCTTTCTCTGGATCGGCAGTATAAATACCATCCACACGAGTTCCTTTTAATACCACATCGGCTTCAATTTCAATGGCACGTAATGAAGCGGCTGTATCGGTGGTAAAGTAAGGGTTACCTGTACCTGCTCCAAAAATTACTACACGGCCTTTTTCCAAGTGACGAACGGCTCTGCGACGGATAAATGGTTCACAAATTTGCTCCATTTTAATTGCTGAAAGCAAACGTGTTTTTATCCCAGTTTTCTCCAAAGCATCCTGTAACGCCATACTGTTAATCACAGTGGCCAGCATACCCATGTAATCAGCCTGCACACGGTCCATGCCACCTTTTTCAGCATCCAGCCCACGATGAATATTGCCACCGCCAATAACTATGGCAATTTCTACGCCCTTATCGGCTACCTCTTTAATATCTTTTGCATACTGATTAACACGCTCAGGGTCAATGCCGAATGGCTTGTTTCCCATTAGAGACTCTCCGCTAAGTTTAAGTAGAATTCTTTTATAGTTCATTGGATATGATAAAAACTGCGCAAAAATAGAAAAATTGTTTTAATGATAGGTGAGGATGACGCATTTAGGTGATAAAAAGATAATATTTTACAGTTTGTAATTTACAAGCGTCCGATACAAAAAACGGCTGCTTCCTTATCAGAAACAACCGTTTTATATTTAGTTAAAAAGTTAATTAACCAATAACAACGCGTTTGAATGCGGTTACAGTTAAACCTTTTTTAACACCGTCTAACATCTGAGCGATGGTTTTAGAGCTATCCTTAACGAACTCTTGGTTCAATAAAGTAGACTCTTTGTAAAATTTGTTCAATTTACCTTGAGCAATTTTCTCTACCATTTCTTCAGGTTTACCTTCAGCACGGATTTGATCTTTAGCAATTTCTAATTCGCGCTCAATGGTAGAAGCATCAACACCGTCTTTATCAACTGCGATAGGGCTCATAGCAGCAATTTGCATTGCAACGTCTTTACCTGCTTCAGTAATATCAGTACCTGCTGCACCTGCAAATACAACTAATACACCCATTTTACCGTTTGAGTGGATATATGAAGTAACAGCTTCACCTGATACGTTTTCGTAGCTAGAGATAACGATTTTCTCTCCAATTTTACCAGTTAATTCGGTAATGGTTTCAGCAACAGTACGGCCATCAGCTAATTTAATTTGCTCCAACTCTTCAGTAGTAGCAGGATTGTTAGCTACAGCTGCATCTAAAATAGCTTGTCCTAAATTGCGGAAGTCTTCTACTTTAGAAACCGGCTCAGTTTCACAAGCTAAAGCAATTAATTTACCGTTAGTACCATCAGCAGATAAGTTTACTAAAACGATACCTTCAGCAGTAGTATTGCCTGAACGAGCAGCAGAAACTTTCTGACCTTTTTTACGTAACAAGTCGATGGCTGCTTCAAAGTCACCGTTAGTTTCAGTTAATGCTTTTTTACAATCCATCATACCTGCGCCTGTTTGTAAACGTAATTTGTTTACATCTGCTGCGCTAATTTGTACAGTTGACATATTTTTATTTCTAAATTTTAGATTTTTTAAAACAGTTACGGGTTACGTGTTGCGTGTTGATAATAACTCGTAACTCGTAACCCGCAACGTTAATTCAAAGAATATTACTCAGCAGATTCTGCCTCTTCGCTTTTCTCAGCTTTTTTAGCTTTTGGAGCAGCGCCTTCAGCTTTTTCAGCTTTAGCAGCAGCAATTGCTTCTTTGTCTGATTCTTCTTCTTTTTCGCGTTTACGCTCTTCTAAACCCTCTTCGATAGCCTTGCAGATAATGCCTGTAATCAATGAAATTGATTTAGTTGCATCGTCATTCGCAGGGATAGGGAAGTCGATATTAGTAGGGTCAGAGTTAGTATCTACCATCGCGAAAGTAGGGATGTTCAATTTCAACGCTTCAGAAACAGCGATGTGCTCTTTCTTAACGTCAATTAAGAACAATGCCGCAGGAAGACGGTTTAGGTCAGCAATACCACCTAAAACTCTTTCTAATTTCACGCGGTCGCGGCTGATCATTAACTTCTCTTTTTTCGACAAATTGTCGTAAGTACCGTCTTTGGTCAATTTATCGATGTTAGTCATCTTTTTAATCGACTTACGTACTGTAGTGAAGTTAGTTAACATGCCACCTAACCAACGCTCGGTTACGAAAGGCATGTTTACGCCTTGAGCTTGTGCAGCTACGATATCTTTTGCTTGTTTTTTTGTAGCTACAAATAATACTTTGCGACCTGATTTAACGATTTGCTTAATTGCTGAAGCAGCTTCTTCAACTTTAACCAACGTTTTGTTCAAATCGATAATGTGGATACCGTTTTTCTCCATGAAAATGTATGGAGCCATTTTTGGATTCCACTTGCGGGTAAGGTGACCAAAGTGGACACCTGCATCCAACAATTCGTTATAAGAAGTTCTTGCCATGTTAGTGTTCCTCCAAAAATATTAACGTTTACTAAACTGGAATCTACGACGAGCTTTTCTGCGTCCTGGTTTCTTACGCTCAACCATACGTGAGTCACGGGTCATCAACCCTTTAGCACGTAATGCTGGTTTAACTTCAGGATCTAACTCTACTAACGCTTTAGCAATGGCTAAACGAGTTGCTTCTGCCTGACCGGTAATACCACCGCCTTTAACATTTACTAAAACATCAAATTTACCAGCTTGATTCGAAGTCTCGATAGCTTGGTTAACGATGTATTGTAATGGTAAAGTAGGGAAGTATACTTTGTAGTCTTTGTCATTTACGGTAATGTTACCACTACCTTCTTTTAAGTAGATACGCGCAACAGCGGTTTTTCTTCTACCTGAGGTGTTTGTAGTTGCCATTCTCCTTGGAATTATTTAATGGTTTTAGGACTTTGAGCTGCATGCGGATGCTCGTTGCCGGCATATACATACAAGTTCTTAATTAACGCGTTTCCTAATTTGTTTTTAGGAAGCATACCGCGTACTGCTTTTTCGATAACTGCAGTAGGGTGTTTAGCCATTAAATCTCTTGGGGAGATAAAGCGCTGACCACCTGGATAACCAGTGTAACGTACGTACTGTTTTTCAGTCCATTTGTTACCAGTCAATTTAACCTTGTCTGCGTTGATAACAATTACGTTATCTCCACAGTCTACGTGCGGGGTAAAGTCAGGCTTGTGTTTACCACGGATGATCATTGCGATCTTCGATGACAAGCGCCCCAGGATCTCTGCGTTGGCGTCAATTACGACCCACTCCTTTTTAACAGTTTTACTGTTTGCAGAGACAGTTTTGTAACTTAACGTATTCACTTGTGAATAATTAATTGATTAATAATGATTTAATACTCTTTTCCCAAAATTTGGGATTGCAAAGATAGATGTTTAATTCTAACTACCAAAGCTTTAGGGGATTATTTTAGACCGTTTTGTAAATAGGCTGATGTAATCCTAGTTATTGTCACATTATAAAAGGTTAAGTTTTAGTCACCTTTGATGTGATCTTGATTGTAATTTGGAGTTAATTCCATCTTTTTTGTAATTTTGAATTGCTTTAATTTAAAATTACGCAATCGATTGCTTTGTCTCTTCAAGCGCTTTTTCGCTAGTTTAGTGAATACTCATTCATTGTATATAATTCCAATTTTAGTTCTTTTGGTTTTTATTCAATTGAAATAAGTTGGAATTATTTGACGATATAGAGTTGCTAAGCATGTTGCAAAATAACAACATGGAGGCTTTAAATGAGCTCTATAATCGTTATTGGGAAGTTCTCTTTGATATTGCTTGTAAAAAGTTAAATGACAGAGAAGATGCAAAAGATATAGTTCACGACCTGTTTTTACAATTGTGGAATACCCGCACATCATTATACATTTATAAATCTTTCTCAGGATTTCTATTCACCGCCCTCAAAAACAAAATAATTGACAAGCAACGGTCTGTAACCAGAAGAACAAAGAAGGATAATGAAATTGTTCAAATGCAGCCAGGTGCTTGTAATGGTACCTATGAGGAAGTTTGTTACAATGAGTTGAATGGCATTATTCGTTTTGAAATAGACCAGCTTCCGGAAAAAATGAGAGAAATCTATCAATTGAGCCGAGAAGAAAATCTGTCGATTGACGAAATTGCTAACCGTTTATCCCTCTCCAACCAAACCGTTAAAAATCAGATTAGTAAAGCTTTGAAGCGGCTTCGCGAAAAGGTTTCCCAGAGTCTGGCCACTATTTTTTTCTAAAAAATAAAAATAACAGTAGTACTTAGTAATTACTTCATCGTCTTTACGTCATATTTCGCAAGATAAATGACGTCGAAGAAAGATTTTTATAAAGAATTTAATGTTTCAGAATATCCATTGTCGTTTGATAGTGAAGAGGATAGATTGCAGGTAAAAGATGAAATTCAACAACGGTTATACCAAAGTATTTCTAATCAACAGGCCTCTCCTGGATTAATAAGAAGATTATTGACATCCACTACTTATAAGATTGCCGCAGTCTTAATAGTGTTGATCTCGACAGCTTTGATCTCCTATAAACTTTATTGGTTAAAGAATGACTCATTAACATTCATTACCCTAAATGCTCCACAAGGAAAAGTAATGGAATTTATGCTGCCTGATGGTAGTAAAATCATTTTAAATGCAGGCAGTAAACTGAAGTACCCATCAAAATTTGCAAGTACAAGGGATATTTATTTAGAAGAAGGTGAAGCCTTCTTCGATGTTACTCATGATCCATCAAAACCATTTATTGTTCACACGTCCAATGTTAGCACCCGTGTTTTAGGTACAGCATTTAATGTTAAGTCATACGCTGCATTGCCAACTATTACGGTAACTGTTGAAAGAGGAAAGGTGCAGGTTAATGAGCAAGCGAAAACTCTGGGAGTGCTCACTCCTGATAAGCAATTGGTGTTTAGCAAAGCAGATCACTCCGCAATAAATAAAACTGTTAAGGCCGTAAAAACAACAGCATGGAAGAAGGGCGATTTCATTTTAACAGAGGCCTATTTTGATGAAATAATGCTGGCTATTGCTAACAGATTTAATGTGGAAATGAATTACGATTCGAAAGTTTTCAGCAACTGTCAAAATAGTATTCATTTTACTAAAACACAAACCTTATCAAAGGTTTTGGAAACGCTTAAAGAAATTCAAGGCATAACCTACTCAATAAAAGGCAATCAGGTATTTATTACTGGTAAATCATGCAAATAATAAGACACTTTATAATTCCAATACAATGAAGCAAAATTTACAAAAAATGTTAAAACGGCGAATGGCGCAGCTAGGAATGCTTGCCATGCTTTCTGCTGTGTCATTAAATGCTTGGGCAAAGGCCCGCATTCTGGATATCCAGCAGGTTAAAGTGACGATTGGTTTCAAAGGAGGAGAGACACTTGAAAATGCATTCAAGCGCCTAAGTGAGCTTTCAAAGGTGTCATTTAACTATAATCATAATGAGCTTCGTAAAGTTCAGTCGAAAAATTTAGAGTTTATAAATGAACCGCTTAACAATGTTTTAAATTCAATTTTAAACGGAACAAGCTTTCATTACAAAGAAGGAGAAAATGGCATTGTAATTTTCAAGGCAGTTGAAAAACACAACAATAATTTAACTGTCATTACTACATCAACTGTTGATCAAATTACAATAAAAGGAACTGTTTCAGATGCAACTGGTCCATTGCCTGGCGTAACTGTTAGCGTTAAGAATCGTACGACAGCAACCAGTACAAGTGTTGATGGAACTTACTCAATTAAGGTAGAGAAGGGGGATATGCTGGTGTTCTCGATGATTGGTTTCAAACCTAAGGAGATTACTGTTGGCACCCAAACTACCATTAATGTAATGCTTGAGCCTTCTATGAGTGCTTTGGACGAAGTAGTTGTGGTAGGTTACGGACAACAAAAGAAAGTAAACTTAACCGGGGCAATTGCTACGGTTTCAGCAAAGGATTTTGCAAACCGACCGGTTACCAATATCTCTACAGCTATTCAGGGAAAAATGGCCGGTGTTACAGTATTGCAGCGCTCAGGCCAGCCCGGAAAAGACGGTGGAACTATTCGTATTAGAGGTATCGGAACATTAAACGATTCTAGTCCATTAGTACTTATTGATGGATTACAAGGTGATATGAATACCCTTGATCCGAATGACATTGAAAGTGTTTCAGTGTTAAAAGATGCTGCCTCGGCAGCAATTTATGGCTCACGTGCGGCAAATGGTGTAATCTTAATTACAACTAAGAAAGGAAAGAATAATACTCCGGCACAATTGACGTACAGTGCATATTCAGGCTGGCAAGATCCTACTCGTTTACCACATTTCCTTAATTCAGCAGATTATGCCCGCTTATACAACGAGGCATTAGATAATGAAGGAAAAACTAAAAGATACACTGATGAAGAAATTGCAAAATTTGCATCAGGTGTTGATCCTGATAAATACCCAAACACTGACTGGTTGGGATTATTCTTTACAGAAAAAGGTTATCAGCAGAATCATTATTTAGGGTTATCTGGAGGGTCTGAGAAAACTACTTATTCAATTTCTTTGGGTTATTTTGACCAAAAAGGTTTAATAAAAAACTCTTTTTCAAAACGCTATAACCTTAAAACAAATATTGAAAGTCAGGTTTATGATCGGTTAAAGGTGGGGGTAGACTTAAATATTAACCGCAAGAATATTACCGAGCCAACCAATCCTTATACAGGGGATATGGACCAAATTTTCAGACAGGTAATTAAATTATCACCAACTATACCATATAAATATTCAAATGGCCAATACGGCTATGGCCAGGATGGTAACCCGATTGCCTGGATGGATTTGAACGCAACCAATGTATCTAACTATAACGATGCTTTCGGAAATATTCATGGTGAATTAACGATTCTTAAGGGTCTGACTGCTACAGGGATGTTAGGTATAAGATCGTTTGCTGATATGGGTAGCCGTTTCATTAAAGATATTCAATTCTATGATCCAAATACTGGCAATCCTACCAAGTATCAAGGGCCAAATTCACAAAGAGATTATAATGCCAATTCCCTAAACATCACTGCACAAGCTTTATTAAACTTTAACCATAGTTTTGGTAAGCACGATGTTAAAGGATTGGCCGGTTTCTCTCGTGAATCATATAGAAATGATTGGTCTCAAGGGTATAGAAAGGGTTTTCCTAACAATGAATTAACGGAGTTAAATCCTGGCTCAACAGACGGACAGGAAGCTACCGGGTCAGCCTATGAATGGGCGTTGCAATCATTCTTTGGTCGCTTAGGTTATACTTATAATAACCGGTATATGTTTGAAGCGAATGCCAGGTATGATGGGTCTTCACGATTTGCCAAAGGAAATCAGTATGGCTTGTTCCCCTCATTTTCGGCTGGTTGGAGAATTTCAGAAGAAGAGTTTCTTAAATCGGTAAACTGGTTATCTAATCTGAAATTGAGAGCTTCATGGGGAAAATTGGGTAATCAGTTAGTAACTAATTCCAGTGGCGGTCAACTATATTACCCTACTGTAGCAACAATTACACTAGGGAAAGATGTGGACTATACTTTCGATGATGCAGTAGCTTCAGGTGCCATGGTAACGAAAGGAGTAAATCCTGATTTGGTTTGGGAAACCTCAATTAACACTGATTTAGGTCTTGATGC
This sequence comes from Solitalea lacus, assembly GCF_022014595.1. Classification (NCBI taxonomy): domain Bacteria; kingdom Pseudomonadati; phylum Bacteroidota; class Sphingobacteriia; order Sphingobacteriales; family Sphingobacteriaceae; genus Solitalea; species Solitalea lacus. The sequence continues at coordinate 4,331,963 of NZ_CP091740.1, read as the reverse complement.
ATCTTTCTTTAACGATAAACTTTCATTGACTGCAGATTACTTCAGCAGAGAAACAAAAGATATTCTTCTTGACTTCCCTGCTCCGGTTACTTACGGATTGGCTGCTCCGGCTCGTAATGCAGGGGCTATGGCAAATAAGGGATTTGAATTTGAATTAAGTCACAATAATAGGATAGGACAAGTTGCCTATAACGCTTCAGCCAATTTTACAATTGTTAATAATGAGGTAACAGACCTAAAAGGGAAAGGCGATATTTTTTATTCAGGCAATGCTCAAATTGCTCGTGTAGGAGTACCTTATAGATCGTTTTACGGGTATGAAGTAGAAGGTATTTTCAAAACACAAGCCGAGGTTGCAGAACATGCTACTCAAAGTTCAGTGACAAAACCAGGGGATTTGATATATAAAGATCAGAACGGCGACAATGTAATTAATGCACAAGATCGTGTTATGATTGGCAATAGCATTCCCAAATACATCTATGGATTAAACCTGGGCGCTAGCTATAAGGGCTTCGATCTAAGTGTATTTATGCAAGGCGCTGCTGGTCATAAAGGCCTGTTAAACAATGAGGCAATCGGTGGATTCAGTGATCGTAAACCACTTGAATATCAATTGGGACGCTGGACACCTGAGAATCCGAATGCAGAATTTCCAAGAGTATTAGCCACTCAAAAACATAATGAGCAGGTTTCATCATTTTGGGTAAGAGATGCATCATACGTACGTCTCAAGAATCTACAATTAGGGTACAGCTTTCCTAAGTCGCTTACAGAAAAGATGAGAATTTCCAGCTTTAAATTATACTTAAGCGGACAAAACTTATTCACCATTACTAAGTACCCTGATGGATACGATCCGGAATTACCAGAGGTAAGCCGCGGTGCAAATTATCCGCAGGTAAAAGTGTACACATTAGGATTAGATGTTAAATTTTAATTAGAAGAGACAATCAAATGAAAAAAATATATGTATTGGCTGGAGCACTTTCAATTGCATTAAGTTTTACAGCCTGTAATAAAGATTTTTTGGACAAAGCTCCTTTAGACGAACTTTCGGATCAAACCTTTTGGAAAAATGAGAAGGATGTGCAAATGGCATTGAATGCCTGTTATCGAAAAGGTTTATTCGGTTTTTGGGAAGTGTTATATATGGACGGTATGGCCGATAACGCTTACTCACAGTTTGTTTGGGATGGTTTCCAAAAGATTGGTAATGGTACCATGGATGCTGGCTACGTGGATCAAAATAATTTTTTCGATTTTAAAGGTATTAGATCCTGTAATGAGTTCTTAGTTGGTATAGAAAAGGTGCCATTCGCAGATCCTGCAAAGAAAGAAGCGATGAAGGCAGAAGCTCGTTTCATTAGAGCTATGGATTATTTCTACAAAGTTCAGTTTTTTGGCGATGTGCCTTTAATGACTAAGCCACTTGCTCTCCAAGAGTCCAATATTCCTAAAACGCCTAAGGCAGAGGTTGTAAAATTTATTTTAGATGAGTTAGGAGCTATTGCAAATTCACTTCCTAATAAGGCCTCATCAAGTGGCAGGGTGTCAAAAGTAGCTGTTCTGGCTTTAAAGGCACGTATTGAACTGTATGAGGGTAAGTTTGCTGATGCAGCTAATTCGGCCAGTCAGGTAATGAATATGGGCTTTAGCTTGTTCCCAAATTATGAGGCAATGTTCTGGATGGCTAATAAGGGAAACAGTGAGGTCATCTTTGATCGTCAATATAAGGTAGATGGACAAGACAATACGATGTGGGATATGGGTGCTCATTTACCTAACAGTGAAGGTGGCTGGTCGTCGATAGAACCAACTCAAAGTTTGGTAGATGAATATGAGTGTACAGATGGAAAAGTTGCCGAGCTCTCGCCATTGTATAACCCGCAAAATCCTTATGTAAACAGAGATCCTCGAATGAAAGCAACCATTCTTTATCCTGGCGCTGATTGGAGAGGTAGCTTGTTTAATTCGTTAGATAAAGACGGAGCAGATTATTATAATAACAGCGACAATGCTTCAGAAACTGGTTATAACCTGCGTAAGTACATGGATCCGACTGCAGAAGGAGATGGAGTTTGGAACTGGGGAACCAATGCCATTCTAATTCGTTATGCAGAGGTGTTGCTAACGTATGCAGAAGCAAAAATTGAGCAGAACCAGATTGATGCAAGCGTTTATAATGCTATTGATGCCATAAGACAACGAGCTGGCATGCCTGCGGTGGACAGAACGGTTTATAGCAACCAGGTTAAACTAAGAGAGCTTATCAGAAGAGAGCGAAGAGTGGAACTTGCAATGGAAGGATTCCGATGGTTCGATTTGAAACGTTGGAATCAACTAGAGAAAATCGGTAACCCTGTTTATGGGGTAAGAGAAGGAGTTGTGAATCCTGACGGTTCTGTTGCCTTGACTGGAACAAACCGGTTGGTGGAGCAACGCATTTTTGCTCCGAAAAATTACTTACTTCCAATTCCACAGGCGGCAATTGATATTTCTCAAGGTGTGCTCAAGCAGAATCAAAATTACTAAAGGATAATGGTTTCTATAAACTAAGTTTTGCAAGCAGCCTTATCAAGGCTGCTTGCTTGCTTTTATGGGAAAACAGCAAAATAAGCCATTAGTCTTTAAGATGTTTGTAAACTATTTAAAATTACGCAATCGGTTGTCAAGTCTCTTAAAGCTTGTATTCACTAGTTTAGTGAATGCTCATTCATTGTATATGATTTCAATTTTATTTCTTTTGCTTTTTAATTCAATAGCAAAATGACAACATGGAGTCTCTCTATGATTTACCATTCTGTTTTAAAAGCTTATCATGAAAAAACGGCTATTTCTTTTACTTCAAATTATCTTTCTTACGTTACCATTAAGCCTTTTGGCACAGTCATTACCCCAAAAAGTATGGGCAGCAGATAATGGAAATGGTACGTATAAAAACCCTTTACTATGGGGCGATTGGCCCGACCCGGATTTTATACGGGTCGGTGATGAATTTTACTTTGTTTCAACCAGTATGCACTATGTGCCTGGTTGCCCCATACTAAAATCAAGGGATTTGGTAAACTGGGAAATGGCTGGTTATGCTGTCGACAAGTACGATGAAGATCCTCGCTATAATCTTCAAGGGGGCAATATGTACCTGCGGGGTTCATGGGCTGCAACCATCAGACATCACAACGGAATGTTTTATGTAGGATTTTGCACCCCCAATTGGGATAAAGAAAAAGGAAATTTCTCCATTTGTACTGCCAAAGACATCAAAGGACCTTGGAAAAGAGCGATTTTGCCGGAATACTTATATGATCCGGGGTTGTTTTTTGATGATGATGGAAAAGTGTACGTGGCTCATGGTCAACAAAAACTGTATATAACGGAATTAAATGCCGATGCCTTATCGGTGAAAACGCCGCAAAGGGAAATTTATAATAATCGTGATTACCCTTATTTGGAAGGGTCCCATTTATACAAAATCAAAGGGAAGTATTATATTTTGGGTACTACCGGAGGTACAAAAGGAAGGCAGGTTTGTTTGCGATCAGATAATATTTATGGTCCTTATGAATCGAAGGTAGTTATTAATGACGACCATACTTATCCGGGCAATGGACTGCACCAGGGTGGAATGGTACAACTAAAAGATGGTTCCTGGTGGTTTATTATTATGCAGGATCGTGGAGCCATAGGCCGAACCCCTAATTTGGAACCTGTTACCTGGGTGGGTGGATGGCCAATGTTGGGCGTGAATGGGAAAGGGGTACAAACTCATAAAAAGCCTAATGTTGGTAAAGTCTATCCGGCCACAGTTCCGGCTACTTCTGATGAGTTCAATACCTCCGTGCTTGGTTTGCAATGGCAGTGGAATCATAATCCTGATAATAAAAAATGGTCATTAACAGAACGAAAAGGACATATGCGTTTGCAGGCCTCTTTTGCAAATGAGTTAACCATGGCTCGCAATACGCTTACACAACGTGTGCAGGGGCCGGTTTCTGAAGGGGTTGTGGAGATGGATGTTAAAGGATTGGAAAAAGGTAATATCGCCGGTTTTGGAATTTTTCAGTCTCCTTACGCTTACATCGCTGTACGCAAAGAAGATAAAGGTAATTGCCTGCTGATGGTTAATAATGGTAAGGTAATCGATAGCATTAATAATTTTTCTGCAAGCAAAATCTGGATCAAAGCAAACGCAACCCATATTGGTTTTAAAGCCACATTTTCATATAGCATAGATGGGAAAAAGTTTATCCCATTCGGAAATCAACTTGCCATGGGACTAGGTTTAGACTGGACCGCCAACCGATTCGCTTTATTTAATTTTAGTACCCAAAAAGAAGGAGTTGGGGGTAATGCCGATTTCAATTGGTTTCATTTTAAGGGAGAGAACCATTTGGTTAATAATCAAAAGGTGTCGTACAATGGCAATTGCTTAAATATAGATGGGAAAGAAACCTTTGTGTACAGTGCTGCATTTCATTATTTTCGTTGTCCCAAAGAATTATGGCGAGACAGGTTTCAAAAGATAAAGGCAGCCGGCTTTAATACCGTTGAAACCTATATTCCATGGAACTGGCACGAACGCAATATGCCGAAGGATATTGATGATGAGTCTCAGCTAGACTTTTCGGATGTAAAAGAGTGGCTGCGTATGGCCCAGGATGAATTTGGGTTTTATACCATTGTCCGCCCCGGGCCGTTCATTTGTGCTGAATGGGCTGGTGGGGGCTATCCAAGATGGTTAGCTAAATTTCGTCCCAACGTGGAAGATTTCTGGCTTAGAAGCAATGATCCTGAACATGTAAAATGGAGTTTGCATTGGTATAAAGCTGTTTGCAAATTTATTGCCGATGAACAAATTACTCAAAAGCCTAAGGGGGAAAAAGGAATTATCCTGGTTCAAATTGAAAACGAATACAACCACCATGAAACGAATGGTAAAGTAGCGTTTTTGCAATCCTTATATCAAGCTGTAAAAAAGGCTGGAGTTAATGTTCCGATGTTTACTTGTTTAACAGCTGAATGTAGGGCAAGTAAAGATAGCGTCTTATCAGATGTTTTTGATAGCGATAATTATTATGTGGGATTGAATGACGCTATTGGTTGTGCTAAGAGAATGGAAGACTTAAAGCATAAGCAGCCAAATGCTCCGGGCTTTGTTACCGAATTGCAAGGCGGCTGGTTTTCTACCGTTGGAGGAAAATTAAGTGAAGATAGCGAGTCAGACTATCGTCATTTCTATGCAATCGGTATGATGTCAATTTTGGGCGGGGCTACAGGATTGAATGGTTATATGTTTTATGGAGGTACTCATTTTGAAGGTTGGGGAGCCAGAGGACAAACAACAAGCTATGATTATAATGCAGCCATCAGAGAAAATGGTGCACTTTCACAGAAATATTTTGCGGCTAAAAACCTGGGAGCTTTCATTAAAAAGTATCAGCAACAACTCATCCACTCCAAGGGAGGTGTTTGTGTATTTGAAAAATCACCTAATGAATTAACAGGAGGTATGCGTATTGCAGAAGACGGGACGAAGTTTGTATTCCTTCACAATAGTTCTGCGAAAAAGCGCATTGCGGGCACAGCCATTGTTAATCCGGCTGCGGGCGGTACTCAGGGTGAGCCAATCTATAACGTAAACCAAAACGAAGAGAAAGTTTTAATATCAATTGATCCAACAAAGAAAAACGCATTGGCTTCCGAATCGGCATTCGAAGTGCAATATGAATTGGATTCGTTGGGGACGAAAGTATTGATCATCCCTCCTAAAGCTACAGTCAAAGAAGGGGTGTGGTGGAGTTTGTCAGAGGATTTAAAGAAGAAAGCGGCAGTTCAACAGCCAAAAAATAGTATACGGATAGCAAAAGCCCGGGTTTATAATGAAGATTTTAAGGCTAGTTGGGAACCTCTAAAGCCTTTAGTTTCCCTTCCCGAATTAGGTGTGAACGATAGCCGGTATACATTATATCGTTCAAAGGATTTATTAACAGAAAAGGAAGCTTCAAATTTTGTTAAACTATTGTTCAATACCTTTTCAAGGGATATTTTGAATGTACAGGTAAACGGCAAGGTTGCAAAACGTTTATATCCTAGTGATAATTATGCAGCAGCTGCCTACAGAAATGTTGACAAATCTTTTGCACAAATTAAAGACAAAGAATACGATAATGTTTTTGATGTTGCAGGTTTGTTAAAAAATGGAGAGAACGAAATTATAGTCGTTTACGAAAACATTGGGCATGAGCATGGTTATTATCCTATGGAAGAATTATGCGGCATTCGTAAAGCCGGTTTGACTGATACTTCTTCAGTAATTCAAAAAATGCTTCAATGGCAGGTAGCAACTGACTTGTCGGGAATTGAGCATGGCTTTATCGCCTCTAATTTTAATGACCGTTCATGGAAGGAAACAGAATTAGATACTACGATAACAATTCCTCGAAAAGGAAATAATATTCAGCCAAAAGGTAAACAGGAGGCTCTATTTACATGGTATAGAACCGAGTTTGAATTGCCTAAAAATGCAGATCCAGCAACCACCTGGCGACTACTTATTAATGCTTCGGGCAATGGTTACATTTATTTGAATGGACACAATATTGGCCGGCATTATGAGGTTGGTCCGCAACGTGAATTTTATTTGCCTGAATGCTGGTTGCGTTATGGGAACAACCAAAAGAATGTAATAACGCTGGGGCTACGCCAAACCATGAATGGGGCAGTGATAAAAGGGATGGAGATAAAAGAAGATTAACCTTAACGCGTTGTGCGATTTGATTCACATGAGGTTGAAATTCAGTTTTTTGCACTAAACCTTCCAGGTTTCCAAAACCTGGAAGGTTTTGAGCATGAGCTGGTCGAAGCTCTATTCGTTTTGGTAAAAGTACTTTTTGTATTTGGTCGAAGCACTATTCGTATTGGTAAAAGTACTTTTCGTATTTAGTAAAAGTACTTTTCATATTAGTAAAAGTACTTTTCATATTTGGTCGAAGTGCTTTTCGTATTTAGTAAAAGTACTATTCGTATTGGTAAAAGCACTTTTCGTACTGGTAAAAGGCCTATTCGTCCTACGAAAAGGCTTTCGTGGGAGTCGAATGGGTTTTCGTAGTCCGAAAGAGAGCTTTCTTGGGAATTAAAGACGATTTCGTAGCAGTAAAAGTGTTGTGTTACTCGGGCAAACGGTTGTGGTAGGGAAGAAAAATGAGGGAGCTCCCGTTGCTGCATCTAATTAATTGAGAATTACACAACCGGTTGCAATTGAAAATAAAGCTGATTTGGTCAAAATGCGTGTTAAGTCCGTTTGATTAGTTTGTAACTTTTTTGGATGCAATGGACTGTGGTCCTACTTGCATCCGGATCATTGCAAAATATTACGGACGAAATTATCCCCTGCAGTATTTAAGAGAAAAATGTTGTATTAACCGCGAAGGAGTTTCCTTACTTGGTATCAGTGAAGCATCAGAGCAAATAGGTTTTAGAACCATTGCAGTAAAAATCAACTATAAGCAATTGCTTAGTGAAGCAACCTTGCCCTGCATTGTGCATTGGAAGCAAAACCATTTCATAGTCGTTTATAAAATCAAAGGAAACAAAGTATTTGTAAGCGATCCGGCTAAAGGGTTAATGCAGTACACCAAGCAGGAGTTTTTGCAAGGATGGCAAGGCACTTCTAAAGATGATTTAGGTATTGTCTTATTAATGGAGCCAACTAACCGTTTTAATGAAGAGCATGAAGAGCTGTCGCAAAGTTTAAATTTTAAAAGTATATCCGGGTACTTTTTAAAATACAGAAAACTGTTTGGACAATTAATGCTGGGCCTGTTAGCAGGCACAATACTTCAGTTGATATTACCCTTTTTAACGCAAGCTGTAGTAGATGTTGGCATTGCCACCAAAGACATGCAGTTCATCTATCTGATTTTGGCAGGGCAGTTAATGATGTTTGTGGGTTCTACATTAGTAGATTTTGTGCGTAGCTGGATATTATTGCATATAAGTACTCGGATAAATCTTGCATTACTATCGGATTTTTTGATCAAACTAATGAGATTGCCGCTTTCTTATTTTGATACCAAAATGATCGGTGATATTATGCAACGATTGGGTGATCATAGCAGGATAGAATCTTTCTTAACAGGATCCACCATCAACATCATTTTTTCAATATTCAATTTTGTCATTTTCACCTTTTTAATGGTTGCCTATGATGTGAATATATTCTTGATTTTCTTGCTTGGTAGTATTTTCTATTTCTCTTGGGGTTTTCTTTTCCTACGGGCCCGAAGGAATTTAGATTTCAAACGCTTTGAAATTTCAGCGAGGAATCAAAGTACGACTATACAATTAGTACAGGGCATGCAGGAAATAAAGATGAACAATTGTGAGACTTTGAAACGTTGGGAGTGGGAGCGGATACAAGCAAAGCTATTTAAATTGAATGTAAGATCATTAAGCATCAATCAGCTTCAACAAGGCGGAGCTTTCTTTATTAATCAATCAAAAAATATACTCATTACATTTTTATCGGCTCAGGCTGTTGTAAATGGTCATTTGACCCTTGGAGGAATGTTGGCGGTACAATATATCATTGGGCAATTAAATGCGCCTGTGCAACAGTTTATTCAGTTTATTCAATCCATGCAAGATGCCAAGATCAGTTTGGAACGGATAAACGAAATACATCAAATGCAGGATGAAGAACCTGTTGACAAGCCTTTGCTTACTGTACTGCCTGAAAACAAAAGCATTGTAATAAAAAATCTTAGCTATAAATATCCGGGATATGATAATGAATATGTGCTGAAGGATATTAACATGTACATACCAGAAGGGAAAACAACGGCTATTGTGGGTATGAGTGGTAGTGGTAAAACCACCCTGTTAAAGCTCTTATTAAAGTTTTATAACCCCGAAAGCGGTGAGATAAAAGTTGGAGAAGCTCGATTAAGCAATATCAGCCACCGTCACTGGCGAAGAAACTGTGGTGTGGTGATGCAGGATGGTTATATTTTTTCAGATACAATAGCCAATAATATTGCGGTTGGAGAGGAGCACCTCAATATGAAACGTTTGATGCATGCAGTTAAAGTTGCCAATATTCAGGAGTTTATCGAAGCACTTCCATTGGGTTACAATACAAAAATAGGAGCTGAAGGAAACGGTATTAGTCAAGGGCAACGACAACGGATATTAATTGCCCGCGCTGTATACAAAGATCCTGAATTCCTCTTTTTTGATGAAGCAACCAATGCTTTGGATGCCAATAATGAAAAAGCAATTATGGAAAATATGGATGAGTTTTTTAAGGGAAGAACAGTTGTTGTGGTTGCCCACCGGCTAAGTACCGTTAAAAATGCCGATCAAATCATTGTGCTCGATAAAGGGATGATTACCGAAATAGGGTCACATGAAGAACTTACTTCTGCAGGTGGTGATTATTATAAATTGGTGAAAAACCAGTTGGAATTGGGAAATTAACAGAGAACAAAGACAAAGGCACAAAGACCAATAACTGGCTCCTCCCTTAATGTACACCTATTTTAAACTAACAACTGACAACGGACAACGGACAACTAGAATATGCCACAAACACTACAACGCGAAGAACTACACGAAATATATAGTGAAGAAATGTGATTCGTATTAATAAATGGGAAAAACTAATTGAGCATGATCCCGCTCAATATAAGCAGTTAGGAGAGTTGCAATCTGCCTACCAAACATTTAGCGCCGCATTTATCCAATTAAAGTCGTATTTGCATAATGGAACTTACGTGCAGAAGAAATTTTTATTGCAAAAAGAATTAAATAGTCTGCATGAACTACGCAAAAGCCTGTTAGCACAACAAAATGTGCTAAACAGCGACTATGAAATCGCTTCAAAGGACTTTTCAGTTAAAGAGCAATTGTTTAATGAAAAAGTAATACCCTTGCTTGAATATAAGCAAGAGCAAAGTAAATATTTAAATAAGCGTTTACCACTTGAAAATCTGCGAACTTCCCTGATTAATAATAATACGAGCATTGTAGCCAAGCAGCAAGAAATTCTAGCACTAGATCAACAATTTACCGATCAAAAAAGCAACTTCCTTCAAGCCCTTAACACCCTGATAAGCAGCACTGATGCCTGGAAGAAACAATACTTATTAATTGCTTCAATAGCCGGCAGCGTAACATTTCCTACTGTACTACATGAAAACCAGGATGTGAAAACAGGACAGGAGATTTTTTATATCACTCCCAAAAATGCCGGGTATTATGGCGAACTGCAACTGGCTCAAGACAACTTTGGGAAGATTCAAATTGGCCAGGATGTATTAATCAGTTTGGCCAGTTATCCTTATGAAGAATATGGAAAATTAAAGGGTCGTATTGCATTCATTTCAAAAACACCCAATAAAGAAGGGCTATATCAGGCCACAGTTAAATTAACTACTGGTTTAAAAACAGGTAATAACATCGACTTAAACTTTAAAAACGGTATGGCAGGTAGTGCTGAAATCATTACTAAGAAAATCAGGCTCATTAATAAATTGCTATTCACCATTAACAAATTATTGAATAAACCGGGCACAAACCCTACAAATCCCAAATAAATAATAAGAAACCGATAACCAAGAAAACAGTAATCTATCCCAATGGCAATCATAAAATATTTTAAAAAACTGCAATCAATTGATTCATTAATTAGAAGAAAGGCAACCGGTAATCAGGAAGAATTTGCTCTGAAGCTAAATATGAGCCGTAGTATGCTTAATGAATACTTACGGGAGATGAAAGAACTGGGGTTTCCAATTTCCTATTGCAAAAGCCGTAACAGCTATTATTATGCAAGGAATGGTAAGCTGGTTAATACCCTGTTTGATAATGAAGTTGAAAAAGAAGAGTTAAGGCACTACAAAGGAGGGCTGGGAACTTTTTTTTTCACTTTTGATTTCAGTCCGAAAATATTGGACTGAGTGATTTTACCTTCGCAACCACATTAAACGAACATTATTACAAAGTATAACATATATGCTTTCAGTCATTAAAAATTTTACCGGATCGAGAGAGAATTGTGTAACCGCTACTGATAGTCTGCTGCAATTATTAAAAGTAAAGGTGACGGGTATAACTTTAGAAAAAACCTTACAGGAACATCCTAACTATCCCAGTCTATTGAGCGTTACCGATGCTTTAACAAGCTGGAAAATTGAAACGCTGGCGATAAAGGTTGCTCCCGAAAAAATGCAGGAACTCCCGCTTCCTTTTATGACCCAAGTAAAAGGAGATCGTCATAATTATTTTGCGGTAGTAAACAAACTGGATGAAGGCAAAATAACTTGGCAAGATCCTGCATCAGCTAAATGGAAAACCATACCTTTTGATGAGTTTAATAAAAAATCGACAGGCATCGTATTATTGGCTGAACCTTTGGAACAGGCAGGCGAAAAAGATTATAAAAGCGCTTATAAAAGCCAATTGGTAAAATCCATTGCTCCAGCTCTCCTCTTAATACTTCTTACTGTTTACAGTTTTGGCTTGGTAATTAATTCCTTTTATACTACCGGAGCCAATGCCCTATTTCCGGCGCTCTTATTCACCACAAAACTTGTTGGAGTATTAATTACTTCACTTTTGCTATGGTATGAATTCGATAAAAACAATCCCTTATTGCAAAAAATATGTACAGGTGGAAGCAAAACAAACTGTAATGCAATTCTGCAATCTAAAGCGGCTAAAGCATGGGGCGAGATTACCTGGAGTGATCTCGGATTTATCTATTTTACAGGAGGAGTTGTTGTATTGGCATTAAGCAATCTTAACAAGAGCATGCTTTCATCTTTAGCATGGTTTAATTTATTGGCACTGCCTTATATAGTTTACTCACTTTATTATCAGGGGAAAATTGCCAAACAATGGTGCAGGTTGTGCCTTGGAGTGCAAGCTTTACTGGCATTGGAATTTATAATTGCATCAGGTGGCAGATTTCTTTTTTTCGAAGCGGCATTGCTTAATTGGTCCAATGTTGCAGCCATTGTTTTTTCGTTTTTAGGTACTGCAGCCGCATGGTTTACCTTGAAGTCATATATAGTAAAGGCAAAAAACTATAAGCGAACTCAGCTCGAATTCAAGCGTTTAAAGTACAATCCTCAACTATTTGAAGCTTTGTTGCACAAACAAAAAGCCATTACTCATGACCCAACTGGATTAGGGATAGTATTAGGCAATCCAAATGCTAAAATGAAAATTATAAAAGTTTGTAATCCTTACTGTGGGCCCTGCGCTAGTGCACATCCAATAATAGATGAACTCATACATTTAAATGAGGATGTTCAAGTGCAGATAATATTTACGGCATCTGAGGATGAAAATGATAGAAGATCTCAACCTGTAAAACATCTGTTGGCATTAAATGAAAAACAGGATGCCCAATTAATTCAGCAAGCAATGGATGATTGGTACAATAACCCCAAAAAGGATTACGAGACTTTTGCTAAAAAGTACCTCATGAATGGCGAATTGCAAAAACAAGGAACAAGATTGCAGGCTATGCATGAATGGAGTAACAAAATGGAAATTGCTTTCACTCCAACTTTTTTCATCAATGGTTATCAACTGCCGGAATTTTACTCCATTCAGGATCTAAAAAATATTTTGGCCCATTAGCCAATAAAGAGCTTTGCGCAAAGAAAAAGGGATGAAGTAGTAGAGTGTGCACCTTTATTACTGAAAACCCAAAGCCAATACTATCTCACGGGCTTTGTACGAGAGCATTTATCTATTAACATTTTAACAAAAACTAAAAAATGAAAAAGTTAACATTGAAAAAATTGAACGTAGAAAGTTCAGAAGTTCTTACCAGAGAGCAATTGAAGGCAGTTATGGGCGGAGGCGGAAGCGGAAGCGGAACCACCGGTAGCGGTAGCAGTTGCGGAGGAACATGTAAAGTTGATGGGAACTGTGCAACGGGTTGTGTGTGTAGCCAAGGTACCTGCGTTTAGCACCCCTTTATAAAGATCGGATCCCAAAACAAATCAGCTTTTGGGTATCCACGAACAAATGACCCAAATTAAATCTTTCTAAATTAAAGGAAAAATTGGCTGTCTCTGAGTCAGGAGATAGCCTTTTTCCACATAGTTTTAACGTTTAAGAATTCTGTTTGTATTTGAACAATGACATTAAATAGTAAATCTATTAAGTTTGATAAAATTTCCGTGTATGCCTTTAATAGTGAGAATGCCGATGGAGAATATGTTGGGCTTGTGGAACGATTTGCTAAATACTCAGTATTTTCTTTAAAACTTGTTAATGCTGAGGGAGGAAGAGGACCAGAGATAGATTTGTTACAAGCTATCAAAAGCGCTGTTCTCTCTGCACAACAGGAAGAACGCCAATTTTTCTTGTTGTGCAATACGTCCCATTATTTTACTAACGACTTTTCATATGACAACTTTCTTTCCATCATTAGCGAGGCCGATAAAAAGAACGCAGATTATTTGTTAGGAGGGTTGACGCGGTTTAGGTCACCGTTTCAAGTATCTGAAAACCTCTATTGGGTTGAAAAATTTTTAGGAATACATTTCATGGTAATCTTTCAGCGGAGCTATGAAAAGATTTTAGGTGCGGAATTAGGTAGAGCTCAATCAGTTCACGAATTGCTATCCTCAATATCTGAAAGTAAATTTATAATTAATCCCCTTATTTCCATACAAGAGGATATTCAATATGATTTCGAAGATGACAATGGGAAGCAAAGCAACATAGTTCAGGCCTATTTAAATTCCAAACAACTATTGAATAACCTGAACAATATCCGTACCTTTTACAGAGAACATCAAAGTATTTGGGATCCAGTCATTCTGGAAGAGCCGGTAGCTATCCCAACCTATATCCTCAATTTACCTGAACGTACAGATCGGTTGGCTCATATCAAAGGACAGTTTGAGGGACGGACTGAATTTGATATAACGTTTGTTGAGGCATGCCGACACGAAATAGGTGCTGTTGGTCTTTGGCAAAGTATCAGGAAAATAGTCAGAATGGCTATCGATAATGATGATGATGTAATTGTTATCTGTGAAGATGATCATCAATTCACACCGTATTACAACAGAGATTATTTCTTGAAAAATGTTTTGGAAGCCCACAGCCAAAGAACCGATTATTTAAACGGAGGTATAGCTATATTTAATAATGCGGTAATGGTTGCTGAAAACAGGTTTTGGGTGGATATTGCAAGATGTACACAGTTTATAATACTATACCGTTCTTTTTTCCAAAAAGTTTTAGACTCACCTTACAACGATGACGTGCTAGCAGACGTTAAACTTTCTGAACTAACAGCAAATAAGTTGGCGCTTCACCCTTTTATTTCTATTCAAAAAGATTTTGGTTATTCCGATGTTACGGCAGTTTTTAATAATAAAGAAGGTTTGTCAACCAAAATGTTTAACGAATGTAGCAAGATGCTCCAAAATATTAGTATGGCCTATTCTTGTTATTGTAAATAATTCTTATTTCTACGCTTGACTTATGAACCTAACCACAAAATGATATGTTTAACAATCTTCTATTCACAGGAAGCAAAAAAGTTGATAAACTGCGAGGACCGATAAACATACCACAAAAAAAGAAAGGATTTATGAATCTGTTTAATCGACAAACAATTTGAATGAAGAAATACCTTTCAAAGCTTCTTGAACCCAAAAATAACGGGCCTAAAGCAACCATTATGTTTCTTTCGCTATTGAATGTAAAGGTGTCAGATACGAAACAATGCAAAAGAAATCAGTGAACACCCGACTATCCCATAATCAACTAACTTAAATTATTTCATGAGCAATCTACTAAAAGTGGTCGTGCTGGCATGCTCGCTGAGCCTTCTTGTGATTGCGGTAAACGCACAATCAAAAATTCAGGGATCATTAAAAGGAAAAATAACAACTGCCCAAACAAATCATGGCCTTGAATCGGCGATGGTAATGGTATATAGCCTAAAAGATTCCACCTTTCACCGCGGTGCACTTACCACTAAAAATGGTTCGTACGAAATCAAATCACTATCACTGGGGAATTACAAGCTTTTTGTGAATTACATTGGCTATAAAGATGCGGTGAAGTACTTTTCCATCACTAAAGAGCTATTAAATCAGCAGCTTGATATTAAACTGGATTCGGCGGCGGCAATTGGCCTCAATGAAGTGGTAATTGTTGGCGAGGCACCTCCTGTCAAACTAAAACAGGATACTGTTGAATTTAATGCCGGTTCCTTTAAAACCAAAGATGGAGCGGTTGTAGAGGACCTGCTGAAAAAATTGCCCGGCGTTGAAGTTGAAAAAGACGGCTCAGTAAATGCCCATGGACAAAAAATATTGAAAGTATTGGTTGACGGGAAACCTTACTTTGGCAATGATCCCAAGATTGCGACAAAGAACCTACCAGCCAATATAATTGATAAGATACAGGTAATTGATAAAAAATCAGACCAGGCACAACTCTCAAAAGTAGATGATGGGGAGCGAGAGAAGGTTATGAACGTTACCATCAAAAAGGATAAAAAGAAGGGCACTTTTGGCAATGCCACGCTGGGCAATGGCAGCGATAATAGTTTTAGCAGCAATAATCGCTACGAAGGCGGTTTAAACGTTAATCACTTTAACAACCAGCAGCAGTTCTCCATTTTGGCAATGACCAATAACACCAACAAAGCAGGATTCTCCTCTAGTGATGTTTTAGACTTTGCCGGTTCAAATCCGAGGGGAGGAGCTACTAGTTTTAAGGTAATGTCAAGAGGACGCAGCGGGGACACGTATGATCTGGACAATATCTTTGGTGGCTTTGGTCGCTCAGGTCTCAGTCGTTCAAATGCAGGAGGTTTAAATTTCATCGACTCCTTTGGCAAAAGGCTGGATATGGCTGGAAGTTATTTCTTTGGAAACGTAAATAATGGCCGCGACGATAAGCTGAGAAGAAACACCATTGTTCAAAATCAATCATTGTATTACGCTGATAATAACACCGGCAACAGTGAATCATTAAATCATACGCTGAACCTTAATCTGGAGTACCGCATTGACTCGATGCATACCATCAAGTTTACACCCAATCTTGGCCTACGGAAAAATAGTTCTTCGGGATTAAGCAACTATGAATCATTAAACGCCAATCAGCAAAAGATCAATGATGGTTCTCAGCGCACCCGTTCAAACTCGCTTTCGCCAAACCTGAACAGCAACTTTTTCTTTGGCAAACGGTTTAAGAAAAAAGGCCGCTCATTTTCGGCAACCATCAGCAATCACTGGAAGGATACAGAAACTCACTCATTAAATAATTCATTGAGCAATTATTATTCGAACGGCTCCCAAAGCATCATTAACCAAAACCTTGAGCAGGACAATAAAAACGGCAATAATTCCATTCTCCTGGCTTATACGGAGCCTCTTATCAAAGATTATTACCTCAATTTAAGTTATGAGTTTAACAACAGCATTGAAAACAGTGATCGAGCTACTTACGACTTTAACTCCGCAAGCAATGATTACGACTTATTGAATCCGGAGTTAAGCATTGCCTATAGAACCCGGACCAATTACAACAAATATGGCCTAAACATCAGCACTACAAAGAAAAAATACGGCTATACCCTGGGGCTTGTCTGGCAACAAAATGATTTAAAAGGACATTCGCTCACTAAGGACAGCGTTTACCGTCAGCGCAGTTTTAGCCTTATGCCGAATGCTAACTTTAAATACACTTTCTCGAAAAACAAACGCTTAGAGGCTAGATATAGGGGCAATGTTTACCAGCCAAGTGTTTATGATTTACAACCAGTAACCGATAATAGTAATCCTTTATATTTACGCTTGGGTAATCCCAACCTAAAGCCCGAGCTATATAATTTCGTTCATATTTATTATAGCTATTACGATGCGGCCTCTTACAGCAGCTTCTGGGCCAGCTTTAACATAAGCAATACCTTCAATAAAATTACCTATAACAGTATTTTAGACCTCGAAAGTGGCAAACAGACCAGCAAGCCTGAAAATGTTTCGGGCAATTATAATATGTTTGGCTACATTATGTATGGCATACCGCTAAAGCGCTTAAAAACTTCGCTCAAGGCCAATCTTTCATCGAGTTATTCTACGGAAATCAAATTTGTAAATGGTGAAAAAGTTTCGCCCAATACTCTTAGCTGCAGCGGAGGATTAAGCTTTAACTATCGTTATAAAGAATTGTTAGAATTTGATATTTCAAGCGGAGCAGATGTTAACAAAACCAGGTATGGCCAATCAACGTTAAAAGATGTTGAATTTGTTAAGCTGAATGCTTCATCGGGCTTTAGCTACTATTTTCCTAAAGGATTTGCACTGAGTACCGATGTAACTTATTTCAACAACAACAGCAATGTCCCCGGTACCAACAGAAACGTTACCATGTTAAATGCAAGCTTTTATAAAGAGTTTCTGAAAGATAAACGCGCCCGCATTACATTACAGGGGCTTGACTTATTGAATCAAAATCAATCGGCCTACCGTAATGTGCTCGAGAACCAGATTGAAGACCGTCAAACCAATGTATTACAACGGTATTTTATGTTAAGCTTTACGTATAAGGTGAGCAAATTTGGAGGTTCGCAATCAAAGCATTAAAATCCAAACTGATAAGTAAATCAAAACATGAATAAATTATTCGTTTTTACAATGGGCTCATCATTACTATTAATGGCCACCCTCAATACGGTTTAAGACAAGAGTTTCAACAATTGATGCTGGAAAATAAATATGCTTCCAATCGCTTAAGTAAAGTTAACTCAAAAGGCCGTCCATTTTTAAGAAGGCCTTTGGTTTTTTATTAGTAGTATGGGTTTAATTGTACTGAAATTAATTCCACTAACAAGGAAATCAATAGCGGTAAACATACAATAGTTCTGCTCTTAAATCGCTTCTTCTTCCTTTGCATCTTATTAATTGCAAATTACACAATCGGTTGCATTTGAAAATAAAGCGGATTTGGTCAAAATGCGTGTTAAGGCAGTTTGATTAGTTTGTGACTTTTTTATTAATTGGACTTTGATTAAAGCAATCAACCCAAATTCACTTCAACCTAATTTTAAAACTGTGAAAACCGAAAAAGACTTATTGCCATCTATCTAGATATGTGGATGAATATCTAAAACAATTCAAGAATAAACATCTAATCCTAACCAAATTATTTAGTGTCATTTCCCTTTTTTAAACAATTGGATGCAATGGACTGTGGTCCTACTTGCATCCGGATCATTGCAAAATATTACGGAAGAAATTATCCCCTGCAGTATTTAAGAGAAAAATGTTGCATAAATCGTGAAGGTGTTTCGTTATTAGGCATCAGTGAAGCATCGGAACAAATAGGTTTTAGAACCATTGCCGTAAAAATCAACTATGAGCAATTACTTGGTGAAGCCACCCTTCCCTGCATTGTGCATTGGAAGCAGAATCATTTCATAGTCGTTTATAAAATCAAAGGAAACAAAGTATTTGTAAGCGATCCGGCTAAAGGGTTAATGCAGTACACCAAGCAGGAGTTTTTGCAAGGATGGCAAGGCACTTCTAAAGATGATTTAGGTATTGTCTTATTAATGGAGCCAACTAACCGTTTTAATGAAGAGCATGAAGAGCTGTCGCAAAGTTTAAATTTTAAAAGTATATCCGGGTACTTTTTAAAATACAGAAAACTGTTTGGGCAATTAATGCTGGGCTTATTGGCAGGCACGATTCTTCAGTTGGTCTTACCTTTTTTAACGCAAGCTGTAGTTGACGTTGGGATTGCCACCAAAGACATGCAGTTCATCTATCTGATTTTGGCAGGGCAGTTAATGATGTTTGTGGGTTCTACATTAGTAGATTTTGTGCGTAGCTGGATATTATTGCATATAAGTACTCGGATAAATCTTGCATTACTATCGGATTTTTTGATCAAACTAATGAGATTGCCGCTTTCTTATTTTGATACCAAAATGATCGGTGATATTATGCAACGATTGGGTGATCATAGCAGGATAGAATCTTTCTTAATAGGATCCACCATCAACATCATTTTTTCAATATTCAATTTTGTCATTTTCACCTTTTTAATGGTTGCCTATGATGTGAATATATTCTTGATTTTCTTGCTTGGTAGTATTTTCTATTTCTCTTGGGGTTTTCTTTTCCTACGGGCCCGAAGGAATTTAGATTTCAAACGCTTTGAAATTTCAGCGAGGAATCAAAGTACGACTATACAATTAGTACAGGGCATGCAGGAAATAAAGATGAACAATTGTGAGACTTTGAAACGTTGGGAGTGGGAGCGGATACAAGCAAAGCTATTTAAATTGAATGTAAGATCATTAAGCATCAATCAGCTTCAACAAGGCGGAGCTTTCTTTATTAATCAATCAAAAAATATACTCATTACATTTTTATCGGCTCAGGCTGTTGTAAATGGTCATTTGACCCTTGGAGGAATGTTGGCGGTACAATATATCATTGGGCAATTAAATGCGCCTGTGCAACAGTTTATTCAGTTTATTCAATCCATGCAAGATGCCAAGATCAGTTTGGAACGGATAAACGAAATACATCAAATGCAGGATGAAGAACCTGTTGACAAGCCTTTGCTTACTGTACTGCCTGAAAACAAAAGCATTGTAATAAAAAATCTTAGCTATAAATATCCGGGATATGATAATGAATATGTGCTGAAGGATATTAACATGTACATACCAGAAGGGAAAACAACGGCTATTGTGGGTATGAGTGGTAGTGGTAAAACCACCCTGTTAAAGCTCTTATTAAAGTTTTATAACCCCGAAAGCGGTGAGATAAAAGTTGGAGAAGCTCGATTAAGCAATATCAGCCACCGTCACTGGCGAAGAAACTGTGGTGTGGTGATGCAGGATGGTTATATTTTTTCAGATACAATAGCCAATAATATTGCGGTTGGAGAGGAGCACCTCAATATGAAACGTTTGATGCATGCAGTTAAAGTTGCCAATATTCAGGAGTTTATCGAAGCACTTCCATTGGGTTACAATACAAAAATAGGAGCTGAAGGAAACGGTATTAGTCAAGGGCAACGACAACGGATATTAATTGCCCGCGCTGTATACAAAGATCCTGAATTCCTCTTTTTTGATGAAGCAACCAATGCTTTGGATGCCAATAATGAAAAAGCAATTATGGAAAATATGGATGAGTTTTTTAAGGGAAGAACAGTTGTTGTGGTTGCCCACCGGCTAAGTACCGTTAAAAATGCCGATCAAATCATTGTGCTCGATAAAGGGATGATTACCGAAATAGGGTCACATGAAGAACTTACTTCTGCAGGTGGTGATTATTATAAATTGGTGAAAAACCAGTTGGAATTGGGAAATTAACAGAGAACAAAGACAAAGGCACAAAGACCAATAACTGGCTCCTCCCTTAATGTACACCTATTTTAAACTAACAACTGACAACGGACAACGGACAACTAGAATATGCCACAAACACTACAACGCGAAGAACTACACGAAATATATAGTGAAGAAATGCAGGAAATTGTCGGACAGGCACCTAAAGGCATTGTTCGCTGGGGTTCAATGGTATTTCTTATTGTTTTGCTATTTATTTTTTCAGTAAGCTGGTTTGTAAAGTACGCCGATGTTATTAATGCAACAGTAACCATCAATGCTAATAATACTCCGAAGTCAGTTTTAGTGAAGACCGATGCTAAACTTATCCGATTATTTACAGTCGAAAATAGACAGGTTAAAAGTGGAGAGATACTAGCCTATATGGAAAGTACAGCAAGCCATCAAGATGTAATAAGACTTTCATCAGAGTTAGAGCATATATGGTTAGCGATTCGTATTAATAAATGGGAAAAACTAATTGAGCATGATCCCGCTCAATATAAACAGTTAGGTGAGTTGCAATCTGCCTATCAAACTTTTAGCGCAGCATTTATCCAATTAAAGTCGTATTTACATAATGGAACTTACGTTCAGAAGAAATTTTTATTGCAAAAAGAATTAAATAGTCTGCATGAACTGCGCAAAAGTCTGTTAACGCAACAAAATGTGCTAAAGAGCGATTATGAGATCGCATCAAAAGACTTTTCAGCTAAAGAGCAATTGTTTAATGAAAAAGTGATGCCCTTGCTGGAATATAAGCAAGAACAAAGCAAATATTTAAATAAGCGTTTGCCACTCGAAAATCTGCGAACCTCCCTGATCAACAGTAATACAAGCATTGCTACCAAACAGCAAGAAATTCTTGCATTAGACCAACAATTTACCGATCAAAAAAGCAACTTCCTTCAAGCCCTTAACACCCTGATAAGCAGCACTGATGCCTGGAAGAAACAATACTTATTAATTGCTTCAATAGCCGGCAGCGTAACATTTCCTACTGTACTACATGAAAACCAGGATGTGAAAACAGGACAGGAGATTTTTTATATCACTCCCAAAAATGCCGGGTATTATGGCGAACTGCAACTGGCTCAAGACAACTTTGGGAAGATTCAAATTGGCCAGGATGTATTAATCAGTTTGGCCAGTTATCCTTATGAAGAATATGGAAAATTAAAGGGTCGTATTGCATTCATTTCAAAAACACCCAATAAAGAAGGGCTATATCAGGCCACAGTTAAATTAAGTACTGGTTTAAAAACAGGTAATAACATCGACTTAAACTTTAAAAACGGTATGGCAGGTAGTGCTGAAATCATTACTAAGAAAATCAGGCTCATTAATAAATTGCTATTCACCATTAACAAATTATTGAATAAACCGGGCACAAACCCTACAAATCCCAAATAAATAATAAGAAACCGATAACCAAGAAAACAGTAATCTATCCCAATGGCAATCATAAAATATTTTAAAAAACTGCAATCAATTGATTCATTAATTAGAAGAAAGGCAACCGGTAATCAGGAAGAATTTGCTCTGAAGCTAAATATGAGCCGTAGTATGCTTAATGAATACTTACGGGAGATGAAAGAACTGGGGTTTCCAATTTCCTATTGCAAAAGCCGTAACAGCTATTATTATGCAAGGAATGGTAAGCTGGTTAATACCCTGTTTGATAATGAAGTTGAAAAAGAAGAGTTAAGGCACTACAAAGGAGGGCTGGGAACTTTTTTTTTCACTTTTGATTTCAGTCCGAAAATATTGGACTGAGCAATTTTACTTTAGCAGTCTAAGATTTAAACATTAACCATACTATTTGAGCGCACAAGTATATGCTTTCAGTTATTAAAAATTTTACCAGTTCAAGAGATAATTGTGTGACAGCCGCCGATAGCTTACTTAAATTATTAAATGTAAAAGTTACAAGTGGCACCTTAGAAAAAACCTTACAGGAGCACCCTGACTATCCCAGTCTGTTGAGCGTTGCTGATGCTTTAACAAGCTGGAAAGTAGAAACACTGGCCATACAAGTTGGTCCTGAAAAAATGCAGGAACTTCCGCTTCCTTTCATCACCCAAGTAAGAGGCGAGCGTCACAATTATTTTGCTGTAGTAAAAAAGCTGGATGCTGCCCACGTAACCTGGCAAGACCCCGAATCGGCTAAATGGAAAACCGTTTCAATTGATGAGTTTAATGAAAAATCAACCAGTATCGTTTTACTGGCTGAACCCTTGGAACAGGCTGGCGAAAAGGATTATAAAAATGCCTACAAAGAACAATTGGTAAAATCCATTGCGCCGACTCTCTTATTAACGCTTTTTTTCGTTGCCAGTTTTGGTCTCGTTATCAATTCCATTTATGCTAATGGAACCAATGCTTTATTTGCAATACTCTTATTCACATCCAAACTTATAGGTGTTATTATTACTTCACTTTTGCTATGGTATGAGTTTGATAAGAATAATCCTTTATTACAAAAAATATGTACAGGTGGAAGAAAGACAAACTGTAATGCAATTCTTCAATCTAAGGCAGCTAAAGCTTGGGGCGATATCACCTGGAGTGATCTTGGCTTTATCTATTTTTACGGGAGGAGCAGTTGTATTAGCTTTAAGTAGCTTTAACCCCTGCATGATTTCGCTTTTAGCTTGGTTGAATGTGTTAGCACTGCCCTACATTGTTTATTCACTATACTATCAAGGGAGGGTCGCCAAACAGTGGTGCAGGTTATGCCTGGGCGTACAGGCTTTATTAGCATTAGGATTTATCATAGCACTAGTAGGCAGGTTTCATATTCTCAATATTTCATCACTCAATTGGATCAATATCATCCTATTTGTTTTTTCATATTTAGGCATTGGGACAGCATGGTTTATTTTGAAGTCATATATAGAAAAGGCCAAAAATTATAAACGTACTAAAATTGAATTACAGCGATTAAAACATAACCCGCTTGTTTTTGAGGCCTTACTGCATAAACAAAAAGCCATTACGCATGATCCAAACAGGCTTGGGTATTGTATTAGGTAACCCAAATGCTAAAAATAAAATTGTAAAGGTTTGCAATCCTTACTGTGGGCCATGTGCAACAGCTCATCCGCTTATTGATGAAATAATTGATCAATACGAGGATGTACAAGTTCAAATGATTTTTATGTTTACGCATGAAGCTATCGTAAAACACCTTGTAGCTATTTATAAAAAGGACAACACCCTAATACGACAAGCATTGGATGATTGGTATAATGCCCCGATAAAGGTCTACGAAACATTTGCCGCAAAGTATCCGCTTAACGGAGAGCTACAGCAACAAAAAGAAGGGATGGAAGCAATGTATAAATGGACAAAAGATATTGAAATTGCTTTTACTCCAACTTTTTTCATTAATGGCCATCAATTGCCTGAACTATATTCTATAAGCGATATAAAAAATATTTTGGCGAATTAGCCACTAAAAATTTTAGCTAAAAACTGGACGGTAAATGATAAGAGTGCACCTTGTTATTGAAACTCCAAAGCCGATACCACCTCACGGGCTAAAACGAGAGTATCTATTTATTAATATTTAAAAACAAAAACAAATGAAAAAATTATCATTAAAAAAACTGAACCTAGAGAATTCGGAAGTACTTACCAGAGAACAATTAAAAACTGTTTTAGGGGGAGATGGCAGCGGCGGCGGCAGCGGCAGCGGCAACACTGATTGTATTTCTTCCTATTTTTATTCAGGGACTGATGGATGCGGGATTACGACATGTACTGGCTGGACATCAGTTCCGGGCCGTTGTTTATGTTCAACAACGATAACTACACCACAACCATGCGGTCATGCATAAATCATAAATAAATAATAAGCAGGTGTCTCAAAAGTTATTTTATAAATTACATTTCGTACGCGGGAGATGATTAAAGAACAAAATTGAATCAAATGTGACTAAGTGTATTTTGAGACAGCCCTTGTACGGGATGATAATAGCGCAAAACCGATTGAAGCGCGAAGACGAATCCCAAGGGAGCTTATGCAAACGACCCGAAAATAAATTTGACTAGCCATTATGAAAACAAATCTTTTTACAATAATATTCTTTTTTATTGGGGTAAATGGATGGGCACAAATTAACCAACCGCCTCAATCCAACATACTGATTAACTTCAAAGTAAATGATACTTCGTATTTGCGAATTTTTAATGGAATAATTATTAAGAATAATTATTCCATTAAAAATTTTGAGAGGATAAAATGCATTACAGATAAAGAAGAAATAGTTCGTTTAGGAATTTATACAGATAAGCCCGTAATGATAATAGAGAGTGACAAATCAAATATGGAATCTAAAATTGATAGTATATTATATTCTCGTCCAGATTTTATTGCTAGTTATAAATACAATTTGGATATACGGCTTCCAATTTCAATCAACGGACAACTATTGACCAATAAGGAGAAAGAGGCAACATTAGCTAAGTTAGAAATGAGTCAAATTAAGAATATTGAATATATAGACAATAAACGGGCTATGAAAAAACATGGAGTTACTCCTTTTGGGGTAATTAATTTAGCATTGAAGTAAGTGTAAAGTTTTTAATTCATTGCATAATTAGCAACCTCTTTCATGAACCCTAACTAAATTCCTCTTTCCAAAAGAATGTAATGAATAAAATATAGAAGGTGCACCTCTGTTGCTGAAACCAAAGCAGTTGCCGCTTCACGGCTAAAACGAGAGCATTAATCTATTTTGAATTTTAACAAGAAATAAAAATGAAAAAGTTAACATTAAAAAAACTGAACTTAGAAACTTCAGAAGTGTTCACCAGAGAGCAATTGAAAAATGTATTGGGCGGGGCAGGAAGCGGGAGTTATGATCCGTATGTATGTTATTCTGGTTGTTATGATAGTAGAATGTCAACATGCATGGCGTTTGGAGGTAGTGGACCAGGTTGTGTGGCTGAGGCAAGTAATTTTTGTGAAAATGCTTGCTTTTCTTGATTAAAAGTGAGCTCTCACTTTTTAGGGACTAGAATCTGGTCTGCTCGGAAGATTAAATTTTCCTGACAATTAAAGACTCAGTTACATAATTAACTTGAAATTCATTTATGGCAAAGCCAAACTTCCCAATATTCGCAATCAATTTAAAACGTCGAGTTGATCGAAGAGTTCATTTGTTAAACGAATTTAAAAAACGAGAAGAATTTGATTTAAATATAGTTGAGGCCTGCGAACATAAAGTGGGAGCTATAGGTTTGTGGAATACAATAAAGCATATTCTACAAAATTTATTGCACGGAGATGAAGAGTATATCATTATTTGCGAAGATGATCACCAGTTTACAAACCATTATACAAAAGAATCCTTGTTCAAAAATATTAAGGAGGCTAAAGACAAAGGTGCTGATATATTATTAGGAGGGGCAAGTTGGTTTAATTCTGCTCTTCAAATTTCTCATGATCTGTTTTGGGTAGAGAAATTTTCAGGTCTGCAGTTTACGGTGATCTACAAGAAGTTTTTTAGCATCATTTTGGAAGTTGAATTTGTGCATGGCGATGCTGCAGATTATAAAATATCGTCTTTAACCACTAACAAGATGTTAATACATCCCTATATTTCTATACAGAAAGAATTTGGTTATTCGGATGTTACCCGCAAAAATGATGAAAATGAAGGCTACGTCACCCAGATATTTAAAGATTCTTCAGAAAAACTTTCACAGCTGAAAGAAGTAGCATTTTTTTATGATTTAAAAATATAGCGAATGAGCCAAATTGATACTTATGATGATATAACTATACCTACTTATATTATAAATCTAAAAGAAAGAGTAGACCGTTTAACCCATATAAAAAAGCAATTTGATGGAAAGAGAGAGTTTGATGTCACGCTAGTGGAAGCCTGTAAACATGAGATAGGAGCAGTGGGGCTTTGGCAGAGCATCGTTAAAATTGTGAAACTGGCCATGGCGAATGACGAGGACGTGATTATTATCTGTGAAGACGATCATGAGTTTACAGCAAGTTATTCCAAACAATTTTTGTTGGAGAATATTATCGATGCTCACGATCAGGGCATTAATATTTTATCAGGAGGTGTAAGCGGCTTTAACCTTGCAGTTCCTATCACAGAAAACAGATATTGGATTAATTCATTCTGGGGAACACAGTTTCTAGTAATTTATAAAAAGTTCTTTCAAACTATTTTAGATGAAAAATTTACCAATGAAGATACCGCCGATGGAAAGTTTTCTGAAATGACTAGTAACAAAATGACTCTGTATCCTTTTATTTCTATCCAAAAAGACTTCGGTTATTCAGATGTAACAAAAAGCAATCAAGCATTTGGCAATGTAGCCAAGCTTTTTGAAGATACAGCAAAACGCTTTGAGATAATCATGACTGTTTATCATAGGTACAGATCTGGATTTTAAAGTTTTCGACATTCTTAAATTTGTAAGTAATGGAGGAGGGTCAAAACTTATGTTTTTGCAGAAAAAATTTACTTGCAAGTATATTCACTTTTGCAATACAAACAATCCTTTCTTGTTTCTGAAATATTTGATAGATTAATTGTAAACAGAATGTTGGGGTGAGAAGTCTGCAATTAAATATGGGGTTTTTGAGATCAGTCCTTCAATTAACGACACTCTTGAAATCACCATTCAAAATTTGCCAATATTGTTTTAAAATATCGGATAAATAACTCTGCTTTACCATTATAATTGAATGCTGAGGGCTTAGATTGGCTTGTAAATAATTTGAGTTGCTTGGAACCCGGTAACAAAATTGATGAGTTGAGATATATAAAAGACAAACCTAAGAAAACTGGGTCGTCAACTTAAAAAACAGCTAGACAAGCCCAAGTTCTGGGATGATTCTTAATTTCATGAATTTCGGAAAAGTGAGAGGTTTTTTAGCGTTAAAGCAGAGAATTAACTGCATGGCTTTAAAGTATCAATATAACCCTTATATAATTCTTTAGTTCTCTTTAAAAATTCTTGTTTCTAATTCTTGAATAACATCGGCATCAAATAAGTGGTCAAATTTTCTTGCAAAGTGACAATTGCTTGATAAAAGTGATTGAATATCGGACATCCCTAATGTTTTTGGATGAGGGCCAGTTCCCCAGTCAATATAACGGAGATTATTGTTTATAACATTCCTTTTAAATTCAGAATTTAAAACAATTGTTGGAATTAATATCTCGTCTGATATTAAAGTATATTGAAAGAAATCAACAACTTCTTCATGATCGGTTAAATAAGTGTAAATATATTGAGCACATGCTTGAGTAATAGTAAACCATTGAGAACCACCATAAGGTTTTAAGTTAAATGGCAGATTTCGTTTTTGATTTTCATTACGTTGAATTTCCACAAAAATTTGACTAGCTTGTATTCCAATTTCATCTACAAGCCAATAATATTCATAACGATCTCTTCCTCCGTTTCCAACCCAGCGAGGATCTGGTATTGCCCAGTGTTCAATAAATTCTTTTCCTGAATTATCTTCTAAAAATTGTAAGATCTCATGGGTTGATTTTAAAGGAAAATCCTGACCACTCAAAAGACTGAAATAATCATATTGACCGTGTTGTAAACTTGCCCATAATAGCTCTAAACATGCATAAGTTAAACTAAATCCACCCCAGGAAACATTAATTCGTTCCTCAATAAAAAAGAAATTTGCATTTTGAGGCATTCTTTGAGAGAGATTATCCACATCGAATTCGATCTTTTTATCTACATGGATAAAAAAAGTAACATTAGGATGAACCAAGCTATTCACGATCCTTATTAAATGATCAAAATCACGATGAACTAAAATTAAATAGGCTGCTTTCATACTATGAATTAATATTTAATAATAAAAGTTAAAAATACTTAATAAATATTATCTTAAGAATTAATAAGGTTTAGATTTTTTTATTAGAGTGTTCACAAGTTACTGGAAAGATGTTCTTGATTCCTTACAACTCAGATTGTCCCTACAAGAATAAATAGACATCCGTCAATCGTCGCCATAATAAGGCTGCGCCAACCAAGTCACACATAAGCTTTATCCACACAACTGGTCTTAAATCGTCCATCTCCCGTCATCTGCATCTAATTAATTGAATATTACACAATCGGTTGCGTGGTTTTAAAAGGTGACTTTTTTGTTAATTGCACAAGAAAGACCACCAAGTACTTTTCAGAAAAATTGTTCAACATTTTATTAGATAAGTTTATCGCATTCATAAAAGGAAAAATGAAAAGATTCTCCATCAGTATTGTCTTATTGATCATTACACAAATTGCATTTTCGCAAACCGAACCAAGAACTGTTCTTAGTTTTAACCATTCTTGGGAAATGTTTCCTATTGAAAAGACAACTGAAATAAAAATTAAAAATGCCAGAGTCGGGACTTCGTTTCAGGCTCAATTTAATCAGGAAGTTGTCGACCTTAAAAATGAGTCACAAGATTCGATTGCACGAAAAGAAATAGGAGATGCGGTTAAAGGTTTTGCCGATGAATATTCAATAATAAAAGCGTTGCCTTGGGAGAAAGTTTCATTACCACATCCTGTGCGGTACGAAAAAAATCTTAATCCTGCAGGAAATCAATTTACAGGCATTTGTTATTACAGAAAGCAATTTACTGTTCCGGTTAATTTCCGGAACTGTAAATTGTCTATTCAATTTGAGGGAGCAATGCAAACGGCTTCGATATGGATAAACGGAAAGTTTGTAATGCAGCACCGAGGAGGGTATACTCCATTTATGATTCCTTTAAATGGATATATCGATCCAAATGCGACAAATGAAATCATCGTTCGATTAGATAATACCGATGATAAAAATACCCCGCCAGGAAAACCGCTGGCTTCTTTAGGATTTTTGTATTGGAGCGGGATTTACCGTGATACCTGGCTAATTGCGACTAATCCGGTTTATATAACCGATCCTGTAGAAGCAAACACCGTTGCCGGTGGTGGTGTTTTTGTGCGTTATGAAAATGTTTCTGTTAATGCTGCTGATATCCTGATTAAAACCCAGGTTAAGAACGACGGAATTAGTGATCATTCATTTGTAATAAAACAAATCATTTCCAATCCTAAAGAAAAGCAGCAATGGCAAGTAAGTTCTGAACGTTTTGACATTGAACAAGGAGTCCAAAAAGAGGTCGAACAGAAAATAACGATTGCTAAACCGAAGTTATGGTCACCTGATGCGCCCAATCGTTATTTGCTCATTACTGAAGTATGGAATAAAGGGCAGTTGGTTGATCGCCTTACGCAGCGTATTGGTATCCGTAAATTATCGTTTAGCAGAAAAGAAGGTTTTAAATTAAATGATCAGCCATTGTGGATTGTTGGCACCAACCGGCATCAGGATCACCCTTTTATAGGCAATGCTTTATCGGATGCTGCTCAATACCGCGACCTGAAGCGAATAAAAGAGGCTGGATTTAATTTTGTTCGCCTGGCGCATTATCCACATGATCCTTCTGTATATGATATCTGCGACTCACTGGGCATAATGGTTGGTAATCCGATTCCGGGTTGGCAATTCTTCAATAAAAACAAGGTGTTTACCGATCGTGTGTTCAGAGACATCAGAGACATGATAAGAAGGGACCGGAATCACCCTTCTGTAATTATGTGGGAAGCCAGTTTAAATGAGAGCTATCCTTATGACGAGTTCAGAATAAAATCGGCTGAAGTGGCGCATGAAGAATACCCAGGTGACAATTTCTTTACCTGTGGGGATACCTACGCTGCGAAAAAAACGAACTGGGATGTGCCCTTTTGTGGATGGGGAGATCCGTTCGGAAGACCTCAAAATGTGCAACCGGAAGCGCCAAGTTTTGTACGTGAATACGGCGATTACGAATTTGGTGGAGCTGAGTCCACCACCCGGGTAAACAGAAGTCATGGTGAAAAAGCACTGTTGCAAAACGCGTGGAACTTTCAATGGGAACATAATTTATTAAGAGGCCCTGAATACCAACCCTGGACGATAGGGGATGCTACTTGGGCATTTTTTGATGGCTTTGAAGTGTTTGATAAAAATACATCAGATTGGGGCGTGATGGATGTGTACCGCTTGCCTAAGTTTGGTTTTTATTTTTTCAGAAGCCAGCTAAGTCCTACTCGTCCTAGTGCTGCTGCAGAAAATACTCCAATGGCCTATATAGCTAACTGGTGGACCTCTGCTAACTCGGCCGACAAAGTGGTTGTGTTCTCAAATTGCGATGAAATCGCTTTATATCTCAATGGAAAACTGATTAGTAAGCAAAAGCCCGACAGCGGAAAAGATACCCCTTATGGCGATTTTTACAAAGGAGGGAACCCTTTTGATGGGGGTAACTGCATTCATTTAGATCATCCGCCATTTACCTTTAACAAGGTTAACTGGCAACCGGGAGAGTTGAAGGCAGTTGGGTACATTAAGGGTAAAAAAGTAACAAGTAGTAAGGTAATTACTCCATCGGCGCCTAATAAACTTTCATTGACTGCAGATACGAAAGGCTTAGGCTTAGTAGCTGATGGGGCTGACGCCATCTTTATTCATGCCGAAATTCAGGATGTTAGTGGTTCAATCGTTCTCTTGGATAATGAAACCGAAGTAGACTTTACAGTTGAAGGCAATGGAGTTATAGTGAGCCCTAAAATTGTTAAGGTACGAGGGGGCATTGCTTCAATTTTAATAAGATCAACGGAACAAACAGGACCAATAGTGATTAAAGCAACAGCTAAAGGTTTAAAGACAGCCGCTCTTACTATTACAAGTAAAACGGATACAAGAAACTATTAGTAGAAGTAAACTCTACTTTCAATGGTCAAGCCTAATATACATTCAGGTAAGATTAAAGAATATAAACGAAAAGACCGTCTTAAAAGGACGGTCTTTTTGGCTTTTATAGTTACTATCGGCATCTATTTTAATTGAAAAATACGCAATCGGTTGGATTTGGTCAAAATGCGTGTTAAGGCAGTTTGATTAGTTTGTGACTTTTTTAGTAATTGGATTTTGATTAAAGCAATCAATCCAAATTCAACCTATTTTTAATAGTTACTATGCATTTAAAGATAAACAAGATAAAATGTATTTGCCTGATCATTGCAATTACATTTTTCTTAAATCGACCGGCTTTTTCCCAATCATCA
Organism: Solitalea lacus; assembly: GCF_022014595.1. Classification (NCBI taxonomy): domain Bacteria; kingdom Pseudomonadati; phylum Bacteroidota; class Sphingobacteriia; order Sphingobacteriales; family Sphingobacteriaceae; genus Solitalea; species Solitalea lacus. The sequence goes on along the minus strand of NZ_CP091740.1, from coordinate 4,300,417 downwards.
GACTGGATGTCTCAAGATCAAATTGACGCTTTAACATCCATGAAACTAACTTATAAGAAACCGGATTTATTTAAGGAAGTCCCCGGCTTCGATTGAAAACAACGTGAAGCTTCGAAATATGATTTGGTGTGGCAACAATCAACTCCGGTCAACAGATGGACGTTTTATAGCTTTTATTATGGTTTCTGAATTATTTAATCTGGGTGGTTCCCAACAACTTTACCTTGTCGATCCTCCGGGAACGGATGCCTTTGCGGCCATGGCTAAAAAACATATCCGGCATATACAAAATGATATTAAACAATCATTAGGAGAAGCTGCGGCCTTAAACCGGACAAAGTACGTTACTTATTAACCCTCACATCAGGCAAAAAAGAAATTTAATGCAGATACGACGATTAATTATAACGTTCGCCTTGCCCAGCGCAATTACTATCAGGGGAAATATAACAATCTATGGGTCTTAGTCATTCAGAAAAAAGGAGGAGCTTTTGTCCGGACTTATTGTTTTTATAATGATTTGTCTCAAAAAAAATTGATTAAGTATAAGGCTGCAATAGAAAGCGCATTTCGTTACCAGGACGAATGGCTTTCATGCGTTGAAATGGATCAGTTGATAAATGCTGTCATAAGTTTCATCTAACGGTGAGGTAGAATGGGTTTGAGTCAGTCGTAAGATTTATTTAAAAATTACGCAATCGGTTGCATTGCATAATAAAGCTATTTTAAACACAGCTTAGGTTAATGCCACTTGAAATCTTTGTTACTTTTTTATTATTTGGATTCAGATTCTTCATGAAATTTTGAACATGAAATCAAATCTATCTAAACGATAAAGCTGTGAATACTAACAAAGACTTGATTCTACTGCTTAAGGAAGGTAACGAAAAAGCGTTTAGCGAATTATATAATCGCTATTGGGAGATTGTATACAATATATCCTATAGAAAACTAAGAGATGAAGATAAGGCAAAAGACTTTGTACAAGAAGTATTTGTGGGTATATGGATTAAACGAGAACAGCTAAACGAAGAAAAAGAAATCTTACCTTACCTCTATACCATACTAAAAAATGGTATAATTGATCAAGCTCGAAAAGATGTTTGCAGAAATAACCATATAGAAGATTTGCAACGTAGTCTTTCCGTGTATGAAGAATCTACCCACGATCAGTTAGCGTTCAAAGAACTAAAGTTGCAGATTTCTGCGGAGGTAGAAAATTTGCCTCAAAAGATGAAGGAAGTGTATAGACTTAGCAGAGAAGAAGGACTGACTATCAATGAAATTTCCGAACGGTTATCCTTGTCTGATCAAACCGTTAAGAATCAAATTACCACTGCTTTAAAGCGCATCAGGGCAGCTGTTTATACATTGTTTTTTTAGTTTATACCTGGTTTCTATTCATCTAATTATCCTCGTATAACTTCAAGGCGGCGAACTTTAATTTTGCTTTATCCTTCTTTTTTAAAATTTATTTCTAAAAAAATGAAAATGATCTAGTACTGAAAGCATGCCTGTACGTAATACCATTAAAAGGCGTACAACAAGAATGCAATTAAAGGACTTATATAGATTATTAGGATTAACAGGAAACGAACCTTCTCCATTTAGTAGTGAAGGACATAAAGCGCAAGTAAAAGCAGAGATCTGGTCTAAGATAAATGATGCTCGTCAACAACTTGGAGAATTTCCTTCTCCAAAAGTAGTTTCGATTAATAGAAAACAACTGATTCTTGTTGCGGCTTCTATCACTTTCTTCTCAGTATTGGGCCTGCTGGTCCATCGTAAACTTACCAAGCGAAATGCAATAATTGAATATGTAACCTATAAAACACCAAAAGGGCAGACCCAAATGCTTGAGCTGCCTGATAAATCTGTGATTTGGTTAAATGCAGCAACCGAAGTAAGAATTCCCCAAAAATTTACTCAGCAACGTGATGTATACCTGATAGATGGGGAAGCTTTTTTTGAAGTTACTCCAAATAAAGAAAAACCATTCGTAGTGCATTCAAACGGGATTGAAACGAAGGTATTGGGCACCGGATTTAACGTGAAATCAATGAAAAATCTGGCGGAAATCAAAGTTGCAGTATTGCATGGTCGTGTTGCTGTAGGCAATGCCCAACAAACATTTGATGTAATTACCAAAAATCAGTCGGTGACTTATAACAAACAAACCGGTACAGCTCAAACAAAAGAAGTTAATACCGATGAAGTAGTTGCATGGCGAAATGGTGATGTGGTTTTACGTATGGTTTCGTTTGATGAAATCATAACAGCCATTGAAGATGTGTACAATGTAGATATCGAATATAATGCAACACAATTTACTTATTGTAGAAACTATATCCGCTTTAGTTATAAGCAGCCTTTAGCGCAAGTGCTTGATATGCTAAAGGCTATTCAAGGAATTGATTATTCAGTTAATGGTAAAACGATCAAAATTACAGGAGGGGCTAAATGTAAATAAGAGGAGTATTAATTAAAATCAATCTGTGAGTAATAAAAAAACCGATTGACGCGACAACGCAATCGGTTATAGGCAGCGCCAAGACAGAGTTTAATAATCACGGCAATGATTGTTAACCGTTGACGCTGAATTAAGCAATAAAACTTAAACAAATAAATATATGAAAAAAAAGACTACACTATTAATTATGAGGGTAAGTGTTCTTGTCTTTGGTTCTATAATGACTCTTGGCGGTGCAATATTTGCGAATTCGACCAATGGTCAGGATTTAACCAAAGTGAAAATTTCTTTAGACTTAAAGTCTGAGTCCATGAGTGAATCCGTGGAACGAATCAGTAAAGCCAGCCAGATTGACTTTACCTATAACTATAATGAACTTAAAAAGTATCGTGTTGCAGCGGCAAGCTTTAAGAATACGAGTGTTAGCTCTGTTTTAGATAAAATGTTGGCTAATACCGAATTTGACTATAAAGAAACGGGTAACAGCGTAACTATTTTCCGCAAATCAGAGGAAGAGTTAGTCAAAGAACGCCGTGAAAAGGAAGCTCAAAAGATTATTTCTATTCCGGTTAAAGGAAAAGTAGTTGATGAGAAAGGTCTTCCATTACCAGGTGTTAGTGTATCAGTAAAAGGGTCTACAAATGGAGTAGTTACTGATGTTGAAGGTAATTTTCAAGTTACTGTTTCATCTGAGAAGGATGTTTTAGTATTCAGCATGGTTGGTTTTGAACAACGCGTAATTACAGTTGGAAATAACCAATCGTTTAATATTGTGCTGAAGGAGTCCATTACTTCTCTGAATGAGGTTGCAGTAGTGGGTTACTCTTCTAAAAAGGTAGTGGAATTATCAAGCTCGGTGGTTACAGTATCGGGAGAGAAGTTAAGAGATGTGACATCTAATGATATCGCCAGCCTTTTGCAAGGTAAGGCGCCAGGTGTTGTAGCATCATCAGATTCAGGAGACCCTACTTCAGGTTCCAATATTATGATACGAGGTGCTGGGACTATTACAGCCAGCTCTGCACCATTGGTTGTTGTGGATGGTATGATTGGCGGTACCTATAGTCCTGCTGATGTTGAATCAATTACACTCCTAAAGGATGCCGCGGCTACCGGTTTGTATGGATCAAGAGCTTCAAACGGGGTATTGATTATTACCACTAAAACAGGAAAGGCAGGCAAAACTAAAATAGACTTCAATAGCAGTACCGGATTTGCCGAAGCTACTACCGGTAAGTTTAAATTGATGAATTCGCAGCAATTATTTGATTATCAGAAACTTTATTATACTCCTGATCCTGCAGCGTTAAATGCAAATACCAATTGGTGGAATGAGGCGTTTAGAACAGGTATGGTAAATAATTATACACTTTCCGCTTCAGGTGGAAATGAGAAAACCCTGTTTTATATTTCTGGAAATTACTTTAAGGAAGAAGGTACTTTAATTTCTAATGACAAAACGGCTTATAATTTCCGTACGAATATTTCGCATAAGCTAAATGATAAATTAAAATTGAGCGCTTTATTCAATGGTATTTTTACAAAGGATGACTATAACACAACAGGTGCTTTATATCAGGCTTATAATAATATGCCTTTTGATGCAGCATATAATGCCAACGGTGAGCCAATAGATTCAAGGTATGGAACATGGTTTGGAAGAGATAGAGGTAATTTTACTTATGATCAACAATATAACACTTCTAATGCCAGAAGCCAGAATTTATCTGTAGATCTGAATTTAGATTACGCCATCACTAAGCACTTTAGTTTTGCTACTTACAACAGGGTAAAATTCTTTAATTACCAGGATAGCTGGTTTAATGACAAAAGATCTCAAGCCGGGGGAGCAAGTGGAGGAGCAATGGGTAACTCTGCTTCTTATACAAACAATATGATTACCTCAAACAGGTTGAAATATGAAAACACCTTTGGTAATCATAACCTGGCGTTTTTAGCTGTGGGAGAGGCTGAAAAAGAATATTCCGACAATCTTGGGTTTAGTGGGAAAACTTTACCGGCAGGCAGACCTTTTGCTTCGACAGCTGCAAGCCAGGAAAATCCTATCTATGGTTCAAAGTATGAATTTAGCTTTAGCAAATACCTCGGTCAGGCAGATTATAACTATGCTAATAAATATTTTGCAGTTGCCTCATTGGTACGTGAATATGGTTCACGATTTGGTGAAAATAACCCTTGGGGTACCTTTTATCAATTAGGGTCTTCTTGGATTATCAGTAATGAATCATTCATGCAAGACCTAAAGGCAATTAATTTCTTAAAGCTTCGCGCCAGCCATGGAACTACAGGAAATGCATATGGAATAGACCTTTATGCTTCCAGGGGGTTGTACTCTATATCTGAAGAGGCGAGTTATGCAGGTGTACCGGGTGCGGCGCCTTATCAGCAAGCAAACCCGGATTTAACTTGGGAAAAAGCAAGAACTAATAATATTGGTTTGGATCTTGGTTTGTTTAAAAGAATAGACTTAAGCATTGATGCTTACGACAGATTAACATCCGACCTTTTGTTCAGGATAGATTTACCTGGTACTTCTACATATAAACATGTTTATAAAAACGTAGGGTCAGTAAGAAACCGAGGATTGGAATTTAATCTGACCACCAAAAATTTTGTGAAGAAATTTACCTGGGAGACTAATTTCAATATGGCCTTTAACCGCAATAAAGTACTAGCGTTAAATGAAGGCAGAAATGAAGTATATTCCGGTGCCCGCCAGCCAATTGCTATTGGTCATGATATGGATGAATGGTACATGCCTGTTTGGGCTGGTGTTAATCCAGCAAATGGTGATCCATTATGGGAACAGATCTCTTCTGATGCTGATGGTAAGAACTATCTAAGTTATACCAACAATTATAACCTGGTTGCTACACCCACATCCAGACAGTTTCTTGGAAAATCTTCAGCTCCTAAATTTACCGGTGGTATTACCAATACATTTGGCTATAAAGGCCTAACGCTTTCAGCATTTTTCAATTTTGTTTATGGTAACTATGTATATAATGCCAGCCGTTTCTTGTTCGACAATGATGGTGTTTATGAAAGTTACAATGCCATGGTATTGGCTAATGGCTGGAGCAGGTGGCAAAAACCGGGTGATTTAGCAACTCATCCTAAGCCCATACACGGAGGAAACAGAAATGCTAATTCCTCTTCATCAAGATACCTGGAAGATGGAAGTTATATTCGCTTACGTAACATTACCTTAGGCTACCAATTGCCAGCTTCCCTGATCAATAAGGCGAAGATAGGCAGCGCCCGTATTTTTGTAAGCGGCGATAACTTGTGGACCGGTACTAATTTTTCAGGACCTGATCCGGAAGTTATTTTGCAAGGAGATATAAGAGACGCTTACGGTAATAAACTTACAGGTCAGTCAAATATTAAATACCCTGTCAGCAAGAAAATCATCTTTGGTATTAACGTTGGATTCTAATTTTGAAATAATGAGAGCAAAAAATATAAAATATTTAGTGACTATCGGCGCCATTGTCTTTAGTTTAAGCGCCTGCGAGAAAACTTTTGATCCCTCAACAGCAATAGATGAAAATTCAGCCTTAACAACTGCGGCGGATATTGAAACAGCTACTATTGGCACTTATGCTGTATTAAGAAATCCTCTATATGTACGAAGTTTGCATTTCCTGATGGAATTACCAGGGGATGAGCTTGCTCAGGGACAAAACTCTAGTGATGATTTGAGCCGTTGCTATCGGTATACTCACCTTACTACCGGCAGACATGCTGCTGATTTTTGGGGTCAGGCTTATAAGGTTGCCGCCGCAGCCAATAAAGTCATTGCGGCTATACCTGACAATGCCACTGCTGATCTTAAGCAATTAAAAGGAGAAAATCTTTACCTGAGGGCAATGGTGCATTTTAACTTGGTGCGCGTATTCGGTAGGCCCTATACACAAGGAGAAACGAATCTGGGTGTTCCCATTCTGAAGGATGGGCTAACCGAGGAAGAAACGCTTACCTTGGCAAGAAGTACAGTAAAAGAAGTGTATGATTTTGTAATTGCAGATTTGGAAAAAGCTGCAAACTTTATGAATGGGGGAGAAGCAGGAAAAGCCAATCCTTTTGCCTCTAAAGAAGTAGCGCAAGCCTTATTATCACGTGTTTATTTGTATAAAGGTGATAATCAAAATGCTATAAAATATGCTGATCTGGTAATTAACTCTGGGCGATACGAACTTCTACAGGGCAGTGAGTATCAAAATTATTTCAAAGGCGCTCCTGAGGGTAATAAAGAAACTATTTTCTGTATCAGGCACATGAAAACACAGGATCAGGGTTGGTCTGGTCTTGGATCTATGTACTATAGTGGAGATGCCAATGGAAATGCACAAAACCAGGCATTTAGCGGATGGGGAGAAATCTATGCCTCGAAAAAGTATGTGAATAAACTGGCTGAAAATCCCGGAGACAGGCGAAATAGCTTCATTGTTCCATACACAGTTAATGGAGTTTTGCAAACTAATAAGAAAGTTACTCCTAATGTTCCAATGAACTATATGATCAAGTATAACCTACAAGAAAATTTAGTTAATTTAAGCTCGCCGGTATATTTGCGCCTGGCAGAAATCTACCTGAACCGGGCAGAAGCCAATGCCAAATTAGGAAATGCTCAAGCAGCGCTTGATGACGTTAATATAATTCGCACAAGAGCAGGCATTCCGGGTCATACTCTTGCGAGTGTGGCCACAAGTGGTAAAACTATTTTAGATGTTGTTTTGGATGAACGCTGGTTAGAGCTTGCATTTGAAGGACACCGTCATTATGATTTGTTCAGAAATAATCTTCCAATGATAAGAAATTATCCAGGGACTCACTCATTGGATGCCGGTGGTAATATTAATCAAACGGTTGAACCATCAGCAAACAGAGTAGTCTTCTTTATCCCTCAAACTGAAATAGATAAAAATAAAAAACTTATACAAAATCCTTAAAAAAGGATAAAACAGATGTTTCAAAAACCGGTGGGTTAAACTGCCGGTTAATGAATGTGTTCAAATGTTTTTTTAAAATTACAATAAAATGAAAAAACTCTATATATCAATGCTTGTTGCAGCGATGGCCTTTACTGCTGCATGTGAAAAAGATACAGCCGTGATTTTTCAGGATAAATCAACCGCTGAGCAAGCGAATAAAACAGGGTGGACAGCCACTGCTGATAGTGAAACACCTGAGGGATGGGAAGATACAGGGTTTGCCTCAGCGCTGCTTGACGGTAATGTAAATACCATTTGGCATACCAATTATGATGACGGCGACTATCCTGGGTATCCGCATTGGGTTAATATCGACATGAAAAAGGATTTACATTTAATTTCTGTTAATGTTACTGCCCGCCAAAATAACGGGAGTGGTATGACTAAATTTAAACTTGAAGGTAGTAACGATGGCACAAAATGGTTTGTTTTAGGTGAGAATTTAGTTTTTAACCCAGCAACAAAAACACCTCAGACCTATCCTGTTTCATCTTCTAAAGCTACGAGATATTTAAAACTTACTGCTTTAGAGGGAAAAGCCAAACATACACACCTGGCCGAAATAGATGTGGTTGTAGCAAAATAACCCAAAATCATTTTTTTTTATTGAACAAAGGGGGGATTCTTTTAAGAATCCCCCCTTTGTTCAATAAAAAATTTTTAATGAAAAAGGCACTTTCAAGAGTCATACTTATTTTCCTTGATAGGATTTTCAGCATGTAAAAAGAATGACATTGTTAATCCAAGCAATTCCCCAAATCCACCTACGCCTATTGGCCCTAAGATTACGATTCCATTGGCAGGTAATGCTTACATTACTACAATGGCCTCAGGTAGCCATGAAGTAATTGTAGAAAATGGCTTAGCCGATTGGACTAACGCAGGAAGTATTGCCAGTGCATATTTCAGGCTTGGGCAAATAGGCCAGCTTACATTACAGCTAAAAGTCAAAGTAGCTCCTGTAGGTAATAGCAGTGCCATTAAAGTAAGCGTAAACGGTACGGCCTTTACAGTAAATCTGGCAATTTATGGCTACCTGGAAAAGACCTAATACAAATACCTATTTAAAGGAACTTCATTCATTTCTTGAAAACTTCATCCCAACGCAGGTTATTTAGGTCGAAAAGTAAGTTTTAATAATCAATGGGCCAGAAGTTCAACCGGAACCTGGGCGGAATTAACCAGCGGCAGATTTACCTGTGACGCAACTGCCTCAAATAAACAGCGATTGGATTTTTTCGGCGGGGTTGAGAATGGCCATTTCTTCTTGAAAAACGGTGGTTTCTTTGCTGATTTTGTTAATGCAAATGTAAATTACACCAGAACGGATACAGGGCAGCAACCAATAGTTGATCTTACAACTTTACGTCAATAACTAAAGAGATGTAGCGACCTGATTTAAGTGCTTTTAACCTACACAATAAAGGCTTACATCCACTCCATTGTTTGATTATTCGCTCTAATAATCAAAGACGATTACCCTATTTTATATGCTTACAGTGAAGGCTGTAAAATATTTCAGATTGCAAATTTTCGACTAGAAAATCAGTCAATATAGTTGATTTTCAATCGGTAGTATTGTTTATAATGTAGCCTACAATTAATTTAACAATGCTGCCGTAAGATCCAATTTTTTAAAAGTTTATAACTTCTGCCAAGGGCCATTACAAAAGTGATGGCCTTTAATGTTTGTAGACTAGGCTGCTTAATAATTGGTGAAATTTAGTAATAGGCACTTATTTTACTTTTTGTTAATAAAAAATTAACATTTTTTTCATTTTCATTAGGGGATGCTACCTTTTTTTGGTACATACATATATACGCAATCTTATATTGGCTATATGCCGTTTGGTGAAATAATTGATAAGCCATTTAGGGGAAATAGGAATTATAAATGCTTTTGCTTTCCAAATATTATTCTGCATTTATTTCCTAATTATTAATTATATATTATATACAATGTACAATATTGACAATGTTGGAATATTATTTTATGGCCTTGAACTATTTGCGTCATTTTCAATAAGCGCGTAAGGCTGTTGTGTTATATAATTAAAGGTTAACATTCATTTTAAAATTTATGAACAGAGCAATTCTTAAAAACATCGCACTAAGTATGATGCTGCTGGTGTTACTGTTAACAGGTGGCTGCCAAACACCGAAAGGGCAGCAACGGCTTTCTAAAGAAGAAAAATCAAAATTGAAATTGTACAGAAAAGAGCCGAAGTGGATAGATATGATGAACGATCCGAATGCTAATTATTTTGAAACGATTAAAGCATTTGAGGCTTTCTGGGCTGGCAGAAAGTTGCCAGAAGAGGAGGGTGAAGAAAAAGGTGAAAATGGGGACGAGTCTATTCGACGTGAAAAGGATGCAAAGGAAGGTCAACAGTATGCTTTTGAATATAAGAAATTTAAGAATTGGCGACGTGTTAGTGAGCCTTTTGTGCAGCCAGACGGCAGTATATTAAATGCTGACCAACGTCTCGAAATCTGGAAACAGCAGCAACAGCAAAAGAAGCAGTAATAAATTAACTGCTCACTTATCTTGAATCCTACTAAAAACAATTTATATGAAAAAACTCTACACTTTGCTTGCGGTGGCATTTTGGGCCACCAGTGCAATTGCTCAAACTGCCAATTGGAGCCCAATTGGGCCAATTGCCTTTCCAACCAATATAAGTGGCCAAATTCATGGAATTGGCCGTGCCACCCAACTGAAGTTTCACGCTTCAAATGCCCAAAAAATGTATGCCACAACTGCCTCCGCAGGTTTGTGGACAAGCAGCGATGGCGGAAATAATTGGGTAAAAACAGGTACTGACATTTTTCCCACAGGTACCAATTGTGCATCTGTTTGTATTGATTACACTAATGATCAAATTATTTATCTGGGAACCGGAGACCCGAATTTTTATAGACGAAGCTTCGGGATTTGGAAGAGTACTGATGGTGGGGCTACCTGGGCGCAGTCAAATAATGGAGTGGGTGGCCGCTTAACAGTGGAACTATTGATGAGTCCAACAGATCATAATGTATTAGTAGCTGCAACTGATGATGGTATCTGGAAAACCACAGATGGAGGAGCTACCTGGACTGTTAAGAAAACGGGTGGTGCTTTCTACAATATGTACTTGAAGCCGGAGGCTGGTTCAACAACATTGTATGCAGTCACGAATACGGATTTTTGGCGATCTACCGACTTTGGCGATACCTGGACCCAAACTACCCTTCCGGGCACTACCGGAACTGGAGGGAGAATTGGGGTGACTAAAGCCGATCCCAATGTGGTGTATTTAACGTTTGTTGGTGACTTTAATGCTGGAACCGCAACGCCGGTATACAAATCCACCGATAGCGGTGTTTCATTTACAACGGTAAAAGCTGCAGGTGGTACCAACTTTAACGGATACGATGGAACTTCAAGTGGCCAAGGGGACTATAATTACGGCATGACGGTTGATCCACTAAATGCAAACACAGTTTATATTGTAGGCCATGTGGTATGGAAATCAACAAATGGTGGAACTACATGGACGCAATTGACCAATTGGTGGTCAGAGCTGCACTCGGATATGCATCAGGCTGTCTTTTCTCCATACGATGACAGCAAACAATATAATATTAATGATGGAGGGATTTGGCTTTCAACCAATGGCGGAGTTAATTGGACTCCTAAGAGTGATGGGCTAAATGCTACAGAGTGCTATCATGCCGCGCAAAGCCCCATTAACAAAAATCTGCTTAGTATTGGTACACAAGATAACGGCGAATTGTACTTCTCAAACGGTACCTGGTACACTAACAGGGGAGGTGATTGGATTGAACAAATGGCCTTTGATTACAGACCTACTAATAATGCAGTTTATTATATAAATCAAGACGATAACCGCCGGATTATAGCAACAGGCGCTACGCAAAGCTTTGGATCATTGTTTACGACGGGTGCCGGGGGGTGGAATTATAATGCTCAAATGGCATTTTTCCCGTCAAACACGAGCCTGGGCTTTGGAGCACAAACAGATGTTTATATCTGTTCAAATATTTCTGCTGCATCGCCAATGTGGAAAAAAATTAGTACAATAAATAAAACGATGAAGGCGTTGGCAGTATCTCCAACTGATGCCAATGTAGTTTATGCTATTGCAGATGATGCAACAGTATACCGTTCTGATAATGCCTTGGCCTCCAGGCCTAATTTTACCCTGGTAAGTACTGCTCCCAGTGCAGCCAATGTGAGAGCAAGCATTGCTGTATGTAAAAATAATACCAATATTGTATACCTCACCTGCAATAGTAAAGTTTACCGGTCAGCAGATAAAGGGGTGACATGGGCTAATGTTACAGGTGGACTTCCTGCTGTAAACATCATTAAAATCATCAATGATGAATATACTACAAATGAATCGATGTACCTGGCATCGGCTGTCGGTATTTATTATAAAAACAATGCCATGTCTGACTGGACCCTGTTTAATCAAAACATGGCATCAATACCTCAAATTGTTGACCTGATGACTTTTAACGACGGTACATCCAACAGCGTGCTGCGGGTAGGTACCTATGGACGGGGAGTTTGGGAAACCCCTTTGTGGAATGCCAGTACAAATCCTATTACAGTTACCCTTACTGCGCCGGCTAATGGGACTTCGTTTAACTACCCTAGTACCATCAACCTTACTGCAACAGCCTCTACTACGGCAGGTTCAATTACCAAAGTGGAGTTTTATGATGGGGTAACCTTGTTAGGTACAGATACTTCTGCTCCTTACTCATTTAGTTTGACAAATGCCGGCTTAGGTAATCATGCATTAACAGCCAGAGCCTACAATAGCACTACGTTTAATGCCTCGCCAACAGCATTTGTTAGCGTTAATCTCAATTGTAGTCCTCAAACAGGTACGACATTTGGTACCAGTCCTGCTTATGCAGCCGGATATGAATATGACAAAGCGTTTGATGGTAATACAAGTACATTCTTTGATTATGCTAATGCCAATGGCGGATATACAGGTTTGGACTTAGGTACGGCTACTGTAATTGGTGGAGTTCGCTTCTATCCTAGATCCGGTTCTTACGGCCCCAGCCGTATGGTAGGTGGTGTCTTCCAGGGTTCAAATGTAGCCGATTTCAGCAGCGGAGTGGTGGATTTATATACAATAGTCTCAACTCCCGCAGACGGCTGGAACGACGCCCCGGTTAATAATTCCAATACGTTTAGATACGTACGTTATTTATCGCCTAGTAATGGGTTTTGTAATGTGGCCGAGATCCAGTTCTGTGGTACAGCCGGTTCAAATATGCCGCCAACAACCAGCATTACTTCTCCGGCAAACAATGCAACCTTCGTACAGCCGGCCAACATAACGATTAATGCAAATGCAGCAGATGCAGACGGCACCATTGCCAAAGTGGAATTTTACCAAGGTAGTACTAAATTGGGTGAGGACACAACCGCCCCTTATTCCTATACCTGGTCCAATGTTTCTGTCGGAAACTATGCACTTACTACAAAAGCATTTGACAATTTAGGAGCTTCAACTACTTCTGCTACGATAAATGTAATTGTCAATCTTCCTACTTGTAATACGTTAACAGGAACTACATTCGGTACCAGCCCTGCTTACGCGGCCGGAAGCGAATATGATAAAGCGTTTGATGGCAATATCAGTACGTTCTTTGACTATGCGAATGCGAATGGAGGATACACAGGGTTAAATTTAGGAACTGCAAAAGTGGTAAACACCATCAGGTTCTATCCTCGTGCGGGCTGGACAAGCCGTATGACTGGTGGAAAGTTCCAAGGAAGTAACGTTGCTAACTTTAATACTGGCGTAGTTGATTTATATGTAATTGCAACCGAACCTGCAGTGGGATGGAACGAAGTGTCATCAACGAGTAGCAATTCATTCAAGTATGTACGTTACCTTTCACCTAATAATGGTTTTTGTAACGTTGCCGAGATTGAGTTCTGTGGAGTAAGCACACCATCAAACAATTCATTCCCATCAGTAAATATTACAGCTCCTGAAACAGGCGCAAATTTAGCAGATTCTACTACTTTTGCAATTAAAGCTAATGCGGGTGATAGTGACGGATATGTGACCAAAGTTGAGTTTTTCAATGGCCAAACTAAGTTAGGAGAAGATGTAAGTACTCCTTATACCTATAAATGGGCAAATGCTCCGGCAGGAACTTACGTGCTTACCGCTAAGGCTACTGATGAAAGGGGCGCAACGGTAACTTCTTCTCCGGTAAACGTAACCATTGGTAAGGGAGGAGAAAGTCTAATTTCCAGTGTTTATCCAAATCCATTGTCGGGATCAACCCTAACAGTGAAAGTAAAGGAGCATAAAGGAGAGCGGATTGAACTAGTGTTGTTTGATGCCAATTCAGTTGTTGAATACACTCATAAAACCTTTACTGGTTCTGTAAACGGAATTGGAGAGTATAGGTTGAATGTTGGTAATGTACCTAATGGTACGTTAATCTTAAAGGTTACCACTGAACATGGTACTTCTAGTCAGACTTTAATTAAACAATAGCCTAACCAGCCAATAGTGTTAAGCCGGGGTTTAATAACCCTGGCTTAATTTTAAACCTAAACCTTAATCTTTGAAAAGAATAGTTCCCATATTGCTATTGATCATTCTGCTTTTTCAGTTTGAGGGGGCTTCTCTTTTATTTTTTTTAAGACACCGGCAGATAAAGAGTGAAGTTTATACCCAAATTTCTCAGAACTTAACTTCCGATCTTTCCATTGTAAAAATTTCTAAGCATTCACAACGAGATCTTGATTTTCAGTGGGTGGAAGAGGATGAAGTTCGCTATAAAGGCAAAATGTATGATGTGGTTGCAAAGGAAGAAAAAGGAGATACTATTATACTGAAGTGCATTGCAGATCATAAAGATGATTTGGCCTATTCTTCGTATAAAAAAAGTCAAAAGCGAACCGATTTAGAAGTTGAGCTTAGTCACAAAAAGGCATTTGCTAAATTAATTAAAAGTAATTATTTGGTTGAAGACCATCCATGTCTATGGGTTGAATGTAAAGTATTTCCTCATAAATTCTTTTTACCTGTTCCCGTTTTAAAAAGATCTATTATCCCCCCTTGTCCTCCTCCAGAGGTTTAACTTTTTTTCTTTTTAATTATTAAAGATTAATTCCAGCCGAGAAATCAATGGTAAAGGCCATATAATGCTCGGAAGGGAAGAGAATTGTTATTTAAAATTCAAAAATGAAATTAAGTATGAAATTTAAATTATACCCTTATGCTTTTTTGGCAGGTTGTGTGATGCCTGCATTATTCTCAGGAAATTTATACGCTCAAAAACCTGTTGATACAGTAAAATCAAAAGTTACTCGCCAATTAGATGAAGTTGTAGTTGCCGAATCATTAAAAAAGCCTCAGTCAATCGTTCGCTTAGGTGCAACGGAGATAAACAGAGGACAAGGTGTATTTATGGATGATGCAATTAATACTAACGTACCGGGTGTATTAATGATACGTCGTTCAATGTCTGGGGGACAACAATTTAATATTCGCGGATATGGTAACGGTTTAGGGCCAAGAGGGGCTAATAACAATTTTGACAGCCAGGGCCTAAAAATGTACTTGAATGGAATTCCAGTGACTGACGCAGAAGGGGTGACCATTATGGATGATATTGATTTCGGTTCAATGTCTAGTGTGGAGGTGCTGAAAGGTCCTTCAGGTAGTGCTTATGGTTTTGCCATTGCCGGAGTTGTGAATATGCAAACATTGCAGGCTGAGCGCAACAAGGTATCTATTGGCCAAAATGTAACCATTGGTGATTTTGGTTTGAAGCGCTATTCTACTAGTTTGCATGTTGGTGGTCAGCATTCATCACTTTTAATCAATTATGGCAAACAATTGTCGAATGGATTTATGCCGCATAATGAATCAAAAAAGGATTTCGTTAGCATAGTAGGCGATGTTCAATTGAATGACAAACAAAAGCTTACCTCTTATTTCGGTTATGCAAATAGTTATGATGAGCGTGCCGGAGAGTTAACCATTGATCAGTATAACAATAAGGATTATTCAGGTAATCCAGCTTATATTAAGAACAATGCACACTCTGAATTAATTGGTTACAGATTTGGATTAGGACATACCTATGCCTTCAATAAATTTTTATCGAACAGCACTTCTGTCTTCGGTTCTTCAAATAAAAACACTGCTAGCTCTGCAGGTGGTTGGACAGACAAATCACCGGTGAATGTGGGTGTCCGTTCTGCATTTGACTTTAACTTAAATCTGTTGGGTCGCAATTTAAATGGTACTGCCGGAATTGAAGCACAGCAACAAACCTATGAGAGCATTGGTTATAACATGGTGACTGACAATTTAAATCCAAATGGATACAATATTGTTGGTTCGATGAAGAGCAACATGGCAATCACAAATAAAACGTATAATGTATTTACTCAGTGGAATTTGAAATTGCCAATGATGTTTGACTTTACTGCCGGGTTAAGTTTAGGTACCATGGACGCTAGATTGCAAGACAGGTTCTATAATGCAGCAAATAATACTTCATCACCAGAAACGAATAAACCTACTTCATACGGTGCAAAATATGGTAATTTGTTCTCGCCACGCCTCGCTTTAAATAAAGCATTTGGCAAAAATATGCTGGCTTATGTTTCATATAGTGTAGGATATAGAGCACCTGTAAGCTCGAACCTGTTTATTCCTTACACAGGTAAAGTAAATACTGAACTGAAACCAGAGAAAGGTTCTCAGATTGAAATCGGAACAAAAGGTTTTTTGTTGAATGATCGTTTAAACTATCAGGTAGCTTTGTTTGATGCAGTTTTCTCTAATAAGATGACTTCTGTATCGGTTGCCAATGCAGGTAATACCGCCACGTTATATTCTTACATCATAAATGGTGGAAACCAAAAAAATAAAGGGGCAGAAGTATTAGTGAAATACCTCGCTTATCAATCGGCCACTAGTTTTATCCAAACCATTCGTCCGTTTGCTAATTTAACTTATAACGATTTTAAATACGACGATTATAAGTACCAGTCGAGTTCAACCCGAGTTGTGTCTGATTATTCGGGCTTAGCAGTTGCCGGAGTAGCTCCTTGGACTTTCAATGCTGGCGTTGATATGGTGAGCAATAAAGGTGTTTATGCGAATGTGAGCTATAACTATAGAGATGCAATGCCAATTACTTCTGATGGGGTATACAAGACAAAATCGTTCAATTTATTTAATGCTAAAGTTGGCTATGAGTATACTTTTATAAAGTGTTTAGGAGTAGATGTTTTTGGTGGTGTTAATAACATCTTTGAAAAACAAAACTATAACATGGTGTTTATTAATCAAATGCCTGATGCTTATATCCCTGGTCCAACAAAAGCTAATTTCTATGGCGGTGCCAATTTGAAATACACTTTCTAATGGAGCAGATTTAATGTTTTTATTTCATAAGCTGGTAGTTGTAAAATACTATCAGCTTATGTTCTTTTAACTATAACAGATGAAAAAAGTAACTCTTACTATAGTGACATTCCTGGTAGTTTGCGGATTAAATTCATGTAAAAACTCAGGAACTACGAGTCATAATTACATCCTTAGCTATAGGCTTTCAACATGAGTTTCTAAAGATGGCGAAAGAATTAGCTGGTGAAAATACTGTTGTGGTTGCAATTGTTCATGATTTGAATCTTGCATTGCAGTATGCTGATTATTTGGTGGCATTGAAAGATGGGGAAATGATCGCAGAAGGATTGCCTGATTACGCCTTGACCGAGCAATTGATGCTTGAGCTTTACGGCGTTAAAGCGCGCATTGTACAACTGGAAGATGTCGATTATCCCATTGTGACAATTTAGGTGTCACGATAGTTTTAGTATGAAGAACTTGACTGTGCTTAAGTAACTTAAATTCAACAATCCCACGAGTTCATTCTAAATTCTGCCACGTAAAATAGTATCTTTGGCCGTTTTTAATTTCAATAAACCATGCTTGTATCTAATTTAGCAGAGAACCTTATCGGTTCAGAAATATTAAAAATTGCGGCACAGGTAAACGCTATGAAAGCGGGAGGGGCGCAAGTGAGTAACCTTACTGTTGGGGACTTTGATCCGTCTATTTTTCCAATTCCTGAAGCATTACAAGAAGAAATTGCAATAGCTTATGCTGCAAAACATACCAACTACCCTCCAGCAGATGGTGTAATGGCTTTACGCCAATCAGTTTCAGCGTTTTTAAAAGAGCATTTAGGTTTAAGCTATTCTGCAGATAAGGAAATTATGATTGCCGGAGGTTCTCGTCCGTTAATCTATTCAACTTATTTAGCAATTGTTGATCCGGGAGATAAAATAATTTTCCCAACTCCATCATGGAACAATAATCACTACGCGTACTTAACGCAGGCTAATGCTGTAATGCTTGAAACCAAGCCTGAGCACAATTATATGCCAAGTGCCGCTGATATTGCCCCACATGTAAAGGGTGCTGTGTTATTGGCTCTATGTTCTCCACTAAATCCAACCGGAACAATGTTCTCTAAACAAGATTTAGAGGAAATTTGCGATTTAGTAATTGCTGAAAATAAATCACGTAAAGAAGGTGAAAAGCCACTATACATTATGTTTGACCAAATGTACTGGATGCTAACCTTTGGTGATCACAAACATTATGATCCGGTTTCATTACGCCCGGAGTTGAAAGATTATGTTATTTATATTGATGGAAGTTCGAAAGCTTTTGCTGCTACCGGAGTGCGTGTAGGATGGGGCTTTGGGCCAGAGTCAGTAATCTCAAAAATGAAACCTATTGTTGGTCACATGGGTGCGTGGGCTCCTAAAGCGGAACAGGTGGCTACCTCTGTATTTTTACAACAAAAAGAAGAGGTTGCAACCTATATGTCAAACTTTAAAGAAAAGGTTCAAAAGAGTCTTTCGGCCCTGCATACCGGATTTCAGCATTTAAAGAACGAAGGCTTTGATGTGGATTCCATTGAGCCGATGGGGGCTATTTATCTTACTGTAAAAGTTAACATGAAAGGAAAAACTACTCCTGAGGGTAAAGTGTTAAGTACGGCTTCAGATGTTAACTTCTATTTAATTAAAGAGGCAGGTATGGCTTTTGTTCCATTCTCTGCATTTGGTACTACAGAAGATGAGTTTTGGTTCCGCGCCTCAATCGGTGCAGCATCGTTGGCCGATATTGAAGCAGGAATTCCTCGTTTAAAAGCAGCTTTACAAAAATTATCGTAAGGTAAATTTAAAACCGAATATTAATAAGTCAAAAGCGAGAGGGCTCTTAGTTCTCTCGCTTTAATATTTGAGTGATAAATTATTTCTTTGATAGTCAGATGGTTAGTTTTTTTGTAAATAAAATGCAAGCATAGTATTTTTATAATAAGGAAAAATTTTTCTAACATTACACCATTATTGTAATACAAAATAATGTAGTACAGTCTATGAAGAAAGGAGCGTCCAACTTGATTTTAAGTTGGGCGTTTTTTTTGTGTGAAATGATTTTAGGCTGCAGTACTGATGTACTTTACCAAGCTTCTTTTGGCTATTGGCAACAGCGTCTCTTCCACAGGGAAATTCAATTCGGTTTCAACCGCATAAACCGCCGGAATTGGTAACCAGGTTCTGTTTTTAATCAAATCAACTTTTATGTTTTCAAGTGTGTTGAAAAATGTTTTAGCATACGAAACCAGGTAGGTGGTATTAATGCCTCTCAGACGTTCTTGTGCATTTTCAATTAGGGTAATCCTATATTCATATACTTTAATTTCACTGTAGTTGCCATCACAAATAAATAAATAGCCTTGGTCGTTATGAATTGGCACTAAACCTACCGGCTCAATGTTTATCTGCCGTTCTACAAATTCATAAATTTCTTTTCCTTCTGATAATGTATCGTTCATTTTGTATAATGAATAGGAGATAATGGCTTCTATCTCTTGCATCAATTTATCATCATTAATGATTTTTTCATAGGTAACCTTTAATTCTTCCCAATTGAAATCCTTGAGTCGTTCAGGAAATAATTTGCTGATCGCATTCTTACTTTCTTTGAACTCCACAAGTTTACGATAATGGTAAATAAGATCAGAAAAAGGAGGATATAGCTTATTGTTTCTGAAGTGGCTATTTATTTCCTGCAAATAGGAGAGTAAGGTGTATTTCTTCAACTCAAAATCAATTCTGCCTTCTGCAAACCAATTGTCATTTAACGTTTTCATAAACTTTGATCTTAAACTGAATATGCTCCAATAAAAAAACACAAATTTTAAGGCTGTGTTTAATTGAATTAGGGCGAAAACATTGATTATTTTTGCGCAAACTCAAATTGAACGATCAAACTTCAATTACTAAAATTTACTAAAAATTAAGTAGTTAATCAATTATGCAGAAAGGTACTTTGTTCCTGCTTCCTTGTTCATTAGGTGAAAATGTGATAGAACGGTCGATTGTTCCCGCTTTAAAGGACACAATTAATCGATTGGATGAGTTTATTGTTGAAAATGAAAAGTCGGCACGTAAATTTTTAAAAGAAGTTGGAATCAATAAGCCACAAAGTGAGTTGATTATGCACGACTATGGAAAGCACTCAAGAGATGGAGATCAGAGTCGGTTTTTGAAAGCCTTAGAGCAGGGAAAGGATGTTGGATTATTGTCGGAAGCGGGTTGTCCTGCTATAGCTGATCCGGGTAGCGATATTGTGGCTTTGGCACATCAAAAAGGGATTAAAGTAGTGCCTTTTGTGGGGCCAAGTTCGCTTTTATTAGCTTTAATGGGTTCAGGATTTAATGGGCAAGGATTTGCATTCCAAGGGTACTTGCCTATTGATAAAGGGGAGCGTTTAAGAAAACTGAAGGAACTTGAAAGTCTCTCGCAGCGACTTAAACAAACGCAGCTGTTTATTGAAACCCCATTTCGCAATAACCAATTGCTTGATGATATTTTTAAAAGCTGTCAGCCTAATACAGAGCTATGCATTGCTTGCGATTTAACACTCGATACGGAGTTTTTAAAAACTAAAACCGTTGCCCAATGGAAAGTCGAAAAGCCAGATTTACATAAACGCCCTACAGTGTTTGTTTTGTATAAAAGATAATTGAAAAAGATGAATCCCCCGGCAAATCTCTTTAGAGGAAGGGATTTGATGGGGGATTTGTCAATATTCAAATAAGATTTAGCTACTCAACTTCGTTGTCTTGATCTTCTACATAATCCATGTTATATAGCAAGCCATCATAAGGGTAACGGCTTAAATGAATGGCCTTAGCACGTTCGTAAATTTCTTTACGCAAACTGTCAATGTTGGTTCGCTCTTGCGCTGAAATAAAGATGGCGGGCGAATTGTGTTTGGCCATCCAGGTGCTTTTAAATTCTTCCAGAGACAAAGTCGTGTCACCTTCTCCTTTATAAGCATCAATTTTGTTGAATACCGTTATCATGTCCTTGTCGCGAGCGCCAAGTTCTTTTAAGGTTTCATTAACAGTGATAATGTGATCTTCAAAATTAGGGTGAGAAATATCCACCACATGAATCAGAATATCAGCCTCACGTACTTCTGCCAAAGTTGATTTAAAACACTCAACTAAATGGTGCGGAAGTTTACGAATAAATCCAACCGTATCTGAAAGCAAAAACGGCAGGTTCTGAATCACCATTTTTCGCACCGTAGTGTCGAGCGTAGCAAATAGTTTGTTTTCAGCAAAAACTTCTGATTTACTCATGAGATTCATCAGCGTTGATTTGCCTACGTTGGTATACCCCACTAAAGCAACCCGCACTAATTCGCCACGGTTTTTACGTTGTTGAGCATTTTGTTTGTCAATTTTCTCAAGTTTTTCTTTTAGCAATGAAATTTTATCGAGAATGATCCGGCGGTCAGTTTCAATCTGTGATTCACCTGGTCCGCGCATACCAATACCTCCACGTTGACGCTCCAAGTGGGTCCACATACGAGTCAAACGGGGTAATAGGTATTGATATTGAGCAAGTTCTACCTGTGTTTTTGCCTGTGCCGTTTGTGCTCGATTGGCAAAAATGTCTAAAATCATATTGCTACGGTCCAGGATTTTTACATCCTTAAACTCGCGGCCAAGGTTACGTAGTTGCGAAGGCGATAATTCATCGTCAAAGATGACTATGTCAGCCTCTTCGGCTTGTACGTACTCTACAATTTCCTGCAACTTACCACTGCCCACAAATGTTTTGGTGTCGGGGCGTTGTAATTTTTGCATAAATGACTTAATCGTTTGTGCACCGGCAGTTTCGGCTAAAAACGCTAATTCGTCAAGATATTCTCTTTCCTGCTCTTCGGTTTCATCAGGAGTAACAACTCCCACCAAAACCGCTCGTTCTATTTTCTTTGCAGTGCTATAATTTCCCATCAATCAAATTCAAGGGTGCAAATTTACGGAAAATTTATAGTTGATGGTTCATGATATATAGTTAGCAGAATGAAGCAGTGCGGCTTACCTTCTATAAGCCAAATGATTGAGGCCACAGTATTTAGGATCGTCAACTATTATCTATCTTAATGCTTTTACCGCTTCTACAAAGTTTCTGCAGGTCTCCCCTGGATTCCCTGTTTTCATAAATGTTTCTCCAATTAAAAATCCATTATAACCAACATTCTTTAAGTCAATGATGGTTTGAGGAGATGACAGAGCACTTTCTGATACCTTTAAAAACTCATTTGGAATTAGCTCTGCTAGTTCAAAAGAGGTTTGGATGTCTACGTTAAAAGTAGCCAGGTTACGGTTGTTTACGCCAATGGCATCAATATATGGGCTAATACTGCACAATAACTCGTTTTTATCATGTACTTCCAATAATACGCTCATGCCTAAGCTTTGAGCAAATGCACCCAACGATTTGAGCTCTTCAGGTTGTAGACAAGCTGCAATCAATAGAATCACATCGGATCCAATCGCTTTTGCTTCCAAAATCTGATATTCATCAACGATGAAATCTTTTCTGAGAATGGGAACTTCATTAACTCTACGGGCTTTAATCAGATTTTCGTTTGAACCGTTGAAAAAATCAACGTCGGTTAAAACTGAAAGGACTGATGCGCCAGAATTAACATAGCTTTTAGTTGTTTCAGTTACATCTGCCTCTGCATTTAAAATACCTTTTGATGGGGATTTGCGTTTAAATTCAGCTATTAACCCAATCTTTTCAGGATTGGTTAATGCGTCTTTCATCGAGTAGCAGCTACGTTCAAAAAACTCACTTTGCTCAAGTTGTTTAACAGGATTTTTTGCTTTGTTCTCAAGTATTTCTTCCCGCTTACGGGCAACTATTTTATCTAAAATGGTCATGTTTATTCAAATTACTTTCTTATCCAGTTTTCCAACATTGTTCTGCCATGTTCTGTTAACACAGATTCTGGGTGGAATTGTACCCCGCGGATGTCAAAATGACGATGACGCATGGCCATAATTGTCCCATCATCAGAAACTGCAGTCACAACTAAATCTTGAGGAAGGTTCTCATTGTCAACTGCCCATGAGTGGTAATGGCCGATGTTTACTCCTTGCGGCACATTTTTAAATATAACCTCATCAGTGTCAACAATAGTTATAGGTGATGCAATACCATGCAGTACTCTTGAAAGGTTAAAGAGCTTGGCGCCAAAAGCTTCCCCAATGGCTTGATGGCCTAAGCAAACCCCTAAAATTGGCTTTTTGCCTGCATAAGTTTTGATTAATTGGGGCATAATGCCAGCTTCTTCCGGTAAACCCGGTCCTGGAGAAAGGATGATTTTGTCGTAGTTATCAACGTCTTCCAAAGAAATTTTATCATTCCTATAAACCTCAACCTGCACCCCGCCAATTTCTTCAACCAAATGCACAAGGTTGTAAGTAAACGAATCGTAATTATCTAGAATAAGGATTTTCATACAGTGATTTACTTTGATTTAAAAGTTTAACAGATTTAAAGAGCCATTATTAGATTTCTTCTGCAAGTTCAATGGCTTTTTTCAATGCAGCCAGTTTATTGTTTACTTCCTGGCGTTCGTTAACCAAAATGGAATCAGCAACTAAGCCGGCCCCGGCTTGATAATTCAATGTATTATTCTTGCTTAAAAATGTACGGATCATAATTGCATGGTTGAAGTCGCCGTTAAAGCCTAAAAACCCAATTGCGCCACTATAAAAACCTCTGCGGCCTTTTTCATACTCATCAATTAGTTGCATGGCCCTGTATTTCGGAGCGCCCGATAATGTTCCTGCAGGAAAAGTATCGGCAACAACTTTTAATCCTGGAGTTCCATCTTTTAATTTGCCGGTAACTTCTGATACCATGTGAATTACATGCGAGTAATATTGAATTTCACAGAACTTGTCAACCTTGACATGGTCGCAGTGGCGACTTAAATCATTGCGGGCTAAATCTACCAGCATCACATGTTCTGCATTTTCCTTTGGGTCTTTTTTTAGCTCCTCTGCCAGTTCTGCATCTGCAGTGTCGTTTCCTGTGCGACGGAAAGTGCCGGCAATAGGGTGAATTGTGGCTTTCCCTTTTTTAATGCCAAGCTGTATTTCAGGAGAAGATCCGAATAGCTTGAAATTGCCGTAGTCAAAGTAAAATAAATATGGCGAAGGGTTAATGGAGCGCAAAGCCCTATACACATTAAATTCATCACCCTGAAATTGTTGCGAAAAACAGCGCGAAATAACGATCTGAAACACATCACCCCTAAATATGTTCTTTTGTGCTTTTTCCAGAACTTCCAAAAACTCTTCATCGCTGAAGTTGGATGTTTCATTATTCTTCGAGCTGAATTTATATTGAGGGAAATCCTTGTGGCGAATTAAATATTCAATCCGATCGATGCTGATATTTGTTTCTAGTTCTTTAAAACGATGGTTAAAAATGTATAACTCATTTTTGAAATGGTTAATGGCAATAACCGTTTGATAAACATGGTACAGCAAGTCGGGAGTTTGCTTTTCGTGAGCGTGAGTGTTTTTTAGTTTTATGTCCTCAAAATATTCAACTGCATCGTAATTGAAGTAGCCAAATAAACCATTGGTAATAAAATTGAACTGGCTTTGTTCGTATTCAAAGCAGTTACAAAACTGTGTTATACGTTCAACAATGTTTTCATTAGCAGAAGTAAATTTTCTTGAACTACCATCTGGATAGGTCTCCGAATAGATTCCGTTCTCAATTTTTACTTCTGACACCGGATTACAACAAATAAACGACATACTGTTCTCGCGTGTATGGTAATCGGAACTCTCGAGTAATAAGCTGTTAGGAAACTCGTCACGTAGGCGCAGGTAAATGCTAACTGGTGTAGCCGTATCAGCCAGTAGTTTTTTAAAGGTTGTGTCTGATTTGAATGTTTTCATTGCTCTTTTTCAATAGTTTAACTTTTAAAGCTATGTTCGGGTATTTGCGGATAGAGCATAAAAAAAGCTTGCCGCAGTGCGACAAGCTTAATAAAATCCTTTTTAAATGGTTATATCGTTAACTCAATAGTAAGCCTTGTCGCAATTAATTATTGCAACGCCACCAGGCAAACTTATTTGAGTTGATTTTGTTCATGTGGCCAAAAATGAAAAACGAAGTTGACGATTCCAAATAAAATTTAAAATAACTTGGTGATAATGTTGTAAGGAGCAGCAGCCAAGCTCACTAAAATCAACAATAATCCTAAGCCGTAAAACACTGCAATTTTTTTATGCTTTTCAAAACCAAGTTCAATACGCTTTGCTTTGGAGTAACCAATGGTGATTAAAGCAATGGCAATAATCATCATTAAAACGTGCTCAACCGTGAAATAACGAATAATCGGATTTTTCATGGTATCGGCTCCGAACTCAACTTTTTCACTTACAAAGTATAAAACAATACCGATTACTAATTGAAGGTGAACCGAGATCAAAGTAAATAAATTTAGTTTACGATTGCCTTCGGTGTATGGTTTGCTACTGTTATTCCAAGCGCTAACAGCCTTAACTACCGCGATAACAAGTAATATAAGCGCTATCCAGCGCATAAATGAGTGAAGATGTAATAGTCCGTTATACATAAATGTTGGATTTTTTCAGCCAAATATACGGTTATGGAATGATAGAAGTGTAGAATGATCTAACAATAGAGTTATAGCGTAAGCGAATATGAACGCTTATAGTTTCTTCGTATCTAAAAAGTGACAGATTGAATTTCGAAATTATATTTGGTTATTAATTACTTTAGGTAAAAAAAATACTGTTTTATGAAGAAAAGTTTACTCATTGCATTGTTTATAGCGAGTGTTACCGGGGCTTTGGCTCAGGAAACCTTTCCGGTAAATGGTGTTAACGACAAGCGGCCGGAGTTGTATGCTTTTACCCATGCCACCATTGTTGTAAACTCCGAAACTGTTTTGCAGAATGCAACCCTTATAATCCGTGATAAAAAGATTGAAGCGGTTGGTGCTTCAGTTCAGATACCCAAAGGAGCTGTAGTTGCTGATTTAAAGGGTCGATATATTTACCCTGCATTGGTTGAGGCTTATTCAGGTTATGGTTTGCCCGAAATAAAAGCCGACTCACGTAATTTCAGGTCTGCTCCACAGTTTTTATCCAATAAAAAGGGTGCTTATAACTGGAATGAAGCCATAGTGCCTGAGTATGCAGCTAAGAATAATTTCCAAGTTGATGAAAAAAAGGCTGCCGAATTACGCAAGCTTGGTTTTGGAGCCGCCAATGTTGTAAATCGTGATGGGATTATCCGGGGAACAGCAACATTTGTGAATCTGGCGACAGGTAAAGAAAATGAAGTAATTATAAGTGAACGAACTTCTTCAAACTATTCATTTAATAAAGGAACTTCAACTCAAGATTATCCTAGTTCTTTAATGGGAAGTATCGCCTTACTGCGTCAAACATATTATGATGCCCGATGGTATAAAGCCAACAATGGCAAGGTTGAGTATAATATCTCATTGGACGAATTGAATAAACAGCAAGACCTTACTCAGATTTTTGAAGTTGACAATTACCAGGATATTCTTCGAGCTGATAAAATTGGGGACGAGTTTGGGGTGCAATATATTTTTAAGTCGGCAGGTGATGAGTATAAGCGGATTGACAAAGTAAAGGAAGCCAAGGGAGCGCTGATTGTTCCAGTAAACTTCCCAAAAGCATTTGATGTTGAAGATCCTTTTGATGCACAACAAATTGCTCTTTCGCAATTGAAGCATTGGGAGTTAGCGCCTGGTAATCCGGCACAGCTGGAAAAAGCCGGAGTTAAATTTGCGATTACTGCTGGCGAAGGGAAGGATTTTTGGGAAAACATTCGTCAGGCTATTCAATATGGACTAAGCGAAAAGCAAGCCTTGAGAGCTTTAACTGAAGCTCCTGCTCAGTTGCTAAACGTTGCGGATAAAGTGGGGAGTCTTAAAGTTGGTATGTACGCTAATTTTCTGATCACTACTTCTGACTTATTCAAAAAAGATAACCTTATTCTGGAGAGTTGGGTTCAAGGGCAGCGGTTAATTGTTAATGACGCTTCTTTAGTTGATTTGCGAGGTGTATACGATTTGAAAATACCATCACTGCCAACATTAAAGCTAATTGCTAATGGTTCAAATCAGTTTGCCAATGAATGGACTGTTCAGTTAGATAGTGTCAAAGCTAGATTATCAGTTTCTAGGTTGAATGACATGTTCAGTCTTAATTTCTCCCTAAAAAATGCGGCTAAAGGGAATATTGCATTAACAGGTTATGTTGCACAACAATCCCCATTGCAATTAAAAGGCACTGCGGTTTTACCTAATGGCAATTCGGTTGTTTGGGTAGCTGACTGGAAAGAAGCCGGCAAAGAGTCGGCAAAGAAAGATGAACTGAAACCTGATCTCAATCTTGGGAAAATAACCTATCCGTTATTGGCATTTGGAAATACCGAACAGCCAAAAGCTGAAAAAGTACTGATTAAGAATGTCACTGTTTGGACAAATGAAAAAGAGGGTAAGCTGGAGAATACTGATGTGCTGATTGACGGAGGTAAGATTGTTCAAATTGGGAAAAACTTAAATGTTGCAGGAGTAAAGCAGGTGGATGGTACGGGAAAGCATTTAACGCCAGGTATTATTGATGAACATTCACACATTGCTATTTCACGAGGAGTAAATGAAGGTACTCAAGCCGTAACTTCTGAAGTCCGGATAGGTGATGTATTAAATGCAGATGATATCAATATTTATCGTCAGTTGGCTGGTGGGGTTACCAGTTCTCATTTATTGCATGGATCAGCTAATCCAATTGGTGGTCAAAGTCAATTGATTAAACTCCGCTGGGGTAAATCGGCAGAAGAATTGAAGTTTGAAGGATCTGATAACTTTATAAAGTTTGCATTAGGTGAAAACGTAAAACAGGCTAACTGGGGAGAGAACCAACGTTCCCGTTATCCACAAACCCGTATGGGTGTTGAACAGGTGATGACTGATGCTTTTCAGCGTGCCAAGGAATATCAGAATAAATGGGCCTCATGGAATAAAGCCAAATCTGGATTAATGCCAAGGAAGGACTTGGAATTAGATGCTTTAGTAGAAATTCTGAATCAGAAACGCCATATTACTTGTCACTCATATGTTCAGTCAGAAATTAACATGCTGATGCATGTGGCCGATTCAATGGGCTTTAAGGTAAATACCTTTACCCATATTTTGGAAGGCTACAAAGTGGCTGATAAGATGAAAGCACATGGTGCAGCGGGTTCAACCTTTTCTGATTGGTGGGCTTATAAGATGGAAGTCAGAGATGCTATTCCGTATAATGGAGCTATTATGCACAATATGGGCTTGTTGACCTCTTTCAATTCAGATGATGCAGAGATGGCCCGTCGTTTAAATCAGGAAGCAGCTAAAGCAATTAAATATGGCAATGTTTCGGAAGAAGATGCTTTGAAGTTTGTTACACTAAATCCGGCTAAGATGCTTCATGTTGATGGGAAAGTAGGAAGTATTAAAGCTGGAAAAGATGCAGACTTAGTATTATGGACCGATCATCCGCTTTCTATTTATGCTAAAGCTGAAAAAACTTTTGTTGACGGAATTGTCTATTTCGACTTAGAAAAAGATAAACAGTTGCAAACAGAAGTAAAAGCTGAGCGAGCTCGATTGATTCAAAAAATGTTGGATGCGAAATCTAAAGGCGCTAAAACTCAAAAGCCAATTCAGGAGTTTGCCTTGGAATATCACTGCGATTCAGATTTCCATTTAGGAGGTGGAGAAGGTGACGGAGAATATAATTATCACTATCAATTAGAGCATAAAGAAAACAAGCATTAATTAAAATCAAACCTGATTTTATCATGAAAAGAAAGTATTTATCAATTATATGTTGTTTTGCATCCTTAGTTGCAAATGCGCAAACACCGGCTCCGGCTCCTGTCCAAAGTAAACCAGTGGCCATTGTTGGGGCAACGGTGCATATTGGCAATGGGGAGGTTATCAATAATGCATCAGTTGTGTTTGAAAATGGAAAGATTGTTTCAGTAGGTAACGCTGCTTCTGTGACAAATGAGGCTACAATTATTGATGCTAAAGGCAAGCATGTATACCCTGGATTAATTGCTCCAAATACAACCCTGGGTTTGGTGGAAGTTGAATCTGTAAGAGCAACTATTGACGAAGCTGAAGTTGGCTATATCAATCCCAATGTCAGATCGTTAATTTCATATAATACTGATTCAGATGTACCGGCAACAGTCCGATCTAATGGGGTTTTATTGGCGCAAGTAGTGCCTCAAGGCGGACTGATTACAGGAGCATCATCGGTTGTTCAACTAGATGCGTGGAACTGGGAAGATGCAGCTTATGCTTCTGACAATGCTATTCATTTAAACTGGCCCTCAATGGCTTCAACAGGAGGGCGTCCAAATGGGCCGACCGAAGAACAGCAAAAAGAGCAACGCGAGAAAGGCCTGCAATTACTTGTTGCGTACTTTACACAAGCCAAAGCTTATGCCGAATCGAATGCTTCAAGTGTAAGAAATCCGAAGTTTGAAGCAATGAAAGGTTTGTTTAACGGTACGAAAAAACTGTTCGTTAATGCAAATTCAGCAAAGGAAATCCTGGCGGCAGTCAGTTTTAGTCGTTCCTTCGGTTTTACTCCGGTGATTGTTGGGGCGGCTGATGCATATATGCTTATTCCTTTCTTAAAAGAAAATAATGTACAGGTACTAATTGAACGTGTACATTCATTGCCAGGTCGAGAGGATGTCGATATTGACCAACCCTATAAACTTGCAAAGCAATTGGAAGATGCAGGTGTTCTTTATGGATTAAGTATGGATGGTTTCTGGCAGCAGCGTAATTTGCCATTTATGGCCGGTACCACAGTGGCTTATGGAGTGGAAAAAGAAAAGGCGTTGGCTTCAGTAACACTTAATACTGCAAAAATTTTGGGTATTGATAAAAAAACAGGAAGTATTGAAGTTGGAAAGGATGCTAACTTGTTATTGGTTAATGGTGATTTGCTTGATATGAAGAGCAGTAACATAGAGCAAGCATTTATACAGGGTCGTCAAATTGATTTGAATAACAAACAAAAACAATTAATGCGTAAATTTTCTGATAAGTATAATTTGAAATAATTGCCTATAAGTTTATAATGAGAACGTCGTGTCTAATGGTGCGACGTTATTTTTTTATATCAGTTATTCAGGAAGTGTTAATAGAGGCGCAGTTTTAAGGCCTTTTTTTAAGAAAATGATAATTTTTGTTGCATAAATCAAATAAAAATTGCTACAATAGTAGATTATTTGCAATAAGGCTTATTAAACCAAAAACCCTGTCGGGGAGACAGGGTGTTTTAGTACCAATCAATAAACCTTATGAAGTTTGCTGTAGGGGAAGGAGTCGAACCTTCACGGAGCGGTTAGCCAAGCCAAGGCTTGATTTTCCGGACTCTCCGCCACCGAGACAAGGAGGTGTGTCTGCCAATTTCACCACCCTACATTATGTTTAAGAACCTTCGGCTTAAGTTTGGTTTAAACTTCTTTGCCGTTGTTGTTGATACAAATATAGAGTAAACATTAATTTGTTGCAAATATTTTATAAAAAAACTTTAAAATTTACTATATTTATAAATAAGAATTAGAATCGGTATTAAAATAAAAATTTATGTTTGAAAAGAAGCTCCAAATTTTACAAGTTGATAAACTCGATTTACAGATCTTGTCAATGTTGATGAATGACGCCACAATTCCCTATACCGACATTGCAAAAGAGTTGATCATTTCAGGAGGTACCGTACACGTACGTATGAAAAAGTTGCAGGAAATGGGCATTGTTACAGGCTCTAATTTAATTGTTAATCCGCAGCGTATCGGCTTTGATGTGTGTGCTTTCTTGGGTATTTATCTTGAGAAAGGCTCACAGTATCATGAAGCAGTTAAAATTTTGGAAAGTGTGAAAGAAGTTGTTGAATTGCACTATACAACAGGCTTGTGGAGTATGTTTGCCAAAATCATTTGTCGTGATACGGCTCATTTACGCGAAGTGTTGAATGAAAAAATTCAGGTTATTCCTGGTATTCAACGTACAGAGACATTTATCTCATTGGAAGAGAGCATTAAGCGCCAAATAACTTTACTTGATAACTAGGCGTTCACAACAATTATGAATAGACTTTTTGTATTCGGAGCATTAGCTCTGCTAGTGATTTCATGTACTGCAAATTCGGATGATAAAAAAGACTTTTCATCCATAAAGCAAGGGATGAAAAAGGATGAAGTTGTTAAACTGGTTGGTAAGCCTGAAAAGGAGACCAATTTAGTGATGGTTGAAATGTGGAAATATCCAAATCACGGTAAAATTGTAGTGCTCAATAGTGATACTGTGGTTCAGGTTTTAGCCGACTCTGTAAATGCCAATTCTGCTAAACAATAGGTAGGTAGAAGAAATTTATAATAAGAAAGGAGCCTTTATGAAGGTTCCTTTCCTTTTTATATGAATTTGCTTGAAAATCTTGCCTTTAGGGGCTCCTAATAGCGTTATTTCAATAGTTGTTGATAGAGGTTAAA
Source organism: Solitalea lacus (assembly GCF_022014595.1). Taxonomy (NCBI): domain Bacteria; kingdom Pseudomonadati; phylum Bacteroidota; class Sphingobacteriia; order Sphingobacteriales; family Sphingobacteriaceae; genus Solitalea; species Solitalea lacus. The sequence continues at coordinate 4,268,886 of NZ_CP091740.1, read as the reverse complement.
GTTTTCGTCATCAAAGCAAACAAATAATATTTTGTTCAAATTCGATTCTTCTTTTATGAATGTTTTTACCGTTGAAACTGCAATTTCTGCAGCTTTATCTTTGGGAAAGCCGTAAACTCCGGTGCTGATGCTCGGAAATGCAATACTTGTAAGTTTATTATTTATAGCCAGCAATAAGGAGTTCCGATAACACTCAGCTAACAGTTCCATTTCACTCTTGCTCCCTCCCTGCCAAATCGGGCCAACCGTATGAATAACATAATTGGCAATAAGATTATAGCCGGATGTGATTTTTGCCTGTCCGGTTTTGCACCCGTTCAAAGTTCTGCATTCTTCCAGTAATTGAGGTCCGGCCGCACGATGTATGGCGCCATCAACTCCACCTCCTCCCAACAGTGAGCTGTTGGCAGCGTTTACAATTGCATCAACTTGCAATTTTGTGATGTCTCCTTTAATAAGTTCAATTTCGGTCATAGTGCAGTTACTGGGTTTGATGCCAAATTATTTGACAAACGGAACAACTTATTTAGTGAAATTAATCCTCCAATAAATAACAATAAGGTTGTAAGCTCGATGCTGAAGTATAAGGTATTATTATTAAGTATGCTGTAGAGTGTGTCAAAGTCTTTTAACGATGTAATTTGAAACAATGAAAAACTTAAAGCATTGTTGATAAAGTGCACTAAAATACAAAGACTCAAATCGCCGGTACGGTAATAAATCCAGCCTATAAGTAGGGCTAGTAAAAATGCCTGAATAGATTGAGGAGGATTAAAATGAATGATTCCGAATAATAAAGCTGATATAACAATTGCTTTCACAGGAGAGTTACTTTGCAATAATCCTTTTAAAACTATACCTCTGAAAATGATCTCTTCAAGTACAGGAGCAGCTATGCAGGCTAATAGAAAGCCCCATAGAGGTTTACTAAGCAGCTCTTTGGTTTCTTCACGTCCCCAGTCGTTTAGAGGTAGAAATGCTTGTACGGGATCCAGTAAAACAATGCAACAAAGAGTAACTAAAAGTATCAAGCCAACATTAGCTGCCGAATAATTAATGCTGTTTGAGGCAAATGCACCTGAAAAGGCACTTGAGAATCTGTTCCGAGTGTAATAGAAAATAACAATTAAGTTAGCAGGAATAGAGGCAAGGGCCAACAAAACTATATTGTCGAAGTCAAAAATAAAAGACAACGCAATAATGGGAGCTGCTGTAATAATGGATGCACTGATGTACACCAAAAAAAACAGCCATAAGCTTGCTATTCTTTGAGGGAGTTTTTGATTCATGTTTTTAGTTTGATGTTTAATTGTAAAGATAGAATTTGCCAGTAAAAATCAAACTGGTAATAGGGATGTAAAAAGAAAGCCCCCGAATTGCTCCGGAGGCTTTTTATGATAAAAGATAAATTGGTGCTTATTTGTTGATATATAGCACGTCTTTAACTGCCTTAATGGTTTTTGCTATGTTAGGCAATGCCTCAGCAATTAAAGTAGGAGCATACGGAAGAGGTACATCTGCACTTACAACACGTAAAATAGGAGCATCTAAATAGTCAAAGGCATCTTTCTGGATTTTGAAAGCAATGTCAGTTGAGATAGAGGCTAAAGGCCATGCTTCTTCAACAATTACCATGCGATTGGTTTTCTTAACTGAATTAATTAGGGTTGGGTAATCAATAGGACGAACGGTTCGTAAATCGATAACTTCAACATTGATTCCTTCTCTTGAGTTTGACAGCACTATTTTCTAAAACCTCATTTTTAGGTATGCAGGGCCCATTTTTGGATTGATTTTTCAAAAAAGTGTAGTGTGCCAACTTTTTGTTTTTTCCCTATAGGGACTTTAGATTTGGCCCATGGCCTTTCTAAGGGTAGAAAACAAGAAGTCAGGAAAATATTTACGCATCGTTGAAAGCTATCGCGATGAGAGCGGAATAAGCCGTCATCGTATTTTATATACCCTTGGTAAACTGGAAGACTATACACCAGAAGAGCTAAAACGTATCGGCTCAAAACTTTACGAACTTGGCGGAGGCGACCTGAAAGATCTTCTGGAAATTACCACGGGCGAAAAAGCCCGTTTCAATTATGGTTACTTTCAGGTTTTCTCCAAAGCCCTGTCCCATTATAAACTCCCCCGTTTATTCGGGCAGATCGGCAGCAAGCATAAACTTGGCTTTGACCTGCAGAATGCTGTGCTGTTAATGATTCTTGAGCGCTTGCAGGATCCCTGCAGCAAACGAAGCTCCTATTTCAACCAAAACGAATACCTGGGCATTGAGAAAGTAGAGCTGCAACATCTTTACCGTTCTTTAGATAAGCTGGCCGATTATAACAAAGCGATCCAAAAGCAGATCTATCAAACGGGCCGGGATTTATTCAATCAGCAACTGGATGTTGTTTTCTATGATGTCACCACACTTTATTTTGAAAGTGAACTAGAACAAGAGGGGGCTTTACGACAAAAGGGCTTTAGTAAAGATGGTAAGATTGGTACTACCCAGATCTTGTTTTGCCTGCTGATTGACCGGGATAAACAGCCTATAGGGTATCAGGTATTCAAAGGCGACACGTTCGAAGGTCATACGTTTGAAAAAGCGGTAAAAGACCTGAAGAAAGACTATCAGATCAATCAGGTGATTGTAGTGGCAGACCGGGGGATGCTTTCCAAAAACAATCTTGATGTTACCACCGAAAGCGGGTATGAATTTATTGTAGGCGAAAGGTTAAAGAAGCTTCCCGGTTCCCTCCAGGATTTCCTGCTGGACTTGAAGAACTACCATGGAGAATGGAGCTATAGCGATCATGAAGATCAGCTTGTTATGGTTCGCTATGCAACGATCGAATATCAGGGAAGGGTGATTATTGGGACCTATTCGGCTAAAAGGGCAAAAAAAGATGCCCACGACCGGGCAGAAAAGCTGCAGACAGCCGAAACTTTATTATCCCGCCCCGAACTCCTCAGTAAAAAGGCGGGTCGTTTCTATTTGAAAAAACAAGGTTCACAAACCTATCAGCTGGACCAGGAAAAAATAAAACGCGATGAACGTTTTGACGGCTTTCTGGCTATTGCCACTAACAATAAGAGTCTCTCGGTAAGTGAAACGCTGGAGCAGTATAAACACCTTTACAAAATTGAACATACCTTCCGCACATTTAAATCCCATCTGGAAACCCGTCCAATGTTTCATTGGACAGATAAGCGGATAGAAGGTCATATCTGCCTTTGTTACCTGTCCTATACCTTACTGAACTTCACCTTGCTAAAACTGGAAAAAGCCGGGTTCAAGACGACCGAAGGAAAACTGCGGAAACTTCTCGATAAAATGCAGGTGAGTTTAGTGGAGCAACAGGACAAAAACTATTTCCTACGATCTGCAGCCTCTGAGGAAGAAACTGACTTTCAGCAGAAACTTGGCCTAAAATCGCTCCCTTCAGTATTGAATGTAGCCTCCTTGAATCAATATCTTTAAAATCAACCACTTAGCTATTTCTTGTAGTGTGCCTGATTTTTCGTATCTATTTGGTTATAAATATTTTATGTTATTTTGCTGTCAAACTCAAGAAAAAGAAAGCCCCCGAATTGCTCCGGAGGCTTTTTATGATAAAAGATAAATTGGTGCTTATTTGTTGATATATAGCACGTCTTTAACTGCCTTAATGGTTTTTGCTATGTTAGGCAATGCCTCAGCAATTAAAGTAGGAGCATACGGAAGAGGTACATCTGCACTTACAACACGTAAAATAGGAGCATCTAAATAGTCAAAGGCATCTTTCTGGATTTTGAAAGCAATGTCAGTTGAGATAGAGGCTAAAGGCCATGCTTCTTCAACAATTACCATGCGATTGGTTTTCTTAACTGAATTAATTAGGGTTGGGTAATCAATAGGACGAACGGTTCGTAAATCGATAACTTCAACATTGATTCCTTCTTTTTCAAGCTCTGCTACGGCACCATGAACCACTTTCATCATTTTTCCAAAAGAAACCAGCGTTACATCTGTACCTTCTTTTACAACGTGTGCTTTGCCGATAGGTAAGTAATATTCCTCTTCAGGAACTTCACCTTTATCGCCATACATTACTTCCGACTCCATAAAGATTACTGGGTCAGGATCTATAATTGATGATTTTAATAAACCTTTAGCATCATACGGGTTAGAAGGAACAACCACTTTTAAGCCCGGACAGTTGGCATACCAGTTTTCGAAATTTTGAGAGTGTTGTGCTCCTAATTGACCCGCATTACCGGTAGGGCCACGAAATACCATTGGGATGGAATACTGGCCACCGCTCATTGAGTACATTTTGGCTGCGGCGTTAATTACCTGGTCAATTGCAACCAATGAGAAGTTGAAGGTCATGAACTCAATAATAGGCTTAAGACCGTTCATTGCAGCACCTACACCAATACCGGCAAAGCCAAGTTCAGCAATTGGGGTGTCGATAACGCGTTTAGCACCAAACTCGGCTAACATACCCTGGCTCACTTTATAAGCACCATTGTATTCAGCTACTTCTTCACCCATGATGAATATGTTTTCGTCTTTGCGCATTTCTTCGCTCATGGCTTCACGAAGTGCTTCACGGAATTGAATTTCTCTCATTTGTTTTGTGTTTGTTAAAACTAAACCGGAGGTTATAGTAAAAGCGAGGCAAATATATTAATTGATTGCTAAATTTTGGTATAAGCTGGTGAATTTAACGTAAGCTATTTAATGTTTTATTAATCAGTTTATTGATTCTCCAAAATGGATCAGGTTGCCATTATTGTCAATTATGCTGAATTGCCGCATTTGCCATGGCATATCTCTCGGGTGACTTCGGAATGAATAATGTTGTGAACTTTATACTCTTCATGCAGTTTGTTAATTCCGGATACATTAATAGCGCAACCAGTATTTTCTGCTAATGGCATTAGTAAAGGAGTTGTTTAATTAATACTTAATTAAGAATTAAAAATATTTAAATTTAGGCACTTTAAACAGCTGTTATTTGAGAGGATGGAAGGTAAAAAATGAAAAAAATATTATTATTAATTCCATTTTTATTTTTGTGCATTAATGTATGTGCACAAGATTCGCTTTCAATAAGTGAGGCTAAAGATTGGTATGTAAAATATACAAATAAAGATTTTAGATTTTTAAAAGCAATTAATACAGGTTCCTGGACGCCGGTAATAAAATGGGAGGATTCTCAAATTATTAAATCTGAAAATGTTCCAATTGTAAAGATTCCATTTACTTCCGTTTATCCGGTTTCATCAGTAAATATTCTAAAAGACGAAGAGTTTTTATTAATTATAAAAAACAATGAAATTTTTGATTGTCTTTTTGCAAGCATTCACAAAAATGAAAAGTTTAAGGTTAATACAATTAAGGTTACAGATTTAAGGAAAGGACTTTTCTATTATAAATCATTTCCTGACACTTTGGATTTGCCTAGTTGGAAATGGTATTTCAATCTAAAAAGAGAACGAGGCGCAAATTAATTTAAAGAACCAGAACCTCCTGTTATCATAAAACCAAATGGCGATCGGAAAGGAATCTCTACAATAAAAAGACAATAACCACTATTGATTCAACTGCATAAAGTGTTTTTAGCTTTATGCAGTTGCAAGTAGCTACAGCAATTTGGGTAAATTAAATTTCCTCCTCAATTAAAATATCTTGCTGCTCAAAGTTACTCCGGACAAAATTACACCAATGGCAATCTTCCTTACCGCAACCTTGCGAAAACTCATGGTTCATAATTTTAGCATATGTTGAAATGATCTGCTCGCGTACAATTTCAATATCGTCAGGAGTAATAACCACTTTTTCTTTATGGTACTCATTATCGCTAATAGGTTCGACAAAATCAAACTCTGTACTCACCACTTCCCAATCATTTGTTTTGTCATTGTCAACTAAAATCTTATAAAATACCGCTTGCCTCCAGTAGTCTCCGCCATTAGGGTTTTTCTCATCCGGGCGTTTGAATTTATCCTTGGCATTATTGTATTTTCCTGTTTTGTAATCTACTACGTTGGCCTGTTTTCCATTAAATTCAATTTTATCCAGATTACCCTTAATCGGAACATTGTCAATAGTTACATTTTTAATGCTACGTTCGGTAACTGCCACCTTATTCCAGGAGTTTACATATTTATTATAATACGGCGTAATGATCTTTTGCCCGTATTCCATCCTTAGTTTAAACTGGTCTTTAGTGAATGATTCTCGGTTGCGAAACATAAACCATGAAAATTGATCGAATAGGTAATTTTCATCAGGGAAAGCATCCTGTTCACGCATTTTGAGGTATAACTTGTTCAGGGCCCAGTGTATCGCTAAACCGAAAGTGGCACTAGGACTTTTGCCTGCCGGAACACGAATCAGGTTTTGGAAATAGAAGCGCAGCGGACAATCCAGGTAACTGCTAAGGTGAGTAACGCTGAGCGTGTACTTTTGTAAAAGCAGATCCAGGTAATTCTTATCAATAAGTTCAATATTAGGTTTATCGTCTTCATTAAATTGAGTAACAATAAAATCGAACATTGCTTCGTCAGAAAGCTGTTTTCGTTCAATCTTCAAATTGCTCTCTTGTCGCATTTCATAAAGAAACTGTGAATGCTCTTGTTCCTTTCCTTTTTTATTTTCGGCTGCAAAAGAAACGAATAAGGAGTGTTTAGCACGAGTAAGTGCAACATAAAACAACCTTCTCGACTCCTCCAGCTCTGAACCTTCACCAACTTTTGTAGTTAATGTATCAGGATATTTGTAATTTTTGGTTCCTCCGCCTTTTTTGGTTACGTCCCAAATCTTTTTGGTACAACCCATCACAAACACATACTCAAACTCCAATCCTTTGGAACCATGAGCCGTCATAAAGTTAACTCCCTTTTCAGCAAACAGGGTTTTGTTTAAGTCGATGGAAATACCATTTAGCTTCATCAGATCAATTAGGTCGATGAATTGCTGCAGGGTTAAATCGGTTTTCTTCCGGTTTTCTTCTTTTAGGAAATCAAATAAACTGGTTAGCACTTCCATGAACCAATTTCGTTCTTTTGATTTCATTATATATTTAAGGATACCGGCGCGAAGAATGATTTTTTCAAATAACTCCTGTAGCGTAAGGTTCTGAGATTCTTTAATCCAGAATTCCAGATCGTTACTGAGTTGCTTTATTTCTGCGGATGTATATTGATCAAATAATGTAAGTTTTTTTGGATTAGCCATGTCCGAGATCCACCTGCGAATTGACGTTTTGCCAAAAACAGCATCATTATCGCGGTTATTAACCGAGTAGTTCTTTCTGAAAACTTCAATACTGATTTTGGCGGTTTCAATTGGAGGAATGTTGAAGAAATCATAATGCATTATTTCAAACAACAAATCATCGCCACTGTATGGTGTATTAATTTCCATTGCCAAATAGCGCAAAATATTGATGATATTCTCAACAAACGGAAGGGATAGTAAATCTATTTTGCGTTTAGTGTTAACTGCAATATTCTTTGCTGAAAGATATTTTATTAGTTCATCAACCTGACTATGGTTACGGTAAATAACTGCAATTTCTTCAGGTTCAATACCTTTAGCTAATAAGTCAACTATTTGGGAGGCAATGCCAACAACCTCATGCTCTACATTTGCATATTCAATAAGCTCAGGCACTACCGTAAGTTGATTAAGCTTTTGGTTTGAAGCTTGAAGGTTTTTGTCAAGTTTGAGCGCTTTGGTTAGTCGCTCCTGGTTATTGTTGATCAGTGCTCTGGAGGCATCTAAAATAGCTTGGGTCGAACGGTAATTTTCCGTTAGAACGATGGTTGTAAGGTCGTTTTGATAAGCAAAAGCAAAATCAAGGATATTGCTCATGTTGGCTCCCTGAAAACGGAAAATTGACTGGTCATCGTCTCCAACAACAAAAATGTCGGGCTTTTCACGATCGGCAATAAGCAATTGAATCAATTCATTTTGAGCACCACTCGTATCCTGATATTCATCTACCAGCAAGTATTGAAATTGCTCTTGGTATCTGGCAAGCAGGTTAGGATCATTTTTAAAGGCATTAAGCACCCAAACAATCATGTCGTCAAAATCATACCGATTGCGTGCACGCATTTTAGCCTGATACTTTGGATAATCTGCAACTGCTGCTCTGAAAAGGTGCATTTTCTCAATCTCCTCGGCAATCTTCTCCTCTTTTACATCGCCGGCATTATGATGTTTATGTTTTCGTTTGTACACAAACTCTTCACGGTTCGGCAAATCGTCAATATAATCGTTAATGGCTTTATTAACGAAATCGAGCTTCCAGTCTTCTTTTTTAATCAGACTGAAAAGATTACGCAGGCGATCACGTTCAAAATAAACCTCGCCTGTATAACGCTTCAATGGATTGTCATTGCTGAATTCATCGATCAATTCCTTTAATAATTCAGCTTCTTCCAAATCAGAAATCGGATCGAGGTTGATTTTGCCAAAATACTCCAGGTTTTCCTGAATCACTTCATTACAAAACGAGTGGAAAGTGTAAATATTCACGCGGTAAGCATCAGGCCCGATAAATTCGACCAAACGCTTACGCATGTTGATGGCGCCAGCATCGGTAAACGTTAAGCACAAAATATTATTAGCATCTGTATCGGTATCTTTCAAAATTTTACCAATTCGGGCAGCCAAAATTTGTGTTTTACCAGTTCCCGGCCCTGCAACAACCAGAACTGGTCCGTCTATGGTTTCAACAGCTTCACGCTGCTGGGAGTTCAGTCTTTCAAGGGCTTCTTGAAATTGTAAAGTATATGGAGACGACATTTGTGAATCAAACTTTTTGATCGGTAAATATCAATAATTAAACCGATAAAGTATGATTTGCAGTTAGGTGAACTGTTAACTTAAAATTGAAGAATTGGAAAACAATTGGCACTTTTTAACTTTGTTATGTTATAATTAGAAGAAAAATGAAGAAAAGTTTAGTATTGATAGGTTTTGTATTATTCACCACATTAATTACAAAAGCCCAAGAAACTCCAAAAGTTTACAATCCTAACGCAGATGCAAAAGCTGATATTAAAACAACAGTTGCAAAAGCGGCAAAAGAAGGTAAGCATGTAATGCTTCAAATTGGTGGAAATTGGTGCAGTTGGTGTTTGCGCTTTAATAAAACGGTTACAGAAGATAAGCAGTTGGATTCGGCTTTGAATGCCAATTACGTAATTTATCACCTTAACTATAGCAAGGAGAATAAAAATGAAGCTGTGTTAGCTTGGTTAGGCTATCCTCAACGTTTTGGATTTCCTGTTTTTGTAGTTTTGGATGCTAAAGGAAATCGAATTCACACTCAGAATAGTGCTTACTTAGAGCAAGACAAAGGTTACAACAAAGAAAAAGTGTTGGAATTCTTTAAACAGTGGGGGCCTAAAGCAATTGACCCTGATCAATACAAATCGAAATAGATAGTTTTATAGTCCGATTCCGGCTTTAAAAGTTGTGTTTACTGTAACAGGAAGTTTTCCGGATGTGCTAAGTTCGCCTAAGATAACTTTAGCGGCGGCTTGCTCAGTATATTTAGAGTTTTCATACAGCACCCACAAGCCTTTAGCTTTATCAAGAGTTTTCAAACTAGCCATAGTGTAGGCATTTGCCATTAAGCAAACATAAGCTTTATTGGTTTGAATTAATTCTGAAATAAAATCGATTACACCGGAGTTATAATCAAGAGTGGCACGTGGACGAGCGCGGAAGTCATGTACGCCAATAATAATTTTAGAGTAATTGTTTAATTGTTTTCGAACTGATTCAAGCTTAGTCGCATCAGCATCTTTGGGAATAGTTAAAGTAGCTGCGGATACAGAAGCACTTATTGTTTTCTGGAACAGTGTTGTTTCTCCAGTGCCAATGGATATTATCAATATTTTATCGCTTAGCTTAAGTACACTGTCACCTGGCTTTATTATGGTAGTGGCTGCTGCTTCAGCCAGTTGAGTGTTTAAGAGTGTTGCATCCTCCGGGTTAAGGTCTTGCGTTAGGTTTGGAAGGTAGACAGGTTGATAGTTGTTTAAACCTATCCAGTATTTGGCTGCCAATATTTTTTTACAACGAGCGTCAACTTCTTTCCTGCTAATTTGCTTTTTCCTGATGGCCTTGCGAACAGCTTTGATCGATGCTGGCAAGTTTTCCACCATTTCCAACATATCATTTCCTGCTGTCATTGCTAATACAGCAGCTTCACCTTTAGGATGATATTTAACGACACCCTTCATATTCATGGCATCGGTAAAAACTAAACCTTTAAACTGAAGGTCTTTTTGCAATAAATCACTTACTATAGGTCGTGAAAGAGTTGAAGGTAAGTTCGGAGTGTTATCCAAAGTCGGAATATTCATATGAGCGACCATTACCCCACCAATACCTGCATTGATAATCTGCTTAAAAGGATACATTTCCAATGAATCTAGACGTTCACGGCTGAATTTTAGCTGGGGTAAATCATAATGAGAATCCACATCAGTATCACCATGACCGGGAAAATGCTTTGCAGTTGCCAATAACCCGCCATCCTGCATTCCTTTCATAATAGCGATGCCTTTTTGTGCTACATTGTACTTGTTTTCGCCAAAAGAACGGAAATTTATAACCGGATTATTAATATTGTTATTTACGTCAACTACCGGAGCAAAATTCATTTGTATGCCGGCTCGTTTAAACTGCGCTGCCATCTGTTGACCAACCTTGTAAATAAGGTCGTTGTTTTGAATGGCACCTAAAGTCATTTGAAAGGGATAGGAAACAGTACTGTCAAGGCGCATTGCCAGTCCCCATTCTCCGTCAGTTGCTACTAAAGCAGGCACTTTTAGCTTTTTTTGAATCTCATTCAATAATAAAGCATTTCTAACTGGTCCCCCTTGAAAAGTAATTATACCACCTGCCTGATACCTTTTAATAAGTGCTGTTACAGAATCTCTTTTTTCTTTAGGATGATTAGAATAAACAGGAACCATAAACAATTGGGCAATCCGTTCTTTTCTCTTCATCTTTTTAAAAACGGAGTCTACCCAAGCGTTAGGGTGTTGAATCGAGGAAACTAGATCGCTTTTTGTGGAATTTGTTGCTATCTGGGCTTGCAATGATGGAGCAATGGAGATAAGCGTAAGTATTGAACCGATCAATTTTATCTTCAAATTCATGTTGTAAGTATTTGTAAGTGAGCTAATAGTGTTAGGTCTGTTTGCTCAAAAGGCAAATATACTGCTTAATATGGCATGCTTTTGTCCTTTTAGCTAATTTAATAAATGTATTTTTGAACATGAGGAAATCAATAATAACACTCGTTTTAATTGTAATGGCAGGAATTGCTGCCCACGCGCAAAATGTGAAATTTGGGATTAAAGGTGGGTTGAACATGGCCAAAGTAAGTTCGTTTAAATATTATGGCAGTAATGGAACTTACCAGGAAGAGGTAGCCACTGATTATAAGCCGGGGTTTCATGCCGGCATTTTTGTTGATGTTGGATTCAGCAGATATTTCTCCTTCCAACCTGAGTTAATGTATTCTCAAAAAGGATATAAAAGCAGATATATGGTTATGGGCAATGAAAGAACCACAACGGTTTCTTACAACTATTTAGATCTGCCTTTGCTTGCTAAAATAAAAACCGGAACCGGCCTTAATTTCTATGCTGGTCCATCAGTGTCTTTCCTGCTCAGTAGTAGATACAAAGATTCGGGAAGTAATGTTATAATTGAGTCTGAAAATAATGCTATTGATGAAGATAACTTCCGTAAGGCAGACATTGGAGGATTAATTGGGGTAGGGTATGACTTTGGTAAAGCTAACTTAGGATTGAATTATAATTTTGGCTTGCAGACCCTTGATAAGTATGATTCAGGTGTAAAGGCTCGTAATAACAATATCCAATTATCCATTGGGTTTAACTTTTAGGGCAAAGTGCGAGAAAATTGAATCTTTGTGTTATTGTCAATAATTGTTTACAAAAACTATTAAATAACTGAAATACGTTTTTGTTAGTTTAGCCACTTCAAAATAATATATAATAACAGTATGAAAAAAATGCTTTTGGCTGCTGTTGCAGTATTTATAACTCTTTCTGCTTCAGCGCAAAAACTTAACTTTGGAGTTAAGGGTGGCGTGAATTTCACTAGCGTAAGTGATATTAAATTTACGGGGAATTTAAGTCAATCTTATCAGCAAACTGCTGATGGTGTAACAGGTTATCACCTTGGTGTTTGGACAGAAATTGGTATTCCGGTTATTTCTATTCAACCGGAGTTATTATATTTTCATAAGGGTTTTAAGGCAATAGATGCGCAAGGGGCCAGATCAGAGGTAAAGTTGAATTATCTGGATATACCGGTACTTGCTAAATTTAACCTTTTGCCAGTTTTGCATGTTGTGGCTGGTCCGCAATTGTCGCTAAAACTTTCAGATAAAATCACAGGAGCCTCTACTTTCACTGATGTTTTAAATAAAGAGAGTTTTAAGAGTGGTGACTGGGGTGCAGTATTGGGAGCAGGAGTTACAGTGTCAAAAATTCAACTTCAAGGGCGTTATGTATGGGGATTAAGCAAGGTAACAAGCAATAACGTTGAGTTTAAAAACCAAATGTTCCAACTTTCATTAGCATATAAGCTGTTTTAGTTAAATTGATAAATCTTATGAAATAAAAACATCCGGGAGTTAGACCTTCCGGATGTTTTTGTATTAACCTTTTTTACTAACTGCACCCAAGTGAATTACCACAGTTTAAACACTTGTAGCACGTGCCTGATCGAACTGTAATATGTCCGCACAAATTACAAGCCGGAGCATCAGATTGAACTCCTCCACTTATATCAAATGCTTTAAATTTTACTTCATGATTTTGTTGGGTTGAGTTTGTGACCACTGCCTCCGGAAACATATTGCTACTGTCAGGGTTTACATCCTCATCATGCATTTCAGGGTTGCTCAAATGTGCATTTTGCTGGGTAACCACATGTACTAAATCTGTACGATTGAGATACTCATAGCCAAGTAAACGGAAAATATAGTCAATTATTGAGGTTGCACTTTTGATATTTTCATGTCCACCAACCATTCCTGAAGGCTCAAATCTGGTGAAAGTGAATTTGTCTACAAATTCTTCCAATGGAACACCATATTGAAGACCAATTGAAACTGCAATGGCGAAACAGTTCATTAGCGAACGGAAGGATGCTCCTTCTTTATGCATATCAACGAAGATTTCACCAACAGTTCCATCTTGATATTCTCCTGTACGTACAAATACAGTTTGGCCACCAACATGAGCTTTCTGAGTGAACCCTCTTCTTTTTTGAGGCAAGCGCTTACGCTCAACAATACTAGATAGTTGACGTTTGAAAACTGTATCTTCTGATTTGTTAAGAATATGTATAGCTGCTTCCAATACCTGTTCAGGAGATAGTTCCTGTATTTTTAATTCTGCAGCCTTACCTAAAGCCTCTTCAACGGCTTCTATCTTATCGTCCTCTTTATCAGATTTTGTTGATAGAGGTTGAGATAATTTACAGCCATCACGATACAAGGCATTTGCTTTCAATCCTAATTCCCAGCTTAACTTATAGCAATCTTGAATTTGTTCTACAGTAGCCTCATTAGGAAGGTTAATGGTTTTAGAGATAGCTCCTGATAAGAAAGGCTGTGCTGAAGCCATCATGCGAATATGACCATGAGCATGAATATATCGTTGACCAATAGAACCGCAACGATTAGCACAGTCAAAAATAGGGTAGTGCTCAGATTTAAGATATGGTGCTCCTTCAATGGTCATTGTTCCACACACATGATCATTTGCAAGTGTAATTTGCTGGTTGCTAAAACCTAGGGATTTTAATAAGTTAAAGGAAGGATCACTATACTGTTCAGGTTTGAAACCAAGACGTTGAATACATTCTTCCCCCAATGTCCAAACATTAAAAGCAAAGCTAATTTCAAAAGCCGATAGAATTGCTTTGTCCAGTCGTTCCAAGTCGGATGAAGTAAAGCCTTTGGCTGCCAATGTTTCAAAGTTGATATGTGGAGCTTCTTTTATAGATCCATAGCCTTTTGCATAATTAACTATTGCATCAATTTGATGCGGATGGTACCCAAGATTTTTTAGGGCGGCAGGGATAGCCTGATTAATTATTTTGAAATAGCCACCTCCTGATAATTTTTTAAATTTTACCAAAGCAAAATCTGGTTCAATACCAGTGGTATCGCAATCCATTACCAACCCAATTGTGCCAGTAGGAGCAATAACAGTAGTTTGAGCATTTCTATAACCATAGCTTTCTCCTAACTTGACAGCCTTATCCCAGGCGTTACATGCGGCAGAAAGTAGATAATCAGGGCAGAATTTGGGGTCGATACCTGAAGGGTGAATTTGCAAACCTTCGTAGGCGTCAGCGGCGTTGTATGCAGCATAGCGATGATTACGTATAACACGCATCATGTGCTCTTTATTTTTAGTGTACTCTTTGAACGGGCCCAAATGTTGAGCCATTTCTGCTGAAGTAGCATAGGCAGTGCCCGTCATAATAGCCGTTATTGCTCCTCCAATAGCTCGTGCTTTCTCACTGTCGTAAGGAATGCCTGCTACCATGAGCATTGAGCCCAGGTTAGCATATCCTAGTCCCAATGTGCGATAGTCATAGGATAATTTAGCTACTTCTTTTGATGGAAATTGGGCCATTAAGACTGAAATCTCCAACACAATTGTCCATAAACGACAAATATGTTCAAAGCCTTTCACATCAAAAGTTAAGGTATCTGGATTGAAGAAATGCTGCAGGTTGATAGAGGCCAGATTACAAGCAGTGTTGTCCAAGAACATATATTCTGAACATGGGTTGGAAGCGTTGATTCGTCCTCCTTCAGGGCAGGTATGCCATTCGTTAATAGTTGAGTCATATTGTACTCCAGGATCTGCGCATGCCCATGCTGCAAAACCTATTTTGTTCCAGAGTTTCTCTGCTGAAATAGTGCCAACGGTTTTTCCCGTCGTTCTGGCTTTCATTTCCCAATCTTTGCCTTCTTTTAAATCCTTAAAAAAGGAGTTAGGGATGCGAACTGAGTTATTAGAATTTTGTCCCGAAACGGTTCGATATGCTTCCCCTTCGTAATCAGAGGCGTAACCGGCAGCAATTAACGCCGCAACCTTTTTTTCTTCCTCAACTTTCCAATCAATAAATTGGACAATTTCAGGATGGTCTAAATCTAAGCAAACCATTTTCGCCGCACGGCGTGTGGTACCGCCCGATTTTATCGCTCCTGCAGCACGATCTCCGACTTTAAGAAATGACATTAGTCCGGATGAAGTGCCACCACCTCCTAATTTTTCATTTTCACCACGGATTTTTGAATAATTGGTGCCTACACCCGAGCCATACTTGAAGATGCGCGCTTCGCGTACCCAAAGGTCCATTATACCCCCATCGTTAACAAGGTCGTCGTCAACTGAGAGAATAAAGCAGGCATGCGGCTGCGGACGCTCATAAGCAGAAGTTGATTTTGTCAGCTCTTCGGTTTTGGGATCAACGTAATAGTGCCCTTGCGGGCCGCCTGAGATGCCATAGGAAGAATATAAACCTGTATTAAACCATTGAGGTGAGTTGGGGGCAGCCATTTGCGCTGTAATGGTGTAAACCAATTCTTCATAAAATACTTGTGCGTCAGTGTCTGAGGCAAAGTAGTTATACCGTTTGCCCCAATCCATCCAACAATTGGCCATACGATGTGCTACTTGTTTTATTGAATTTTCTGACCCCAAAGTGCCATCGGGTTGAGGCACTCCTGCGCGTCGAAAATATTTCTGAGCCAAAATATCGGTAGCCACTTGAGACCAATTTTCTGGCACTTCAACATTGTTCATCTCAAAAACTGCATCTCCTGACGGATTTCTGATAACGGAGGCACGTTTTTCATACTTGAACATATCAAACGGATTAACATCTTCTCGGGTGAAGTGTCGTTCTACCTTCATCCCTGTAGTTAGGGTGGCGTTTTTCTTCATAAGAGCAATTTAAAAAGTTAGTAAAGTAGGTTTAAACAGTATCCTGTTTGAATAACAGGCAATCATAAATAAGGAGTAACGATATCAATAAGCTAACATGATTAATATCGAAGAGCTGGAATAAATTTAAGGCAGAAAGAGAAAATTAGGGGGCTACAGTTTTCCACAAGATCAGATTAGTGCTCTGTTTGCTCGCTTGAAAACTGATTGTTTTTGCATTTTATGTTGTGCAGCCTTGTGGAAAACTTACTTAAATTAAAAAAGCACGACTTTAAATGGTCGTGCTTTGATTTAATATGTTAAATATTTTTGATGTTTAGGCAACACTTACTTTAATAGTGTTAGTTCTGCCTTTTTCAGCAATTGGGGTTGAAGCAGTGTTGATAATTACGTCACCCTCAGTTACATATCCGTTAGCTTTTAAAATGTTGTTAACCTCTTTAATGGTGTTGTCAGTGGTTTCAAACCTATCATAATAGAAAGCTTTAACACCCCAAATCAAACTCAAACTGTTCATCAAGTCACGGTTGCCCGTAAAAACATATGTATGCGCTTTTGGGCGTTGGCTGGCAATCTGATAAGCTGAATAACCCGACCAAGTCATCGAAATAATTGCTTTAGCATTGGTTTTTTCGGCAAGATAAACTGCAGAGTTGCAAATCGACTCAGCTAGGAATGTTTCAGGGTGTTCCTCGATGTTAGAATCATTGTAGTAAGGATACATGCCTTCCTCTACATTTCGGATGATTTTGCTCATCGACTCAATTACCACGACAGGATAAGCACCTACTGAAGTTTCGTTACTTAACATTACAGCATCGGCTCCATCTAATACAGAGTTGGCTACGTCATTTGCCTCTGCACGAGTAGGACGAGGACTGGTAACCATTGAATCCATCATCTGTGTAGCAATAATTACCGGTTTAGCTAATGCATTACACTTCTGAACAATTTGTTTTTGTAAAATAGGAACAACTTCCATAGGCATTTCAACGCCTAAGTCACCACGAGCAACCATTACACCGTCGGTTACATCAATGATAGAGTCGATATTGTCAATGGCTTCAGGCTTTTCAATCTTGGCAATTACTTTTGCAATGCTGCCGTTTTTGGCAATAATTTTTTTCAAATCGATAATATCTTGAGCTTCACGAACAAAAGATAAACCAATCCATTCAATATTGTTCTTCAGCGCAAAATCTAAATCTTCGCGATCTTTATCTGTTAAGCTTGGGGTACTGGTTTTAGTATAGGGTAGATTTACTCCCTTTTTTGATGAAAGAACACCACTATATAACACTTCTGCCTTTACAGTGTCAATCTTATTGGTTTCTAAAACGCGCATCTGCATTTTTCCATCATCCAATAAAAATACTTCCCCAGGGTTAACATCTTTTGGGAAAGGTGTATAAGTAATATAGATGGAATTTTTGTCACCGGTTTTAGGTGTGGTAACAATATTAACCACATCACCCGTTTCAAATGCAACGCCGTTATTTTCCATATCTCCGATACGAATTTTTGGACCCTGCAAATCGGCTAGAATGCCTACATTATAATTAAACTCTTTATTGATTTCTCTGATTAGGTTGATGGTTTGCTGATGTTCTTCGTGTTTACCGTGAGAGAAGTTAATTCGGCAAACATTGAGGCCTACTTGAATCATCTGCAGCAATACTTCCTTTTGGGAGGAAGCAGGCCCAAGTGTAGCCACAATCTTTGTTCTGTTGTGTAATTCGTTCATATACGTTTCGAGTTTGCGGTGGCAAAAATACAATTTGTTTCCAATACTGCACGTCTTTGCGTTAAGTAGCGCTAACATGCCAATTGGTAGCCAAATAACTGAAAATGATCAGAACAAGAAGTTCTCTTTAGATTTTAGTTTATTGGCATCAATAAAAAAAGCCGTTTGGGTAATGCTCATTTTGTTGATCTGCTGAAGCAAAGCATCCCTTTCCGATTGGTAGTTAAGGTTATGTATCAATAGGAAAAAATCGATTTCTTTGCGCTCGGGTATGAGGTAGCCACTTATTCCTTTATTGCCAATTAAAAAGTAATCTTGTTCGCTTTCTTCAAAAAACTGATGATACCTTGAAAAATAAATTTCTTCATTTGCTTTGTTCAATAGTATAATGTCATCAGTTTTTATTAAATTAAACGACAGTTCCTTATTGAGAAACCAGCAAAAACGATAATCGCGGGTTGGTGCCGAAATACCAATCAGCGTAAAATCATAGTCAAATGATATCTTTAATACTTTTTTATTCAAGAGGAGCTAAACTTGGTGCAAAACTATACAAATGACTGGTTACATGCCACAACGAAAAAAAGTTTGAATAGTTCCTGTAATTTACTTTTATTTGCAGAAAATTTTAAAAAAATAACCTTTTAAACACAAAAAACTATGTCAGATATTGCATCAAGAGTAAAAGCGATTATCGTTGAGAAATTAGGTGTTGACGAGAACGAAGTAACACCTGAAGCTAGCTTTACTAACGATTTAGGTGCCGATTCGCTTGATACAGTTGAGCTTATCATGGAATTCGAGAAAGAATTTAACGTGGCTATTCCTGACGAGCAAGCTGAGCAAATTGCTACAGTAGGTCAGGCGATTGCTTACCTTGAAAAAAACGTTAAATAAGAAAATTCATCTTAAAAGTATTTAATGCAACTTAAACGTGTTGTTGTAACAGGGCTCGGGGCACTTACACCATTGGGTAATACAGTTCCAGAATATTGGAACGGATTGATCAATGGTGTGAGTGGCGCAGCCATGATTACTAAATTCGATACCGAAAAGTTTAAGACGAAGTTCGCCTGCGAGGTAAAGAATTTCAACCCGGAAGATTTTATGGATAAAAAGGAAGCCCGTAAAGTGGATCCTTTTGTTCAATACGCCATTGCTTCTACTCATGAGGCAGTAATTGATGCTGGTGTTAACTTTGAAGAGCTTGATACTAACCGTATCGGGGTTATTTGGGGTGCTGGTATCGGTGGTTTAAAAACCTTCCTTGATGAAATTTCAGCTTTTGCAAAAGGTGATGGAACTCCGCGTTACAATCCATTCTTCATCCCTAAAATGATTGTGGATATCGCTGCGGGTCATATTTCAATTAAGTATGGCTTAAGAGGTCCAAACTTCGCAACTGTTTCGGCTTGTGCTTCATCAAACAATGCTATTATTGATGCCTTTAACTATATTCGTTTAGGCAAAGCAAATATGTTCATCACTGGTGGTTCTGAAGCGATTATTAATGAAGCCGGTATAGGTGGATTTAACGCTATGCATGCACTTTCAACCAGGAATGATTCGCCTGAAACGGCATCTCGTCCGTTTGACCTTGACCGCGATGGTTTCGTTGCTGGTGAAGGAGCAGGGACAATTATTCTGGAAGAATTAGAGCATGCAAAGAAACGCGGTGCTAAAATTTATGCTGAAATTGTAGGAGGCGGAATGAGTGCTGATGCCAATCACATTACAGCTCCACACCCAGAAGGTTTGGGCGCGCGTAACGTAATGATTGCTGCACTGGAAGATGCTGGAATGACTGTTGATGATATTGATTATATCAACGTTCACGGAACTTCAACTCCACTAGGTGATATCAGTGAAACCACGGCTATTGTAAATTTATTTGGAGAGAATGCTTATAAATTGAACATCAGTTCAACTAAGTCAATGACCGGTCACTTATTGGGAGCTGCTGGAGCTATTGAAGCTATTGCTTCTATCTTAGCAGTTGTTAATGATACTGTTCCTCCAACTATTAATCACTTTACCGATGATCCGGCAATTGACTCTAAGTTAAATCTTACGTTTAACAAGCCTCAAAAGCGGGTTATTCGTGCTGCCTTGTCGAATACCTTCGGATTTGGCGGACACAACACCTCGGTAATTTTCAAAAAATTTGAAGAATAATACCCATAATAAGTTACAGGTTCATCTGCAAGAAATTACTTTGCTTGCTCCTGTAACTTATTTCTTTTTTCCCTTATATTCATTTAACAATTAGTACAAGGAATGCCCGCATTGCGTTTATACAGGCTTTATTTTTCGCGTGAAAAAAATTATGTAAAAGCTTTAAATAATATGCTTGGGTTTGTTCCGCGAAATTTAACCGTGTACAAACTGGCCTTCCGCCACAAGTCTGTTGCTCCGCAATTAAAAGAAGGGTTGAAGAACAGCAATGAGCGGTTAGAGTTTTTAGGTGATGCTGTCCTTGGCGCTGTTGTAGGTGAAATGCTCTTCAAAAAATACCCTTTCAGGGATGAAGGCTTTCTGACCGAAATGCGTTCGAAAATTGTAAACCGAAATCACTTAAATCAATTGGCAAAAAAAATTGGAATAGGTGATATGATGGATTACGATACCCGTATGATTAACAACCCTGCAAAACAGGGCTCTTTAATGGGTGATGCCTTTGAAGCGCTTATCGGGGCCATTTATTTAGATAAGGGTTACACATTTACCAAGGCCTTCATTTTAAATCGCATTCTAAAAGCACATGTTGATGTTGATGCACTAGAGCAAACAGAAACCAACTTCAAAAGTAAACTGATTGAATGGTGTCAGCGCCACGGAAAAGAAGTGCTGTTTGAGTTAATGCCTAACGAAGAAGGTGCAAAATCAAAGTTATTTACTGTAAAAGTATTTGTGGATAACGAAGAATGTGGCATTGGGCAGGATTTTACCAAGAAAAATGCTGAAAAGGTAGCCGCTGAACGCGCTTGTGGTTTATTAGGCATTTAATTCTTACGATTCGGTTTTAAGTTATAAATCGATTAAAATCATTCCTGATATAACTCTATTTTACAAATGTCTTTGTAAATCTAAAATCAATTTATATTCTTGCAACTCTGCGCTCTGCTGTGTTAGAACTATTTTAGATTGTATGCGTAAGGTTTTTGCTGTTGTCCAGTTGGTGGTAGGTTTGATAGCATTTATTGCTGCAATGCTGCTTGTTTTACCTTTCATTATAGTCGCATTTTTACTTTTCCCTGGCAAAACTGGAAGTGATATTTCTTTTATTTTTTTGCGTATCTGGTCCACAATTATATCCATCTTCACCTTAATATTTTATAAATCATATCATAAAGAGAAGGCTCCAACTGGCCGTTCCTATGTTTATGTTGTAAACCATGGGTCATATCTCGACTCAATAGCTGTGGTTTTAGGAATTCATCAATCGTTTAAACCGCTAGGGAAGGTGGAAATGACTAAGATTCCAATTTTTGGAATAATTTATAAACGCTTGGTAGTATTGATAGACAGAAGCAGTCATGAAAGTCGAAGGAAATGTGTGGAAGATTTGAAGGTGGAACTTGCCAAAGGAATGTCTGTGCTGATCTTTCCGGAAGGAACTATGAATAAGACTGAAAAACCACTTTCTGATTTTTATGACGGAGCCTTTCGTATTGCTATTGAAACACAAACGCCTATAGCCCCAATTGTACTGCTTAATTCTAAAGAGTTATTACCCCGCACCAACCCATTGGCAATTAAACCAGGACTTGTTAAAGTCGTATATGCTGATGTGATTGAAACTGCCGGAATGACTATAGATGATCTTCCCCAGCTTAAAGAACGGGCTTATCAATCGATGGAACGTCTGATTATGGATGAACGCCGGTATTTTGAAAGAAAGGCATCGGGTAACTTTTGTTAATCCGTTTTTTGAGTTTATAAACTATAAAACTATACTTAAGTTTTTGCATTAAACTTTCCAGGTTTGTCCGCAAGACTCCTTTAACGTACACCTGGAAAGTTTCTGAAAGGTTTACCTTCCCATCCAGCCTCCATCCACTGTTAAAATGGTTCCGTGAATATAATTGGCAGCACCTGAACATAAAAACACGACAGGTCCTTTAAAATCTTCTGGTTCACCCCATCGATTAGCAGGAATACGCTCAAGAATTGAGCGACTGCGCTTCTCGTCGGCACGCAAAGCTGTAGTGTTATCGGTTGAAATGTAGCCTGGCGCAATTGCATTTACATTTACTCCTTTGCTTGCCCATTCGTTGGCAAAAGCTTTCACCAACGAGCCAACTGCGCCTTTACTCGCCGCATATCCCGGCACATTGATTCCTCCCTGAAAGGTTAAAAGGGAAGCTGTAAAGATGATTTTTCCACTCCCTTTTGCAATCATTTCTTTCCCGATCTCACGAGTTAATATAAACTGAGCCGTTTGGTTGATGGCAACAATCTCATCCCAATACTCATCCGGATGTTCGGCTATCGGTTTGCGCAGAATATTTCCTGCATTATTTATCAAAATATCGATTGAAGGAAAATCATTTTTCACCTGAGCGATAAATGCATATAATTGATCACGATTAGAAAAATCACATTGGTAAGTATAGAACTTTCTTCCCAAAGCCTCTACTGATCTTTGCACTTCACTGTTTGGCTCAAGAGAAGCTGACACGCCAATTATATCAGCTCCTGCTTCGGCCAGGCCTTCTGCCATAGCTTTTCCTATCCCTCGTTTACAGCCTGTTACAAGCGCTATTTTTCCCTTAAGGCTAAATTGATTAAATACGTTCATTTTAGTTTTTGGGTGTTTTTGGTTAAAGCAACACTGCTTATTTCTAAAGGGTGCTCCAGCTTGGTGGCAAAATCTTGCAAATATTGAAACCAGTCATTGCTGGTGGTAATTTTTCCCGCTTTATTCCAAGCCGCACCTGTATAGTAGATATAAGGTTGATTGGCACTTGCTTTACCAATGGAAAGTAATTGCTGCTTATCTACCTTCATAACCTGAACAGAGGCAGGGATCACACTTCCAACGCCTATTATACCATCGTTTCCATGCTGTGGCTCCCAGTAGCCCATAATGGCCTTCTTTTCATCAAGTAAGATAGTTCCTGGTTCCGGGCGTTTAATGATGCCAACAGCCACAGGCAAATTATCACCATTAAAATCATAGCTGATTTCCATTCGGTTTAATTGCGAGCCCGCATCAAGACTGATGGTTTTAATAACTTTTACAGGTTTTCCTGCTACAGACCATTCATCGTAATACAAACGAAATGTACTACGCAACGGACCATTATCCAATATTTCAAAACGACGGTAATTTTTTGAATACCATAGTGTGTCGTTCACAAAAGGAACAATATTGCCGGCGCCTAAAGAAAAACCAACATGATAATAATCCAAACCGTCGCCATGGTCAGTGTGATAGGTTCCGTTTTTATAACGCTCATTAAGTACAAGTCGGTCAGTGCTCTTGGTCCAAACGTCTAAACCATAGGCATTTTCCTTGGTGTCCTCCAGTGCTTTCCCATACATTCGGAATGCCCCACGATCGTTTTCCCAAGCAAAATCATCTTTTCTTTCGGGAACATACCTCGCATAAGTGAGATAATTAATCTTTTCAGCCTTTCCTTTTTGCAAAGAGATAAGAAGATTGCTATTGGCAGGAATACTGACCCTGACCAATAATTTTTTGATTTGTTTTTCCCCTCTATGCTCAAGTTGAAACGGAAGTTCTTTCTTCTGATTAACGGCAATAACTTTAAAATTTGAAGTATCTATTTTGGGCCATTTTTGTACTATCAATCCCCAAGGGATTTCAACAATAGCTTCCTCAAAAGCAAGATTACTTTTGTTGCTGATCTTTATTTCATTTAATGTGTTAACCTGAGCATTCACTTTTTGTATTGTCAACAGGCCGACTATCAACAGTAATGGTTTAACTAATTTTATCATAGCTTATCTTAAATCAGTGATTGAACAGTGATCCATATCCCCATAATCTAAATTTTCGCCGGCCATACCCCAAATGAA
This sequence comes from Solitalea lacus, assembly GCF_022014595.1. Lineage (NCBI taxonomy): Bacteria > Pseudomonadati > Bacteroidota > Sphingobacteriia > Sphingobacteriales > Sphingobacteriaceae > Solitalea > Solitalea lacus. The sequence goes on along the minus strand of NZ_CP091740.1, from coordinate 4,245,077 downwards.
AGTATAATTAGAAGTGCCTGCGCCTGAATGAATTGACCAATTCGGAGAAATTACAGCTTGTTCATTTTGCATCCAAATGTGTCTGGTTTCATCAGTCTGTCCCATAAAGTGACATACGGACTGATTTTCAGGAACTTCAAAATAAAAATACACCTCCATACGACGATCGTGTACATGTGCAGGCATGGTGTTCCACACGCTACCCGATTTTAACTCCGTCATGCCCATTTGCAACTGACAGGTAGGTAATACACTGTTAACAATCAGCTTGTTAATAACACGATGATTAGAAGTTGCCGTACTTCCTAATTCAACTACTTCTGCATCCTTTCGCGAAACTTTTTTAGTTGGAAAGGTTTGGTGCGCCGGAGCTGAATTGATATAAAACTTTGCAGGTTGTTGAGGGTTGGACGACGAGAAAATAACTTCTTTAGTGCCTTGTCCGATGTACAAAGCCTCTTTATATTCTAATTCATAGGCTACACCATCAGCCACAACAGTACCTTTTCCTCCAACGTTAATAATTCCCAACTCTCTCCTTTCAAGAAAATACCCTGCTTTTAAACTATCCGGATTAGATAGAGTTACCGATTGATTAACTGGCATTACGCCACCGGCAATGTAACGATCGTAATGTGAGAGCGTCATTCGTATGCTGTCAATTTCAAAAATATTTTCAATCAAAAACTTATCGCGCAACTGCGTTGTGTTCATTTCTTTTACTTCTTCCGGCCCCAGCGCATAGCGACTTTCAAAATAATTCTGCATCTTTTCTTTTTAGTTAATATTCTACTTTATAATCTTTCTTCAAATTTTGTCCACTCCAGACCTTTTTACTTGTCCAATCTTCTGGTTGTGCAGACCAAAAGGTGTTGTCTGCGGGTAAGCCCAGCGTCAGAAAACTTTTATGGATGATCTTTTCATTTTAATTTTTAGTAGTTAATGTATCTGCCAGATACCATTTTTTATAACGAAGCAGCGCTTCAATGAAATAATAGTCTGCATAGGTTAAAGGAACATCCACTTCACTTTTAAATGGAAGAGCCCCAGTGCTGTGCATTAATATGAATCCACCATTTGTACCAGGTTTTGCTCTGTAAGTATCACTAGAAAGGGATAGCAGCATTTTCTCAGCAGCGCCAACAAACTGTTTTCTTTCTTTATTACTTACATATTGACCTAATTCTAATAAGGCAGAAGCTATAAGTGCACCTGCTGAGGCATCTCTGTAGGTATTAGGTATACCAGGTGCATTAAAATCCCAGTAAGGAATCATATCGGCCGGAAGATTTGGATGCTTCAGGATAAATTGTGCAATGCGTCTTGCCTGATTAAGATAAGCTTGATCTTTGGTGAAGCGATACATCAAGGTATATCCGTATAATCCCCATCCTTGTCCGCGGCTCCATGGAGATGAATCTGCAGCGCCTTGCCAGGTCACTTTCTTTAGCACTTTGCCGGTATTTAAATCATAATCCAACACATGGTAAGAACTGTAATCAGGTCTAAAGTGATTCTTCAGCGTGGTATTGGCATGTGTTATGGCTATATTTTTATACTTCGGATCTCCGCCGTTATCACTTACCCAGCACAATAATTCGAGGTTCATCATATTGTCAATGATAACCGGACAGTTAAAGTTTTTGCTTTTATCCCATGATTGAATGGCTGAAATAGAAGGACGGAAACGTGTAGAGAGTGAAGCAGCTGAAGTATCAAGAATAGTTTTATATTCCGGAACACCAAACAATCGATAAGCATTGCCGAAACTGCAAAACATCATAAAACCCAGGTCATGATTGCCCGTAAAATGCTTTTCTTTTTCCAGAATTGCTAAACGTTGTTTAGCTTCCTGCAGAATAGAAGGATCTTTTGTGTATTCATAAATATAAAGAAGTGTTCCAGGGTAAAAACCACTGCACCACCATTGAGTATCACTAGTAATCACTTTATTATCTTTCGCATTATACGTTTTAGGCATCACACTTGCCGGAACGTTTTGTGCCAAGACTTTATATTGCTGAGCTGCAAAGGTTAAGTTCGCATCAATTAATTTCTTCATTTGCTCTTTTGGAGCATTTTGTGCGTTCGCTGTGCCACTTAAAATTAAGCCTGCACACACTAAGCCTTTGAATAGTTGTTTGGATAGTTTCATGAGTTATAATAGTGTCATTAAAGCTGCGTGAAAATTATACTATGGTTACCTGATCTATTTTGATGTTTAACTTCGAGTGTAATTCGTTTCAATTGTGAACCCCAAACTTTGCTCAAGCGCGGATCGTCGAGCTCTTTTGAATCTTCTTTCAGATTGAACACTCCTGGATTATATTTCAATTTTAATTTGGCTTTTCCATTACTATCAACTAATATCAGCTCTCCATTTTTTGATGAAGAAGTTGCTAAACAGGTCATGAAATGCAGTTGCAACGGAGCTTTAACCGTTTTCATTGAATAAACTTCTTTTAACTCCAGTTTGTGTTTAGAAGGTTCGAAAATAAAACTGCGTTGATATTTATTCACCTCCGCATCCGAAGGATATGCTGAAGCGATGTCCATGCTCAATGTTTTTTGGAAGGAGGTTGATTGAAAATGAACTTCCGTGGCTTTGAACATTTTTCCTTCTTTCTGCATTACACCATTTATAGTTGGGCAGTTATGCCATTGTGACTGCATGTTCCAAAGTGTATACCGTTCGTCGCTGAAGGTTTTGGCGGTATAGGTTCCAACCCCGGCATCTACAATAGCGGGCTTTCCATCAACGTATAAAACGAAGTTTCCAACGTCGTTGTGGTTATGGCTCTCATTATTGTGTCCTCCTTGAGCAGCAAAAAATAATCCTTTGGAAGCCCCCTTTTTACTACGCAGGGCAAGTACCTGAAGGTTTGGCAGCCAGCTTTCTTGCGGAAAAGGAGCTTTTGGAGTAGTGGATAAGAGTTCCTGCCTGTATTCCAATTCATTCACAAATTCACTGAAAAATTCGTGTGTGTGTCTTTCTCCATCCGCATTTTGTAGTCGATATAGCCAGGCTCCAAACTGCATCAATGTTGAGTCGTTAAATAATTTCCCATAAGCATATACATTGTCTGGATGAGGAATATTGTAGGCTTTTGCATCAGCAAAATTCACCATCCGGTTACTATCGATATGCATTTTATAAATGTAAGATCCAATGTTATGGATCAATGACTTATCTGAAAAATTTATTTTTCCATAAGAAGCATCGGAAAGTAAGGTGATAAACTCAATGAGTTTCCCTCCAGCGTGTCCCCAATAAGTAGGTCCTTCATCGCAACCGCCATCATTAGGATAACCATTGATGAATTTATCGGCGCTTAGCAATAATTTTTCAAGCATTTTACTACGGTCTGAACTATCATCCACCATAAGCAAAGTTGTAAGCAAGAGATTCCTGTTGATCCAAATGTTCCAGTTGTTTACCATGCGTTTACCAAACCCCATCCACCAGAAATCATTATGTTGTAAATAAGGTTGAACGATCCGTCGATCCAACTCAAAGCGAATACGTTTGCACAGTTCAGGGGAAATTTGATTAAGTTGTGGCTGCAAGAGCAAATGGACCCAACTCACTAAAGCAGATGTTTCACCAGCTGTAAGATCTACAATGGGTTCTTGCGGATCGGCCAAGCCAACACCTGCCTTTTGCAGACTCATATGCGCCGGAAGCACCCAGGTGCTTTCTTCCAGTAACAGCCATAAGCCATTCGTTATTTGTGGTAAATATTTTCCTTTCCCTTCTACCAATTCAGCAGCTATTAACGTGCTTAGTTTATTTCTACGTTCAGAAAGAGAGGCCTCATAGTTTGATCGATTACCGATTGTTTTATATTCCAAAAACTGAATCGCTTTAAGAGAAGGCCAGTTATATTCCATCAATTTATCCGCAGCAGAAATAATCTGCTGCTTTTCAGAGTTTGATAATGATTGGAAAGCTGCAATAACTTCCTGTTTCTTTTGGGAACGCCATTTTCCCAAATCCTGAAAATAATATACTGCCGGTTGCCCTCGCAGAGCATTTGCCAGGTAATTCCTTTGCGGTATTTCTTGCCCTATGACAGGTTGCGTAGTGCAGGTAACAGCAATACAGCTACAAATACCCAAATAAAATGAGTTGATTAGCTTTTTCATTTATTTAACTATTTCTGTAGGGGTTAAGTCCTCATTAAATCTTACAGGTTGTAGCTTTGCTACAAGAAAGTGCATAATAATCCAAGCCAGCAAGTAGGCGCTACCGCAAATTGAGAAGATTATGTTGTATCCTGCCATTACATTCCCGATTGCTTTATAATGATCTAAAAGAAAACCGATAAATAAAGGAAAGAGGATGCCTCCTACTGCACCTGCCATCCCGCCAATACCTACTACAGAGCTTATAGCCTGTTTAGGGAACATATCGGATGCTGTGGTAAAAATATTTGCCGACCAAGCCTGGTGTGCTGCCGCAGCAAGGCTGATTAATCCAACTGCAATCCAAAGATTGTTTACGTATTGAATAAAGAAAATTGGCACAACCATAAAAGCAAAGCTTAACATTGCTGTTTTCCTGGCTTTAAAAACAGGCCACCCTTTTTTAATAAGGTGTCCCGATAACCAACCTCCTCCAATACTCCCTATGCATGCAGCTGTGTAGACCGCAATGCCTGGTAATCCGAGACTTTTTAAATTAAGGCTGAATTTGCTAACAAAGAAAGATGGAAGCCAGAAAAGGAAAAACCACCAAATTGGATCTGTTAAAAATTTACCGGTCACAAACGCCCAGGTTTGTCTTACTTTAAGCAATTGAAACCAAGATATCGAGGCGGATGAATCATGTTTAGTTTCAGAGACAAGATCTGCATCGCAATGGATGTAATCATATTCTGTTTGAGAGATCTTTTTATGTCGAGTAGGAATTTCGTAATATTTCCACCAAAGAATCAACCAAATAATACCAGTTGCTCCTGTCCAGACGAAGGCTTGCTGCCAACCGTAATGGAAAGTTATCAGAGGAACAAATGCTTGAGCCACGATTACGCCAATATTAGCTCCTGAATTGAAAATACCAGTTGCAAGTGCCCGTTCCTTTTTCGGGAACCATTCGGTAACGGATTTAATGGCGGCTGGAAAATTACCGGCCTCGGCCAAACCCAATGCAGCTCTGAAAAAACCGAAACCAAACGTTGTCTTTACAAATGCATGCCCAATAGCGGCTATGCTCCAAGCAGCAACTGAAATGAAGTAACCCAGCTTACTGCCGATTTTATCAACAAGCCTACCAAATCCAAGCAAGCCAATAGCATACATAGCAGTAAATGCCATTACAATATTTGCATAATTGGTTTCTGTCCACTGGAACTCCTTTTCCAATACAGGTTTCAATAGGCCAATTACCTGCCTATCCAGATAATTTATAGTTGTTGCAAAAAACAGTAAACCTGCAATTCGCCAACGATATTGATTAACAATTGATTGATTCATTAGCTATTTGGGTTAGGTGGTTGACTTTATAACATTATCATCTATTCGGTTATTGTTTCAATATTTCCAGTGCTTCTTTTACAGAATTGGTTATGTTAATGAATTGCTTATTATCAACCCATTCTGTTGCCATTAATTTTGAACCCATTCCAACAGCTTTCGCTCCGGCATTTATCCATCCACGTAAATTCTCTTTTTCTGTAGTTACTCCGCCAGTAACTATAAAAGAAAGGTCAGGAAATAATGGACGAATCGATATTATAAACTGATTACCCAAAAGCTCTCCAGGGAAAAGTTTTACAACCTTTGCGCCCAACTTTTCGGCTCTGGCAATTTCTGTTGGCGTCATACAGCCCGGAATCCAAAGGAGCTCATGTTCCGAACAAACGGATGAAGTATCCTCATCAACGATTGGACAAACGATAAAATCGGCGTCTGCATTTGCGTAAAATCTGGCCGTATCCGCGTTTTTCACTGTTCCAACTCCTAATAATAGTTCCGGCATTACCTCTCGAGTCCATAAACGCAAAGCAGCAAAATGTTCTTTAGCATTTACACCTCTATGTGTGAACTCAAACAACCGTGCTCCACCCTCATAACAGGCTTTAATTACTGATTTGCACACCTCTAAATCATCATGATAAAACAGAGGAAGCATGCCATCTTCAACCAGTAAACGAAGAATTTTATCTTGAGTATGTTTCATGAAATTTAGCTGAAGTATCCATAATCTGCTTTACGCTTGCAGTGGTATGGTCGCCCAAAATATGCCATTTGCAATAAGCTGAAGCCACTGCGAATTCCAAGATTTGTTGTTCCTCCCACTTATTTGAGAAGCCGTAAATTAGTCCAGCCATAAAAGCATCTCCACTACCAACCCGATCGATAACGTTGTGACTTATATAGGTGTTGGATAAATAATGATTCGTTTTTGTATTCAACGTTGCAAACAAACTTGTATGCTCAGCAGCATCAGAGAAGCGGAACGTAAAGGCCGTTTGGGTACAATTTGGAAAACATTTGAACACCTTATCTGCTGCTTCAACAGCAGCCTTATTGTACTCCATCTTGTTAGCGTTATTAAACTCTTCATTTATCAACGGAGTTCCTAGCATGGTATTAGCGGCCCAAATATTTCCCATGATTAAGTCGCAAAACTGAACGAGTTGGGGCATTACGTCGATAGGCTTTTTGCCATATTGCCATAATTTTGATCGATAATTAAGATCTACTGAAATAAATAAACCTAATTCTTTTGCTGCTTTTAATGCTTCATGGCATACCTGAGCCAATTCTGGATTTAATGCCGGTGTAATTGCACTCCAATGAAACCACGTACTCCCTTTCAATATTGTCAACCAATCGGTTTCTCCAGGCTTCCATTGACTAAAGGCCGAATGGTTTCGATCATAAATAACCGAAGAATGTTGTAAATCGGCCCCTTGCATCAAGAAGTAAATGCCAACCCTTTCACCTTCCTGATAAACATGATCAGTATTTACATTGTTATGAATTAAATAATCATGTATTGAATGTCCTAATTCATTACTGGGTAGTTTGCTGATGTACCCCACCTGATTTCCCCAAGTTCCCAAGGCAATGCAAACATTTGCCTCGCTACCTCCAACATATATTCCTGCCTCACCTTTTGAGATATGAGGAGACAGTCTGAGCAAAGGTTCACCAAAAGTTGTAATCATATTTTCTTATTGTAACTCAAGTCTAAATAGTCATTCAATTATTTACGAGCAGGAGCGTTCGATAACGTGAAGCACTCCTGTCGCTTCATGGGGCTAATCTAAATTTTTGTGCAAACATTTGCATAAAAAATTTTAAAAAAGTTTGTATTTAGTTAAAAATCTAAAAAATAAAGATTTTGATTTAATTTATTTGTGCAAACATTTGCATTTTTGATTTCTGCCCTATATTATTGTGTTCCAATAGACCTGTTAATATGTAATCAATCGAAATTATCCTTCCAATTCTATGAAAGTAAAAAAGTTTACACTATTAGGGCTTTTATGCCTGCTGCTCTTCGCCCCTCATCATAGTTGGGCACAACTCAAAAAAATCAAGGGCACGGTTAGTGACCCATCAGGTCTGCCACTGGCGGGTGTAACGGTAAGTATTAAAAACCAGACAAAAGCTACGGCTACTGATGGTTCAGGAGCTTATCAGTTAGAGGCCCAAGTAGGAGATCTACTTGAGTTTAGCATGTTAGGTTTTAATAACAAGGAAGTAACTGTTGGCCAAGCCGTAATGATCAATGTAATACTTACTGAAAGTGCGAAAGCACTTGAGGAGGTAATAGTAGTGGGTTATGGCGCCCAAAAGAAAGTTAATCTTACCGGATCCGTAGCAACTGTTTCCGCAAAACAAATTCAAAACAGACCATTGACTAACCTGGCTTCGGCACTTTCAGGAACTGCATCTGGCGTGTATGTAAACCAGTCTTCTGGTCAGCCGGGCAATGAAAGTGTATCCATACGGATTATGGGAACGGGTACCCTCAATAGTGCCTCTCCTTTAGTGTTGGTGGACGGAATTGAAGCGCCGATTAATAATATCAATCCTAACGATGTGGAAAACATAAGTGTTTTAAAAGACGCAGCGGCAGCTTCCATATATGGTTCAAGGGCGGCCAATGGGGTTATTTTGGTTACTACTAAGAAAGGGAAAACCGGAAAACCACGTCTGAGCTATAGTGTTTACAGCGGGATTCAGAAAATGCCCAATTCATTAAACATGATTACTGATTTTCCTACAGTAATGGGGTTGATTAATGAGTCACGAATTAATATGGGAGATGCTATTGTGTATAAACCTGAATTCATCCAAAGTTGGAGAGATAGCTCAGCAATTGATCCTATTCGATGGCCTAATACTGATTGGTTTAGTTTTCTTTTCAAGAATGGTTCTATGCAAGAACATAATCTTTCAGTAAACGGGGGTACAGAGAATATTACTTATAATGTTTCCCTCAATTACCTGCAAAACCAGGGGATGATAAGTAGTACTTCATACAAAAGGTACGGGCTGCGCATGAACATAGATGGAAAAATAAGCGATCGGATTAAAACAGGTACCAACTTTGCAATAAATACAGGCTTACAGAAAGGACCTGCTGATATCAGTAGCTTATTTACTTTTATGAGTAGTCCGGACATTTATCCTAAACATCCGGATGGTCGCTACGGAGCGGTTCAGGATGGGGCTAACGCACAAACCAATAATGCGCTTGCTCGCTTGGAACTGGAAAAAAGTCAGAATCAGAAACTCGATTTAACAGGTATCGGGTATGTTCAAGTTGAATTGTTAAAAGACCTCTTCTTGAAAGGTAATGCAGGTATTCGGTATGGACAAAACAATAGCTCAACCTTTCAAATGCAAGCCGATTTATGGAATTTCAGAACCGGTAAAAATATACAACCTGTTACTACCCCTGGAAATTCATTATTCAACAGTTTTGATAAAAACTACACATTAACCTTATTTCCAACGCTTAATTACAGTGTTACTCTGAAAAACGCACATGCTTTGAGTGCGTTAGCGGGATATAGTCAGGAGTTTTATAAAAGAGATTATTTTGGAGGTTCAGGGAGTAAGATTTTTAGCCCTGAAACACCGGTATTAGCTACTGCTCTGGATAATATTAAAACTGAGGGAGCTGCTACAGAATGGGCGATGAAATCATTTTTTGGAAGATTAAACTACGATTATAAAGGAAGATACCTGTTAGAAGCTAACCTTCGGGCCGATGGCTCTTCCCGCTTTGCACCTGGTAATCGTTGGGGATATTTCCCTTCTTTTTCTGCCGCTTGGAGAATTACAGAAGAAAAATTTGCTGCGGGTTTACGCAATTATGTGGATAATATAAAACTCAGAGGATCATGGGGTAAGCTGGGGAATAATAATACCAACCCAAATAATTATACAAACGGTAATGATTATGCTTATCAGTCATTATACAATGCTTCAGGGGTTAACTACAATTTTGGAGGTTCAGTAGCTGGCGGTATTGCTCCTACGGCCCTTGTAAATCAGGGTATCAGTTGGGAATCCACAACCATTAAAAACGTAGGAATGGATATGGACTTCTTTAAATCTAAACTACATGTTGAAGCAAACTATTTTAACAAAATAACAAATGGTATCCTTTATACTTTAGATGTTCCGGATTACATAGGTGGCTTAGGCGGGCCGGTAGTAAACCTGGCTGAAGTTACCAACAAAGGATGGGAATTGTCAACGCAATATTCGGATAAGATTGGCAAGGTGGAGCTTTCGATTGGTGGTAATATTACTCATGTTGATAATGAGGTTTCTAAGTTCCGTGGCGAGAATATCCGCGCAGGTAGTTTATTTATCATTCAGGAAGGATACCCAATCAGCTCTATTTTTGGGTATCAGGCGGCAGGTATTTTCAGATCAGCTGATGAAGTGATGGCTGCCCCTGTGCAAAAGGTGATCAGTGGTAACTCTAAAGTAAGTACTTCTCCCGGAGATATTCGCTATACGGATGTGAATGGGGATAATAAAATTACAAGTGATGACAGAAAGGTAATTGGAAACGTTCTTCCTAAATATACCTTTGGGTTAAATTTAAGTGTAAAAGCATACGGTTTTGAACTTTCTACAATCTTTAACGGAGTATATAAGCAGGATGCTTACCTGAATTCTAACTTCTACACCTGGCAGGCCGAAGGATCTACTGCCCGTCGTATAAATGCAAAATGGATGGATCGTTGGACTCCGGATAATGCCAACGCTGAATTACCTCGACTTACGACCAGTAAATTCACTGATAATAACATGAATTCAAGTTTTTGGGTCCAAGATGCATCCTTCCTGCGATTAAAGAATGTACAGTTGACTTATAATATACCTTCTAAATTCGTTCAAAAAATAAAACTGAGCGATTTAAAAGTATATATAAATGCACAAAATCTGTTTACCATTACCAATTTTGATGGATTTGACCCTGAACGTACTTCTACTAATACCAATATCGAACATCCGAATGTTAAAGTGTTTAGCATGGGAATTAATACCAGTTTTTAACGCAAACGAATTTTTTGATTATGAGATTATTCAATAAAATATCGACATATATATTCATTTCTTCAGTACTCGGACTGAGCGCCTGTAATAAGGATTTCTTAGATACCACGTCCTATTCGCAGGTGCAGGAAAGCAATTTCTGGAAAAATGGGGCGGATGCTACAGCCGGGGTAAATGCGGTTTATGATGCTTTACAAGGAGAAGATTCATTTGGACTTTATAACATGACAGATATCATCTCTCCAATAGCGGCTCCTTGTGACAATCCGGGGGGGATGGCAGAGTTTTGTATCCCGGGAACGAATGCTACCTCTGGCTTTGCGGCTATGCGTTGGAGAGGATTGTATCGAGGGGTATATCGCGCCAACTTGTGTCTTGAAAAAATTCCGGGTATTAATATGGATGAAGTCTCGAAAAAGCGCTTACTGGCTGAAGCCAAATTCCTTAGGGCATTCAATTATTTTTATCTGATAAATTTCTTTGGTGATGTTCCGTTGATCACTAAAACATTGGGACTGGAAGAAGCAACTACTCCAACGGTAGAACGAACTCCTGTTGCAGATGTTCGAGCACAGATATACAAAGACCTCGATGAAGCTTATGCCGATTTGCCGGTTTCCTATACAAAAAGCGATCTTGGTCGCGCTACCAAGTATGCTGCTCGTACTCTTAAAGGAAAGGTTCAGTTATATGAGGGTAATTTCGCTGCTGCTGCCGCAACTTTCAAAGAGGTTATCGATTCAAAAAACTACAAGTTATACGACCACTATTTTAACCTTTTTGATTATAAGTATGAGAATAACTCGGAAGTAATATTTGATATCCAGTTCAATAATGTAGTAGGAACCGGTGAGGGTAATAGATTTGAGAAATACTTGGGTAATAGGGAAAGTTCGAGCAATGGTTGGACGAATATTCAACCTACCGTTTATCTGGTAGATAATTATGAAATGAAAGATGGCCTTCCAGCAGCGCAATCACCTTTATTTAATGCTGCAAAGCCGTATGATAACCGAGATCCGCGCATGGATTTTACAATCATCCGGCCGGGTGCAAGTTACAGGAATATTCTTTTTAAAGATATTAGGTACGATTTCAAAACCAATAATATCCGCACGGGCTATTTGGTAAGAAAAGCTGTTACAGATGAGAATGTTGGACTTGCATATGACACTCCAACCAACCTTATTCTTATGCGTTATGGAGATGTTTTATTGATGTATGCAGAAGCCCAAAATGAAGTTGTGGGGGCTGATCAAACAGTATATGATGCCGTTAATGCCGTTCGTCAGCGACCAAGTGTTGCAATGCCTCCGATACTTCAAGGTAAAACTCAAGCAGAAATGAGAGCCATTATTCGCCATGAAAGAATGATTGAAATGGCTCTAGAAGGGCATTATTATTTTGATATTAAGCGTTGGCGTATTGCAGAAACTGCGCAGTGGGCTGTTTATCGTCCGAAGGATGACAACTTTTTGGACAGGGTAGCCGCCCAGCCTAATCGTGTTTTTTTGAATCAATATTACTTGTTGCCAATTCCACAAGGCGAAAGGGATAAAAATCCTAAGCTAGTTCAGAATCCGGGATATAACTAGGATATAACTAATAAAAATTATTAGAAAACATTACTTTCGATCATACTTGACTTTAAAGTAAGCTTCCCTGCCGTACAGGCAATTTGTTAGTTCGGCAGGGGTTCTTTTAAAGATATATAATAAATAATAGATACAATGAGTAGAAACAGAACCATAATTGATATAGCCACTTCACTGGGAATTTCCCCCTCTACTGTTTCGAGGGCGTTAAATGACAACCCTCGCATTAGCAATAAAACGAAGGAGAAGGTGAGGAAACTGGCTCTTGAGCTTGATTTTACGCTTAATCCGATGGCTTCTAATCTCAGAAGCAATCGAAGCCAAACCGTGGGGATCATTGTTCCCCGGATTTCGATGTACTTTCATGCGGCGGTATTAACGGTCGTGCAAAACTTGCTGCATAAAGAGGGATATAACCTTATTATCTGCCAATCGAATGATTCTCCTGAACTAGAAAAAGAATTGGTAAATACGCTGTATGCCTCAAGGGTAGATGGCGTAATTGTAGCCTCGACCTTGCAATCTACTGATTTCTCTCACTTTGATGTTCTAACTCGTAAACAAATCCCACTGGTGTTTTACGACCGTGTTCCGGTTGATTATTATCCTGCCCAAATTATAAAAGGAGATGATTACCGGGGAGGTTTTGAAGCAACTGAGCATCTTATAAATTCCGGTTGTAAATCAATTGCGCATATTTCAGGCCCGTTAACCTGCAATCTCTATAAAGATCGTTATGCGGGCTACATTGATGCGCTGCGTAAATATAAAATTCCTTATAAGCAGGAGTGGGTCTTTTTTCATGAGTTAACGTTAGAAAACGCTGTTGAATCTGTGCATAAACTCTTCAAGATGGAATCAATACCTGATGGGTTGTTTACTGCTAATGATACATCGGCTATCGCCGCTTTGCAGGTTGCCAGAGAATTTGGTATTAGTGTTCCAAATGATTTTAAAATTGTGGGGTATTCAAATGACCCGAGGTCAGGTATCGTATCTCCTGCAATAACTACAGTTGAACAACATCCCGATTTGGTAGGTGAAAAAATAGTTGAGGTAATTTTACAGCTAATGACTAAAAAAGGAGAAACGGTAGAGTATGTTACAGAGCCTATTATTACGCCTATTTCTTTAATGATCAGAGATTCGTCTCATTTATAAGAAAACTACCAACCTGAAAGTGTTCATAAAAAGCTATTATATAATTCGTCTCATAACCGGAAGATAATGATTAGTTGGGCTTAATCTTTTTATTGAAACCCAAAAAATCAACGCTTCAGTTTTCTCTCATAAATTCGGATATTCGGGCCCCAAACCGGCAGTATCCTTATGAGCAAAAACATACAAGTTCATTCAGCGCTTTTTCTGGTTTCCCTGATTTATGGGGCAACGTTTACCATTGCTAAAGAAGTAATGCCCGTGTACATTGCTCCTTACGGTTTAATCGTACTGAGGGTTTGGGGAGCTGCCTTGCTGTTTGTGTTGATGGGTAAAATTTCCGCAGGCTCAGCTACTCCCATCGAAAAAAAAGATTACCGACTGCTATTTCTATCGGCTCTAACTGGTACAGGGGCCAATATGCTGTTGTTCTTTCAGGGACTATCGCTTACAACACCCATTAAAGCGGCTGTTGAAATGGTTTGCACTCCATTGTTTGTGGCCTTGTTAGCGTTTTGGGTGCTAAAGGAAAAAGCTACAGTTTTAAAAATAGTTGGTTTAATTCTTGGACTTTCGGGTGCTGTTTTAATGATTTTGTGGCCCGGCTTTTCATTAATCGGAGGAACGGTTTTGGGTGATATTTGCGTGATCTTGAATGCCATTATCTATGCCTATTATCTCATTATTGCCAAGCCACTGATTCAAAAATACCAGGCTATCACAATCGTAAAATGGACGTTCATCATAGGGGCCATATTAGTGTTCCCTTTTGGATTTAAAGACCTTGTGCGTGTTGATTGGGTTCATATTCCGGTTATGATTTGGGGTGCCATCGTTTTTATTGTAGTGTGTACAACGTTTCTTACTTATTTACTAAATGGCTGGGCTTTGAAATTTGTAAATTCGTCTGTGGTAGGAGCGTATATTTATTTGCAACCTGTATTAGCTTCGGTAATTGCTGTGAGTTTAGGGAAAGACACACTTACTTTTCAGAAACTTATTTTTACCGCAATGATATTTGCAGGGGTTTACCTGGTTAGTTACAAGCCCAAAGCAATTTCTTAGTAAATTGACCGACAACCTTATTTATTTTCATAAGGGAGTTGATGCTCGTTTTTCTATCTTTACGCATCATTTTGTAAATTCAGTTTAAGGCATTTGAAATTGCCTATTATAAACATTAATTATGTTGAAATCCATGACCGGTTTTGGTATTGCCAGCCAAGAGACTGACAAGGCAAAAATTACCGTTGAAATAAAATCATTAAATAGTAAATTTTTAGAGCTTACCCTCAAACTTCCTAAATCACATTCGGATAAAGAATTGTTGATCAGGAACGATTGTAATAAGTTAATCGAGCGGGGGAAAGTGAATTTAGCTATCGCTATTGAATACAATGCAGGTGCTGAGCGCAAACCTGTTACTATTAATCAACAATTACTGAGAGCTTATTATGAGCAATTGGCAGAAGGTGCAACAATGTTAGATGCTCAAACTAACGACCTGTTTGCACTTGCATTGCAAATGCCTGAGGTGATTAAACAAGATGAGCAAGGGGCGGATGAAGAGGAATGGAAAGCAGTGTATACAACTTTTGCCTCTGCTGTAAAAGGATTTAATGATTTCAGGGTTACGGAAGGCAATGAGCTGGAAAAAGACCTTGTTCAACGCATTAAAAATATTCTTGATTGTTTGTCGAAGGTTGAAGCTATTGAGCCCAATAGAATGCCGGTAGTGCGTGATCGCATCAATAAATATTTAGAAGATGCGGTTGGGGTTGAGAACATTGATCAAAATAGGTTGGAACAAGAGCTTGTTTATTATATCGAGAAATTTGATATAACTGAAGAAAAGGTTCGCTTACGCAGCCATTGTGACTATTTTATCACCACACTTGCTGATAAAGATGCCGGAGGTAAAAAACTAGGGTTTATTAGTCAGGAAATTGGTCGTGAAATTAATACAATGGGTTCTAAGGCCAATGATGCCAATATTCAGAAGATTGTGGTGGAGATGAAAGATGAGCTGGAAAAAATAAAAGAACAGCTTCTAAATGTGCTGTAATAATTTCTGAATAGAATACAGGTAGTAATCTTCCTTAGTAATTTTTTATAAATAAAAATGTCAGGTAAACTTATCATATTTTCTGCTCCCTCAGGGGCAGGCAAAACAACTATTGTAAAGCATTTACTTACTAAATATCCCGATTTACAGTTTTCTATCTCGGCAACAACCCGAGCACCTCGTGGAGAAGAAAAAGATGGTAAAGATTATTACTTTATTTCTAAAGATGATTTTTTGCATCGAGTGGCTAAACACGAGTTTGTTGAATTTGAAGAAGTTTATAATGGGACTATATACGGAACACTGCGCTCAGAAATTGAACGTATTTGGGCCGAAGGCAAGCATGTGATTTTTGATGTTGATGTAGTCGGTGGGTTGCGTTTGAAGAGAAAGTATCCTGATCAGGCAATGGCCATTTTTGTACAGCCTCCTTCTTTAGAAATTCTTAAAGAGCGCTTGGCAGGGCGTGGGACAGATGGTGCTGAAAAGCTGGCAGAACGCTTTGCTAAGGCTGAAAAAGAGTTATCCTATGCTTCTCAGTTTGATGTTATCCTTGAGAACTATGAGCTTGAAACAGCTTGTGACGAAGCAGAGGTATTTGTTAAATACTTTCTGAAGGATAAAATGAAATTTGGGAAAAGGGAGGCTAAATAGCCGGTCCCTGATCTTGTAAAAAAAATGAAAATCGGTTTATTTTTCGGATCTTTTAATCCAATGCATATTGGTCATTTGGTAATAGCCAGTTACATGGCAAATTATACCGAATTAGACAAGGTGTGGATTGTTGTGTCACCACATAATCCATTAAAAGAACAGGCTGATTTAATTCATGCTCATGATAGATTAGAAATGGCCAAATTGGCTACAGAAGACTCTGAAAAAATTGAAGTTTCAGATGTTGAGCTAAAGCTGCCTAAACCTTCATACACTATTGATACATTGACTTATTTATCAGAGAAATATCCTCATCACGAATTTTGCTTGATAATGGGGGCCGATAATTTAAAGTCAATCAAAAAGTGGAAGAATTACGAAACGTTGCTGAAATATTATAAAATTTTTGTTTACCCCCGTCCCGGAGTGGATTTGAGTGAGTGGATAGAGCATCCATCTGTTTTTATAACTAACACTCCTCAAATGGAGATTTCGGCAACATTTGTGCGTAAATCAATTTCTGAGCAAAAAAGTATTCAATACTTTGTGCCTGAAAAGGTAATTGATTTTATTGAGAAAAAAGGCTTGTATAGAAAGTCAAATTAACAACTAAAAGCTAAATGAATTTGTGGAGTTATACAGGGCAGCGACTCCTGCATCAGTTAGTGAAAGCTCAAAAATCCATCCCTTTTGCTGTAAGTTGTTTAAATAATTGATGATCTGCAGGTCGCCAAGCCCATAAATGCTTTCATTTTCCCAGAAACGATGTAAGAGATCTATCTCTGAACTAACTCCGTTTTGTATTGCTTCCAGTAATCTTTTTTCAATTCTATTGGCTGTAAAATCATCCGTATTACGTTGAAGATGGGCTTCAAAGACTTCTTTAAAGAATCTGAAAACAGAGGGTGCTTTATCGATAAGTTGTGACAGGGTTTGATCGTCGTTAGCTGAGTATGCTTCCCATACTTGCACTGCAAACATTAAGTCAGAAACTTTTAACGGCACTTTTTGAGCATAAAAATCTTTAAGCTGTTGATTATTGATGTTTCCGAATCCTCCAAAGAATTCTTTCACAGAATTTTGCTCAGGCTGTACCCAATAAACAGTTGTATTTGAAAGGTTCGACTTTGCTAAACGATGAAGGATATAGAACATATTAGCCTGGCAAAATAAGTCAAATTCAAACCAAAGGTTTATTTCAGCATATTTTGCAGGGTTTTCAATTTTATATAGTTTTTCAACTACCTGATGTTGATATTCCGCACGCGGTACCTGGTAGGTATTGCTGATATATGCACAACGTTGCTGCCAAAACTCGACTTCAGTTTGTGCCATAAGCGGCCCTTCAATAAGACATTCTCTCCAAATCATTACGTCGCCGATGAAACTACAACGTTTAAAGTTAGGAAGCAATGCGTCGCCGTTAAGAACATGAAGAATCATAGTTGGATAGCTTTAATGTCGGTCTTGTTTTTAGGTTGTTTATTTCGAAACCTTTAATACTTGGCCAACTTCAATTGAATACGATTCCAGGTTATTCCAGGTTACAATATTTTCAACCTTGGTGTTAAATTTTTTTGCAATACCATAAAGAGTATCTCCGGCTTTTACCCTATACTGGCCAGCCGGTAATATTTCTTCCGCTGAAGCAAACACTGTTTGCTGTTTATCTCCTTCATTCGTTTGCTTCTGTTCAAAATATAAGCTTCCACGGTTCCCGGTTGTTGCAATTGCATCTTTAGCTCCATGCTTATCGAAACGATAAAGTTCATATCGTTCAATCAGTTCAATAAGTTTGGGGCCATATTGAGGATTGGTTGCATAGCCGGCAGTTTTTAATCCATTAGCCCATGAGGTGTAATCCGTTGGCTCGAGTTTAAATAAAGCAGCATAACGAGGACGTTTTAAAAACTCAGAATGGTCGTGAAAAGAGCCTTCGGCATGAGGGTACTTCCGAAAACATTCATTGGGTTTATCATCGTCTTTTTGATATCCCTCGCCTTGCCAATCACTGGTACATTTTATGCCAAAATGGTTATTAGCATTTATTGCCAAGTCGCTATTGCCGCTTGATGACTCAAAAATGCCTTGTGCTAGTGTAATACTGGCTGGAATGCCTGTCCTTCGCATCTCTTTAACAGCAATGTCTTTATACTTATTGATGTATTGTTGAGTGCTGTTTGACTTTGGATAATTTTTATCACCTGTAGGCCTAGTATTTCCTTTAGTTGTTTCAGGGCTAGTGCCCCCCAAAGATTTGGTAGTACTCGTCTTTTTATTAACAGAGCAGGCGGTAAAAAATAAAGTAAAAAAGCAAAGAGTAAAGGTTTTCCAACTATTCATTATTTAATACGTAAACTTTGTCCGGGTTTTATTTTATGTGAATGCAACGAATTTAATGATTTCAGTTTACTTACACTAGTTTTATGCTTTTTAGCAATGCCCGATAATGAGTCGCCTTTCTTTACCCGATAATAAACAGGATTTTTAACTGCAACTACAGGTTCTGTTACTTCAGTAATCCAATTTTCATTTGATGGCTCTGCCTGGGCCTTAAAGCTTGAATCTATGGTTTTATTGGCACAAACTTCTTGGTCCCATTTGTTTAAATCATTGCGTTCAATGCAACGAATCAGATCGGAAGCGTAATGCTTACTGGTGGCATATCCAGAGCGTTGCAATCCTCTGGCCCATGCCTTATAATCGCATTGTTCTAACTTAAATAAAAAAGCATAGTTTTTTTTGCTTGTCAGGAAGTTGGACCTGTCATTATAAGCTTCTTCTACGTTTTCGTACTTGCGAAAACTGCCATGACGCTCACCTTTCCAGGTTCTCCCGGCTTTTACGCCAAAATGATTGTTGGCTTTGCGGGCAAGTTTGGTAGATCCTGCGCCCGATTCAATTATGGCTTGAGCTAAAGTTATACTTGCTGGAATTCCGGTCCTTCTCATTTCTGCCACAGCCAGGTCGCCATATTTTTCAGCATAGGTCCTTGCTGTATTACTTTGTGCTATGGCACAATAGTTTAATAACAGCAAAAGCTGTAATATGAATAATTTACGCATCAGTTTGGTTAATTTGTTTGGTTTTAATTCGATTTAATTAATTATAAAGAACTATTTTTTACTTATAAAAAACAACTCTATTTTAAATCGTTACATTTAAACCAAATATTAAACAGATATAACGAATAAATTGACTTAATCTTATCTTTTACCATTGTTAATTGATTGATTATTAGATTTGAACAAAGTCATCCTTTATTTTTTTCTTATTAACAAAACCCCATCTCTGATTGGTAGTAATACATTTTCTACCCGAGAATCTTGTTGAACCTTTTCGTTAAAGGCTAAAATTACCTTTGTATCCTTATCAGGATTTTCATCAATAACTTTGCCACTCCAAAGCACGTTATCAACCAAAATGAAACCTCCAGGTTTTACTTTGTCGAATATTAGATCATAATATGTTCCATTGTTCTTCTTATCAGCATCAATGAATACCAGATCAAATTCGTCGGTTAAAGTTGGAATAATTTCAGTCCCATTGCCGATTAAGTACTCAATTTTATCGGTTACTCCTGCTTTGTCAAAGAATGAGCGTACAAACGGTTCTAATTCCTCGTTAATATCGATAGTGGTAAGTTTGCCATCAGGTTCAAGTCCTTCAGCAAGACAAATTGCGGAATAGCCCGTATAGGTGCCTAACTCAAGGATGCGCTTAGGTTGGATCATTTTGCTCAACATGCTAAGCGTTCTGCCCTGAAAATTCCCCGAAAGCATACGGGGTAATAAAACCTTTAAGTGCGTTTCTCTATTTAATAGTGCTAAAATTTCAGGTTCTATGTCGGTATGTGCTTCTATGTAAGCGTTTATTTTTTTATTTATGATATCCATATCTTAATTTCCTTCAAACTTAAACTTGGAATCGTTAGAAACTATTCAGTAGGAACAAAAGTCAGCATACTCAACTGCTGGGGAGAAAAATTCTCATTTGCAATTTCTAGCAAGTCTGCAGCGGAAACATTATCTATCTTGGCAAATAGCTCAGGCAGGCTATCTACACGGCCATAATCCAACAAACTTTTGGTCATGGCTATAATTACTGAGATCCGAGATTCTTCTGCCAAAGCAATTTGTCCTTTAAAACGTTGTTTAGCTTGTTGTAACAGAAGTGGAGTTAGAGCATGATCTCGTAGCTTCTTTAATTCTTTATGTATCAGCTTCACACAACGTTCTGCCTTTTCTTCATCTGTGCCGAAATAAATTGAAAACATACCTGTGTCGGTCATAGGCACAAAACTCGATTCAATGGTGTAACAAGCTCCAATGCGTTCACGAATCTCAAGGTTGAGACGGGAGCTCATGCCCGGGCCACCTAGTAAATTGTTTAATAGCAGCATTCCGTGTTTTTTATCATTGGTTAAATTATAGGAACGTCCCCCAATTATGCAATGCGTTTGGTTACAGCTTTTTTCTTTCTGTACAGTTTTTGCGGTATACCCATTGGCGGCAGTCCTTTCTTTAGACTGATTGTTTTCAAGTATTGGACTTAAATATTTATCAGCCAGTTTTTGAAGTTTCTTTTCCGAAATATTACCATAAACACCCAAAGCTATTTCGTGAGTGTTGTAGTTTTTTTGGATGAAATCAAAGATATTCTGCTGAGTGAAGGCCTTGATAGACTCAGGAGTACCTAAAATGTTATTTCCCAATAGGTGATCTGTAAAAATCAGCTCATCAAATTCATCCTGAATATGCTCTTCCGGGGTGTCTTTATATGAGTCAAGTTCATCTAAAACAACGCCTTTTTCCTTTTCAAGTTCATTTTGAGGAAATATAGAATGAAAGGTAATATCTGTAAGCAAGTCAAGTGCACGTTCTAAGTGTTCATTTAAAAACGACGCATGTATGCAAGTTTGTTCTTTAGTGGTATAGGCATTCAGATCACCGCCAACAACCTCTAATCTATTTAAAATTTGATAAGTATTGCGTTTTTGAGTTCCCTTAAACAGTAAATGTTCGATAAAATGGGCTAGACCAACGGTGCTGTTTGTTTCGTCACGAGAGCCGGTATTTATTATCAAGCACATATGAGTAATACCTGATTCTTGAGCCGGTTTATGTAAAATACGAATTCCGTTTTTTAGAGTTAATAAGTTGTATTCCATTTGAACCCGCAAAGATACTGATTTAGTTGGTTTTAACTGTAAAAGGGCTCCAGCTTGCGTTCTTGGAGTTTTTTTAAGTTGAACTTTATTATTTGAGAGTGGTACTCGTGCAGTTTTTTGTAATATATTGTTTATCTTAATAAATCATCTTATCAACTATGCAGATTACTCTACATGATAAAGTTTTTGAGCCCTATATTAAGGAGGGTGCAATCCAAAATCGAATAACTACCCTTGCTGAGCAATTGAGTGATGATTACAAAGGAAGATTGCCTGTTTTTATATCAATGCTCAATGGTGCATTTTGGTTTACTGCCGATCTTTTAAAGAGTTATACTGGTACCTGTGAAATAAGCTTTGTGAAATTTAAATCCTATCATGGGCTTCAAAGCAGTGGTGAGGTTGCTCAGCATATCGGGCTTGATGTTGACCTGAATGGCAGGGATATTATTATTGTGGAGGATATCATAGACACCGGCAAAACGTTGCATGTGTTTTTGGAGCTGATTGAAAAGCAAAGGCCAGCTTCAGTAAAGATTGTTACATTATTATTTAAGCCTTCGGCTGTAAAATATCCAATAAAGCCTGATTATCTTGGGTTTGAAATTCCTAATGATTTTATTGTAGGATATGGATTGGATTACAATGGTTTAGGTCGAAACTTGAATGACATCTATGTAATAAAACCTGAATAAGTAAAGTTCCCCAAACGAATTTTTTACATCGTTACAAAAAAAAATAGTTCCGACAGTTAAGCTGAAAAACTGTCGGAACTCCCCATATTAACAAGTCCATCCAAGAACAATCCAAAAGGTAAATAGTTTTAAGGTGTTTTGTGTAAAACAACCGTAACCTCAATTTTTATGTTGGCATCTTTGACCGCTTCTTTCCATTTTAACTTGCCATTTTCAAATTCAACTTGCACCTCACTCATATCAGTGCCAAAACCGTACCTAAATGAATTTGAACTGTCATAACTAACTATGTAATCATCCGACTCACCTTGCGAAGTGAAAATTAAAGCTTTTTCGGTAAATTCAATAACTAAAAAATTTTCATCATAGGCTTGGGTTCCACTATTATCCGGATCTAATACATTGTCAACATAGTACTTGTATTCAACAGTTTCAACTGACCATTTTCCATTGAGCTTAGCGAGTAAGTCTTTCCCTGTTTGTGGCACAGTGTCTTCGTCGTTTTTAGAACAGGAGTTAAGAAGTAGAGTGGGGGTAGAAATAAGAATAAAAAGCAGTATACGTACTGACTTTAATGTAGTAGCGTGAGTAACCATAGTAGAGAGCGTTTAATATTTACTATAAGTTAATCAAAAAAACGCTGAATATTAATCTTTTGTGAAAAATTTTACAGTTTCTTATGCTGCCTTAATTTGTGGTTTTAAAAAGTTAATAATTAACAGAATTAAAAAAGGAGATCTTCTTAATGAAAATCTCCTTTTATCAGAATAACCTTTTGAGCTTATTTCTTAGCTATTTTTTGAGCTTCCAAAACGGCGTTATATAAATTAACTACACCACCGGTAATTGAAAGGTCTCCAAAACTCACTGTTTTCTTATCGTCCGGTTCAGCGCCCGGAGGGATTACTGCTAACTTAGGGAATTTCTCTGTTGAATTAATAATTATATTCTTAACCTGAACAGCACTTAACTTAGGGAAGTATGAACGCAACACAGCAGCAATACCTGCTACTACTGGAGCCGCCATGCTGGTGCCACTGTTTACTTTATATTTAGAAAAAGGGACAGTTGAGTTGATATCTACTCCCGGTGCAAATACATCAACCGTGTTTTTGCCATAATTTGAAAAATCAGCAACTGACTCTTCGCCACCTTTCCAAGATAAGGCTCCCACCTCAATCCAGTTTGGAGCACTTCCTTCATTTAAAAATTTACGGGTAGGGAAGTTTTCTGTTGTATCATTGTTTTTTGCATCATTGCCTGCAGCATGGATAAGCAATACATCCTTTTCAGCTGCATATTTTACAGCTTCATCAACAGCTTTCTTGTCATAATCATATGATTTACCAAAACTCATATTAATAACTTTTGCGCCATTATCAACTGCATATCGGATAGCGTTGGCCACATCTTTGTCTCGCTCGTCTCCATTTGGAACAGCTCTGACAGCCATAATTTGAACATGATCAGCAACACCGTTAATACCGATGTTGTTATTTCTTGCTGCCGCAATAATTCCGGCAACATGCGAACCATGACCTGCATCTGGTCCTGTTACGTCATTGTTGCCATAATAACGTTCAGAAGAGTTTGTCGGATCATCGCCTACAATAGTACGTTCATTAATATTGGTGTTTAAGCCGTAATCCAGTCTGCCTTTCAGGTCTTCCACTGCTTCTCCCAGCTTTACTATTTGGTCATCTAAATCAGTACTTCCGTTTGCAACCAACATGATTTTGATATTGCCTGCAAGCTTATTAATATTTTCATCACTTGTATTAACTTTTTCAAGTGTTGGAACATCAACTTTAGTAACTTTTAACTGGGTTTTAAGAACTTCGTTTATTTTTTTTAGTTGGCTTAAAAATCCAGTATAGGTGTCGTAACGTTGTTTGGTTTCGTTGAACTCTTTATCGTAAGCCTTTTTCAACTTCAAATATTTCTCATATTCTGCGTTTTTAGCTACATCAGAAGTAGGCACAGCATCTTTGTATTTGGTCTCTAGCGGAGCATATAGGCGTGTAAGCTCCATCGTTTCGTGATTAATATTTCGGCCATCTTTTCCTCCAATAAAATTCCAGCCGTAAACATCATCTACATATCCGTTTTTATCATCATCAACACCATTGCCGGCAATTTCCTTTTTGTTCTTCCAAAGTACGGACTTTAAGTCTTCGTGAGTAGTGTCAACCCCTCCATCAATTACTGCAACTAAGGTTGTTTGGTATTTTTTTCCTTTTAATAATTCTTTGTAAGTTTTTTCTGTACTTACTCCTTGTACTTTATCCTTTTTAGGATCAAGGTTGAACCAGTTTTCAGGTGCTTGGGGAAGTGTTTGTGCAAATGCTGCCGAAGAACTCAGCAACAACAATAATGAATATGAAAGTTTCTTGTTCATAATAGCGAAGAAATATCTTTTTAAAATACGAATAATTATAATCTAGTTAAATAAAGGAACAAATAAGTTACCCTTAATGCAGGAGATCATGCAATAAGATGCAAGAATAAAGTTTTAGGTTGAATAAAGCGCAGTCTTTTTGTAGCAATAAAACGAGACTTGTGTAAAAAGATTGTATCTCCAATTGGTCTACGAGGTTATTTCGATACCAGCCAACCTATTTAATATTTCAATCGCTTGTTCAATGTTGAGAACATTATCGACGGTTAACGATAAGGTGTTTTTACCCTCTTTCAATCTACTATTGCGTTGATTCGCTTGAACATAATTGAGAACCATAGTGAAACGATCCGACTCAAAATAAGGAGATTGCTGGTTGGAGATAAAGAAACCTCTAAGCGATTTATTCTTTATCATTAGTTTTTCGAATCCAATTTCTTTAGCCAGCCATTGCAAGCGCATTGTGTTAAGTAGTTCTTTTACCTGACGAGGAAGTGCCCCAAACCGATCGTGAAGTTGAGTTGCAAAAGTTTTAAGTTGTGACTCATCTTCAACCCTGCTTAACTCATTATAGAGGTTATAACGCTCTTGAACACTGCTCACATATTCATCAGGGATTAGTAATTCAAGGTCTGTATCAATAGTGGTGAAATTTACAAAAGGGCGAGGCTTTTCATCCTTAAACAAGTCGCTGAATTCTTCTTCTTTTAATTCCTGAATGGCTTCATCGAGAATTTTATGATACATTTCGTACCCAATTTCGGCAATGAAACCGCTTTGTTCAGAACCTAGAAGATTACCTGCGCCACGGATATCCAAATCTCGCATGGCTACATTGAAACCACTACCCAAATCTGAAAATTCTTCAATGGCACTTAGCCGCTTGCGTGCCTCAGCCGTTAAAACTGATAATGGAGGACTTAATAAATAACAAAATGCTTTTTTGTTAGAACGACCTACCCGCCCCCGCATTTGGTGCAAATCGCTTAGTCCGAAATTATGAGCCTGGTTAATAAAAATGGTGTTAGCGTTAGAAATATCTAAGCCGGCTTCTATAATGGTCGTAGCAACCAAAACATCAAACTTGCCTTCAATAAAATCCGACATAACATCTTCCAGTTCATCTCCTTCCATTTGGCCATGACCCACACAGACTTTTACCCCAGGACAAAGCCTTTTGATTAAACCTGCAACATCATGTATATCACTTACGCGATTATGTACAAAGAAAATTTGACCACCTCTGTCAACTTCAAATTCAACTGCATCTTTAATGATTTTTTCGTTGAATACATGCAGTTCAGTTATTACCGGTTGGCGGTTTGGAGGGGGGGTGCTGATAATTGACAAATCTCGTGCTCCCATTAAGGAGAAATGCAACGTGCGCGGAATTGGTGTTGCTGTTAGCGTTAGTGTGTCAACATTTACACGAAATGATTTTAGTTTTTCCTTTACTGTAACCCCAAATTTTTGTTCTTCATCAATGATAAGCAGTCCTAAGTCTTTAAACTTAACATCTTTGCTTACCAAACGATGAGTTCCGATAATGATATCAACTGTGCCTTCTTCAAGTTTTTTAAGAGTTTCTTTAATCTGTTTACTTGATTTAAATCGATTAATATAATCGATAGTACATGGAAAATCTTTTAACCGTTCGCGGAATGTTCGGAAGTGCTGCGAGGCTAAAATGGTGGTTGGCACTAATACTGCAACTTGCTTGCTATCGGTAACGGCTTTAAATGCAGCGCGTATGGCAACTTCGGTTTTACCAAACCCAACATCTCCACAAATTAAGCGGTCCATGGGATGAGGTGCTTCCATGTCCTTTTTCAGGTCGGCAGTTGCCTTTTCCTGATCCGGGGTGTCTTCATAAATAAATGAGGCCTCCAGTTCGTTTTGCAAATAAGTGTCCGGCATAAAGGCATATCCCTCTTTTGCTTTACGTTGAGCATAAAGCTTAATAAGATCACGGGCTATGTCTTTAACTTTTTTTTTAGTGTTTTTTTTTAGTTTGTCCCAGGCATCGGTACCCAACTTGTTAAGTTTGGGAATTGTTCCGTCTTTGCCGGTGTATTTTGAAATACGGTTTAACGAGTTGATGTTTACATATAACAAATCATTGTCAGCATAAACCAACCGGATCGATTCCTGAACTTGACCATTTACCTCAATTTTCTGTAATCCTGCATACTTACCGATTCCATGATCAATATGAGTTACAAAATCACCTGGTTTAAGTTCGCGCAGTTCCTTTAGCGTAATTGACTGTGATTGCGTGTAGGTTTTGCGAGCCTTGTATTTATAATACCGGTCAAAAATCTGATGATCAGTATAGCAGGCAACTTTCAATTCGCGATCGATAAATCCTTCATGAATTGAAAGGTGAATTGGAGTAAAAGGCGTTTCATCATTTACCGGTTTTGCTGTTTTTTCTTTAGGAATATCAGCAAAGATGGCATAAAGGCGTTCTATTTGTTTGGAACTATCGGCAAAAATGAAATTCCGTATGTTATCAGCAAGATTCTCATTTAAATTGTGCTGAAGTAGCGTAAAATCTTTATTGAATGACGGCTGGGGACGAAGATCGAAATGGAATGTTTCAGTGGATTGATAACTGAATTGTTTGCCAAATTCAATTACAGAATGGCGATCCACATTACGTTTTGTGTCTTTGCTTTCTTCAAACAGATATTTCGGGTCCATCCACTCGGTATGTATAGCCTTTTCCTCATCAGGAAGGGCTTTGTACAAATCCTTAGCTTTTTTTACCCCTTTTTCAATGATTTCGTAGGTAAAAGTTACATCCTTAAACCATAAAACCGAATTTTCCTCAATATAATCAAGGAATGAAGTGTTATTATCTGTTAATAGCTTTGACTGAACATTTGGAACGATGGTGATACGTTCCATCTTGGAAACTGAAAGCTGATCTTCAGGACTAAAGGTTCTGATCGACTCTATTTCATCTCCGAAGAATTCTACACGATAAGGCAGGTCGTGAGAAAAAGAGAAGATGTCAACAATACCTCCCCTTATAGAATATTGACCTGCTTCGTACACAAAATCAACCCTTTCAAAGGCATATTCATGTAAAAATTCATTGATGAAATCGATGCTAAGCTTATCGCCTTTAACAATATCAAGTGTGTTTTTTTCAAGTGTTTCTCTACTGATAACCTTTTCCGCTAGAGCTTCCGGATAGGTGACAATCAGTTTTGATGCTCGTGTTTTGGACTTGATTTCGTTTAAAACTTCTGCCCGCAATAATACATTGCCAGAATCAGCTTGTATGAATTCAAATGCTTTGCGATACGATGCAGGAAATAGCAAACCCTTGTGCTCACTTAAATTCTCTAGATCGTTTAAAAAGTAAACAGCCTCTTCGTAGGTTGGCAATACAAAAACAAAAGGCTGCTCAGTTAAGGCCCTTGCTGCAATAGCGATCATTGCATCAGCCGAACCAACAAGCCCCTTGATATGTAGCCGTTGGTTACTTAACTGTAGGCTAGAAACCAACTGTTGAAGACGTTGGTCGTTCTGGTATAAAGAAATTATTTCCTGGATAGTTTGCATCACAATGAATGCAAAGATAATAGATTGAATTTTGTTTTAGGTGTCACCTTTTACTATGACAATTTCATCATTATATTATTTTTCAGTTTTAGTTTGAAATTCTTTCCACAATGATGCATAAGCTTTAGCTGCTTTTGATTTGGGGGCGAATGCTGGTAAAGGAGCTCGAAAGATCCCCATTTTTTCTACTTCAGATGAGTAGTTGATACTGGTATTCAGTATTTGCTTATTGTTCTGAAATTCATCGATAATGTCTTTGTGCATGTTTTTTCGCAGATCGACCATCGAAAAAAACGGGATGATCTTTTTAGTCTCTATTTCATTATCCTTAAAGTATTCAGAGACGGTTTCAAAAGCCCTAATGGAAAGTGTAGTGGGAATCATGGGCAATAGCAAATAATTAACCGCATGGAAAATGTTTTCGGATAAGATGGAAAACCCGGGAGGAGCATCGATAAACACGTAATCATATTCTCCGTTAAGCTCATGTAAGATGTTTTTCAGCCGCTTTTTGGAGGATTTCATGTCATCTAGAATGATATCGAGATTTCGCGTAGTGATATCAGCGGGTAGCAAATCAAGGTGATTGTAATGGGTTGATTTTATAGCTTCTTCAATTTCAGATTTATTGCCCATCAATTTTTTAATTCCACCCTTTACTTTCGCTTTAATCTGATAATAAAATGTAGTGGAGGCTTGTGGGTCAAGATCCCATAATAGTGTTTTGTAACCTTGTGTTGAAGCAAGGTAAGCAAGGTTCACGGCAGTAGCAGTTTTACCAACTCCTCCTTTTAAGTTATAGATAGCAATTGTTTTCATGGGAATGACACGAATAATGCTAATTAAAGCAAATTGCACGAATAAAGAGATAAGTTATCTCAATTCGTGCAATTTGCTTTTAAATCTTCAGAACAGGATA
The DNA here is from genome assembly GCF_022014595.1 of Solitalea lacus. Taxonomy (NCBI): domain Bacteria; kingdom Pseudomonadati; phylum Bacteroidota; class Sphingobacteriia; order Sphingobacteriales; family Sphingobacteriaceae; genus Solitalea; species Solitalea lacus. The sequence goes on along the minus strand of NZ_CP091740.1, from coordinate 4,216,314 downwards.
ATTAACACTCCGGTAAATTCACCGGAATATTAAGTGCAAGCCCACCTTCTGCAGTTTCTTTGTATTTTTCACTCATGTCTTTTGCTGTATCCCACATCGACTTAATTACAGCATCTAAGCTCACCTTAGCTGATTTAGGATCGCTTTCCATGGCAATGTTTGAGGCTGTAATAGCTTTTATTGCACCCATTGAGTTACGTTCAATACAAGGAATTTGTACTAAACCTCCAATTGGGTCACAGGTTAGCCCTAAATGATGCTCCATAGCAATTTCTGCTGCCATTAATACCTGTTCAGGAGTGCCTCCCAAACATTCGGCTAAACCAGCAGCTGCCATTGCAGAAGAAACACCAATTTCTGCCTGACAACCTCCCATGGCAGCCGAAATAGTTGCATTCTTTTTAAAGATAGTGCCAATTTCTCCGGCAGTTAAGATAAAGCGGACCACTTTATCTTCGTCGAACCCATCAACGAAGCACCAAGCGTACATTAATACTGCTGGAATTACACCAGAAGCACCATTGGTTGGCGCTGTAATAATCCGGCCAAAGGAAGCATTTTCTTCATTAACAGCCAGAGCAAAGCAACTAATCCATTTGTTAATAGAAGTAAAGCTCTTGTCCGATGCTTTTACCGCCCGGATCCATTCATTTACATCGTTACAATGGCGACCTGCCAATAGTTTTTCATTTAATTCGGCAGCACGACGTTTAACATTCAAGCCTCCTGGCAAAATGCCGGATTTATTTACTCCTCTGAAAATGCAATCTTTAATTTCATCCCAGATGTACAAAGCGTGATTTTTGATCTCCTCTTCGGTTCGCCAGGCTTGCTCGTTCAGCATTACCAAGTCAGAAATACGCAAATTTAGTTTGGCGCAATTTTCAGCAATAGTAACAGCATGATGGCAAGGATAGGGGGTAACAATAGCATTCTGGTTGATGGTGTTGTCATGCTCTGTTGCAACAAACCCACCTCCAACTGAATAATATTTCCTGCTCATCAACTGCCCGTTGTTAAATACAGCAATAAACTCCATTCCATTTGCATGGAATGGTAAGCTTTTATCATATTCAAAAATCAGGTCTTTGTCATAATCAAAAGCAATAAGCTGCTGACCGCCCAACAAAATGGTTTTTGATGTTTTTATTGCAGTAACCTTCTCTGGAATGGTATCAGTATTGATTTGAGTATAGTCTTCGCCTGCTAAACCCATTAAAACGGCAACGTCAGTACCGTGGCCATGACCGGTTTTGGCTAATGAACCATACAAGCGTACAATTACTTGGCTGATATTTTTTAAGGGTTGAAGCTCTTGAATTTCGTTCAAAAACAATTCGGCCGCTTTCCACGGGCCCATTGTATGCGAGCTGGATGGGCCTATGCCCACTTTAATGATTTCGAATGCACTTATCGACTCCATCAGGATAATAATGTTGATTTAGAATTGGAGGGCGAAAGATAGGATTTCTATTTTTCTTTTCCCTTAAACTTAAATCTTAATTCCGTCTATTTAATAAACAGTTTATAGGCATGCCTAGTTTTAAAAATGTAATGGAGGATTGGAGGTAAGGGGTAGAAGGAATAAACACAGGAGGAAGAAAATAAATTTCCTCCTCCTAAAAAACTTAACAGCACCTAGGAATCTGAGGGCAAGGACAAGTGCCCGGTTGAGTTGGAGGTTCAGTCATTATACTAACATCTGGATTAATACCTTCACCACTGGCAATGATATTCAAAAACTCTCTATTATCATCCAATACTCCAATGCTGAACGAGAAGAAGATATCTGGCCCAGTGGTTTCACTTAGTAGTTTTTCTAAATCAGCTCGACTAATCTTTACTGAGTTTGGGAGCTCAAATTCATTAAGTTTTCGGCTGCTTGGTCCAAATTGTTTACGATACTTTTCAATTGCGGCTTTTGTGTTATCGCTCATAACGTTTTAAAATTTAAAGGTTTGCTAAAAATATATGATTAATGAAATGGAATTTGTTTTTATTAGGCACCTTATAACACGCAATGGTGATTAAGGCTGTTACAAAAAAATATTGATTATTTGGTAGAAGAAGTAAATTGAAGAAAGGAAATTGGCATGAAAATTAAACCGTTCATTTAAAAAGATTGAAATATAGATCAAAAATGCTGATTCAATTATCAATGCTACAGAGAAGTATAGTTTGGAATTGTTTTGAAGAGCATTGTCACTAAACATTGATTTGTTAATGACGTTTAAACTGAAAACAGCAATTAAAAGGTTGGCTGATGCTTTGGAATAGTTTAGTGCAAAAGCCCAAAGGTTTTTATTGTAAATAATTTCAAGCAAGAAAAATAATAACTGTATTCCGAGGATAATTTTAAAAATTGAAACTTTTGATTTAAATAATCCCCATTGTTTGAATACGATCATCAAGATAATAAACCCACAGATGGGTCTTAAATTGTAAGCTAAATTATTATTATGGATGCCGATTCTTAAGCCATTTTCGATTAGTTTAAAGAAAACAAGGTATAATACAAACCATAGCATTGGCTTGTACTCGGCAGTACATTTTCTGTATTTTAAAATGACAATTAGAAAACAGGGAATTAAATGAAGTCCCCATTTATCTATGAAAGTAATGGTTTCCATAAAAATGTAGCTGTTAGGCTAATTTGATGAAAATTATCTTATAATCAATAGAAGGAGGTATTTTTTTTAATTATATAACTAGAGATTATTTTTGCGTTAAAAAAATGTTCATGCAGCTTCATCAAATTACTTCATATTTAGAAAATCTGGCTCCGTTGGCTTATCAGGAGGATTATGATAATTCAGGCTTAATTGTTGGGAGTCAAAATCAGGAAATAAAAAAAGCCTTAATCAGCTTGGACTGTACAGAAGCGGTTGTTGATGAAGCAATTGAAAAGGGCGCGAATCTTATCATTTCTCACCATCCTATAGTCTTTAAAGGGATGAAACGCTTTAACGGGAGCTCATATGTTGAACGTGTGGTGATGAAAGCGATTAAACACGACATAGCCTTGTATGCCATTCATACTAATTTAGATAGTGTTTTAGGAGGGGTGAATGCTAAGATTTGTAATAAACTAGGCTTGGTAAACCGTTCAATTTTAGCTCCTAAGCTAAATAAATTGAAAAAACTTGTAACGTTTTGCCCAGTTGAACAAGCCGATGAAGTTCGGCAAGCCTTGTTTTTAGCAGGAGCGGGAGATATAGGAAATTATAGTGATTGTAGTTTTAATGTTGCCGGTACAGGTACATTTAAAGGAAATGAACAAACCAATCCATTTGTCGGGGAAAAAGGTGTAATGCAATTGGAACCAGAGGTGCGTATTGAAACCGTTTTTCCTGCTTTTTTGGAAGGAAAGGTGGTATCGGCTTTATTGAAATCTCATCCATATGAAGAAGTAGCCTATGATATTTATGCTCTATCCAATTCTTTTATGACAGTTGGTTCAGGAATGATAGGTGAATTGGAAGAGGAAATGAATACGATTGATTTCTTAAAGATGCTCAAGCAAACCATGTTGGCCGGAGTAGTTAAATATACTGATGAAGTGAAGCCAAAGGTGAAGAAAATTGCCGTTTGTGGTGGTGCAGGAGGCTTTTTGTTGAAAGATGCAATTCGAGAAGGAGCAGATGTGTTTGTAACTTCGGACTATAAATATCATGAGTTTTTTGACGCTGAAGGTAAAATTGTAATTGCAGATATCGGGCATTTTGAAAGTGAGCAATTTACATCAGAATTAATACTTGAAAAATTGTCGGAAAAATTCCCTACCTTTGCGGTTCTGTTAAGCGGGGTAAAAACAAACCCGGTTAACTATCTGTAACAAATCCAAATTTTGTTTCGCATACATGGAAGCAACAGTAGAACAAAAACTTCAGGCCCTTTGGGATTTACAAACCATCCATTCTAAAATTGATAAAATTCGTACGTTACGTGGCGAACTTCCAATGGAGGTTAACGACTTGGAAGATGAGGTGGCCGGTTTAGAAACCCGTATCAATAAATTAAAACACGAGTTAGACGATTTAGAGGATACAATCGTTAATCGCAAAAACAATATTAAAGAGTCGCAGGCACTTATTAAGAAATACGAAGGCCAGCAGAATAATGTTAAGAATAACCGTGAGTTTGAAGCATTGAGTAAAGAGGTTGAGCTGCAATCTTTAGATATTCAAGTAAACGAAAAACGAATTCGTGAGCATCAGGCTGAAATTCAAAACAAAAAAGTAGCTCTTGATAATGCTTCTATTGTTTTGGATGAGCGTAATAAAGATCTATCGCTTAAAAGAGAAGAGCTTCAAAGTATTACAGGTGAAACGCAGAAAGAAGAAGATGTTTTGTTAGATAAAGCTTCTCAGCAAGAAACTAAAATTGAAGACCGTTTATTAACAGCATATAAAAAATTAAGGTCAAATGCAAAGAACGGTTTAGCGGTGGTAACCATTTCACGTGACTCTTGCTCAGGCTGTTTCAATAAAATTCCTCCTCAACGCCAGGCGGATATCCGTCAACGTAAGAAAATTATCGTTTGCGAACACTGTGGTAGAATCATTGTTGATGAAGGCTTCACTTTAGAAGAAGTAACGATTTAAGTATCGTTTTTGAATAAAATAAAATGCCTCCGGTTAAACCGAAGGCATTTTTTCATTTTGGCAACTATTAAACCTGTCATTAAAATAAATTCTACCTTTGTTCCCTAATGAAGAAAATAGTTCTTGTTTTAGGTTTCTTTCTGTTCGTTAGTTTTTCTGCTAAAGCAAATTTTGATTTTAATTCAAACTGTATTGAAGCTTATAAGGCAATTTTGGCGCTGAAGCTTGATCTTGGCAAATCACTTATTGAAAAGGAAAAACGCACTCACCCTGACAATGCGATTGTGGTATTACTTGAGAATTATCATGACTTTTACACCATTTTCACTTCTGAAAGTCAGGCAGATTTTAATAGGCTAAAAGGAAATAAATCTGCACGGTTGCGTCGTTTAGAAAAGGAAAGTGAAAATTCTCCGTATTATTTGTTTTGCCAGGCTGAAGTAAATATGCAATGGGCAATTACTCGTGCAAGGTTTGGAGAATATTATACTGCAGCTTTGGAAATCAATCGGGCGTTTAGTTATTTGAAAGAGAATAAGAACAATTTTGCACAGTTTTGGCCCAATTATAAAGATTTAGGGATTTTAAATATCGTCTTGGGGAATGTTCCAGCGAGTTTAAAAACGATTTTGAACACTTTTGGTGTAAATGCAGATATTAAAATCGGAGTATCATTAATGGAACAGGCTCTAGTGCAGCTTCCTAAATCTGAATATTCCTTTTTTTATGACGAAACTGCGATGTGTTTAAGTTATGTGTTGCACGATGTAGTGGGTGATGAAAATGCTTATGTTAAGGCTACTCGATATTTGAAACCTGTGAGCGACAGTAGTTTGCTTAAATCATTTGTGCAAGGGTATGTAAGTATGAAAACAGCGCATAACAGTGAGGCTATTGCCGTTTTTAATAATCGTCCAGTTGGGAGCACATACTCGTCTTTTAAGCATATTGATTACTTGCTGGCAGTTGCCAAATTGAATCGTTTGGATGATGATGCTGCCACGTTCTTTTTTAAATACCTGGGTAATTATAAAGGTGTATTTAATATTAAGGATTCGTATTTGCGCATAGCTTGGAGCTTTTTATTAAAAGGAGATTTAAAACGCTATAATGAATACGTTGCACTTGTAAAAGCCAAAGGATATGAGTTAAACGAAAAAGATAAGCATGCACTAAAAGAAGTTGAAGCCGGAACCCCTGATTTATACCTGTTAGGTGCACGTTTATTATATGATGGGGGCTATTACGAAAAGGCATTAAGTGTATTGAAATCCAAAAAGATCACAGAAGGAACTCCGGAGTATGAAAAGCTTGAATGTAACTATCGTTTTGGACGTATTTATGATGCACTTGATGAAGATGAAAAAGCTATCCAATGTTATAATCAAACCATAAATGCTGGCAAGGGTAAGCAGTGGTATTTTGCAGCTAATTCATCGCTAAGTTTAGGTAAGATTTATGAAAATCTAAAAAATTATGGTAAGGCAAGGCTGTATTATCAGTTATGTTTGGATATGAAAGGCCATGAGTATAAAAGCGGTATAGATGCAAAAGCCAAAGCTGGGTTGAAACGTATAGGGAGGTAACATTTTGACAGGAAATCTTCCCATTCTAATATTTTAAGGTTCTCAAAAATTATCTTTGCACCATGACTACAGATCAGATTAAAGATTTAAGGGATAGAATTGCTTCCCTGAGGAGGCATCTTTGACATCGACAACAAACTAGCAGAAATTGCCAATGAACAGGAGCTAACGCTCAAACCCGATTTCTGGGATAATGCCAAGGATGCAGAAAAAATACTTCACAACATAAAAAGCAAAAAAATATGGACTGATGCCTTTGCTGAAGTTAATACTTCAGCGGAAGATACTTATGTGCTTTTTGATTTTTACAAGGAAGGAGATGTTTCTGAAAAGGAAATGGAGCAGCAGTTTGAAGGCAGTGTCAAGGTTGTTGAGGAGCTTGAGTTCAAGAATATGCTGAGTGGTGAAGAAGACCAGATGAACGCAGTATTGAAGATCAATGCCGGCGCCGGAGGAACTGAAAGCTGTGACTGGGCAGAAATGTTGATGCGTATGTACATTATGTGGGGGGAGAAGCATGGTTATAAAATTCGTGAAATTGATTATCAGCCCGGTGATGTTGCTGGTATAACTTCTTGTACATTAGAGTTTGAAGGTGAGTTTACATACGGTTATTTAAAGGGAGAAAACGGTGTACATCGTTTAGTGCGCATTTCTCCATTTGATGCTAATGCCAAGCGTCATACTTCCTTTGCATCGGTTTATGTTTACCCATTGGTTGACGACTCGATTAATATTGAAATAAATCCGGCTGATGTTTCTTGGGATACGTTTAGGGCTGGGGGTAAAGGTGGACAGAACGTAAACAAGGTAGAAACTGCTGTTCGCTTGAAACATGCTCCTTCTGGAATCATTATTGAATGTCAGCAAGAACGTTCGCAATTGCAGAATAAAGAAAAGGCATTAAAAATGCTGAAGTCACAACTGTATGAACTCGAATTGCGGAAGCGTAATGAGGCAAAGGCTGCAGTTGAAGGTTCGAAAAAGAAAATTGAATGGGGCTCACAGATTCGTAACTATGTATTTCATCCCTACAAGCTTGTGAAAGATTTGAGAACAGGTACGGAAACGTCCAATGTTCAGGCAGTGATGGATGGGGAGTTGGATGAATTCATTAAGGCCTACTTAATGGAGTTTTAATTAAACTTATAACGAGTTACGGACCTTAAATAGGTTATCCGTAACTCGTAAATTATCTATTCGGAGTGACTTTCTGTAATTTGAAGCAACTCTTCTAATTCTTCTACCTTATCTAAATAACCAAGTTTGTTGTAAGAGCTTATCAGGTTGCGCAAAATTCGCTTAACAATATCAATATTGCTGCAAGGCTGATAGTATTCAACTCTCTGGTTGAGTTTTAATTGCTTGAGAAAGAAGTCAACATCCTTTCTGCCAAAAATAAATCCTTTATTAAAAGGGTTAATGTAAAAAATAACTCCATCTATTATTTCAAAACCAGGTAATACTTTTTCTTTTTCATCAACATAAGCCAAAATAAAGTGTTGAGGTAGATTTACACCATAAATCGGGATATCTAATTTTTGGGCTACCAGTGAATAAATTATAGCAAGAGAAATCTGATTGCCTTTCTTGCTCTCAAGTACCAGATTAATGTATGAGTTTTGTGGATCCTGGTGGCTAACAGTGTTGCCACTAAATCCGTGGACATGAAAAAAAACGTGGTTAAGTGCTTTTACTTTTTCCAAAGGACTCATGTCGTAGCCCAACTGTAGCCATGCATCCCGTTTAATATCATCAAGTTGATTAAGGATCTTTTGATCGTCTAAGTCAGGGTATTGGTATTTGTTTATTACTAGAACTCCGGTAAGCAGATCAAAGGCTCCTCCTAATATCCATAGGTTAAGCTCTTTTTTTACCTCATCAAACTGAATTTTATGTACAATATCTTCGATTCTTTCTTGCAACATGACATCTAACGATTGTTGCCAAACCTCCTCCAAGTAAACAATAATCTCAGGGCCAAAAGAAACTAATTTGTTTTTAATATGTTCAAATACTTCTTTGTCAGGATCATCTAATAGTTTTACTAAAGAAATTAATTCATTTCTGTCAATCATATAATCATCTCCCCTCTATATCCATAATGGAATAATCCATTACGCTATTCAACGCAATTAAGTCAATTTTGTTTATAATTGTATTTTTGCGCATGTTTAATCAAACCTTATTCACTTCTTATATAAAACACCAACTAACAGCCAAAACACGACACGGAACCCACTCTCCGTTTGTGTATAGCTTGGTTGATAATGTTGTATACGATCAATCGATCAAAGAGGTTTACTATGATATTGAAAATCAGCGAAAGTCATTGTTGGTGGATGAGCGCATAATTACAATTACTGACTTAGGTGCTGGTTCGCATTATAGCAATAATAAGAAAAAAAAGATAAAAACTATTGCTGCAAAGGCGCTTAAGTCTCCAAAGTGGGCGCAATTGATTTATCGTTTAGCCTTGTGGCATAAACCTCAATCGATAGTAGAGTTAGGAACCTGCCTTGGAATTACTACATCTTATTTAGCTAAGGCTAATCCTGAAGTGTCTGTTGTTTCAATTGAAGGGTGTCCTCAAATAGCCGATGCCGCAAAAGGGGTGCTAAAATCTCAAGGTATCAGTAACGTAAATATAGAGGTTGGAAATTTTGATGATTTATTGCCTTACATTGTTGATAAAGCTGAAAAGTTAGATTTTGTTTATTTTGATGGTAATCATCGCAAAGAGGCTACCTTGAATTACTTTCATCAATGCCTGGAAAAAGCAACCGAAAACAGTTTGTTTATTTTTGATGATATCCACTGGTCTGAAGGGATGGAAGAGGCTTGGGAAGAAATTAAGAATCATCCGCGAGTGACAGTAACTATTGATTTGTTTGCAATTGGTTTAGTTTTCTTTAAAACAGGGCGGGTTAAAGAACATTTTAAGATTAAATACTAATTAAAGCCAAAGAAGGGCTGGTTACAAATATTAGCCTTGATACAATATTAAGTATTCAAGGCTATTTTTTGTCAATTTATCAAATTAGTTAAAACGCTTCGTTTAGAGATATATAAAAGCCGCTACTGCGTTTTTCTCCTGGATTTTTATCGCCAATACCGTAATCAATTCGTAAAGTAAGGCGATTACGCGTATCAAAAATATAGCGCCCTCCTAAGCCATAAGTTGGTTTTAATGTACTTCCACTAAAGCCTCCATTGCTAAATACACCTCCACCTCCTGCAAATGCAGCAATTACTCCTCTTGATAAAGAAAATAGGCCAGCATCTGGTCGTTTGGCAAATGGTCTAAAGCGAATTTCGCCTTGTGCTGCAATATAATTCTGGTCACGGTATCGTCCGGTATAATACCCTCTCATAAGCTGATCGCCTCCCATTTGAGGAAGCAGGAAAAAAGGTTTGTCGCTTCCTTGCAATGATTGCATATACCCTTGTACTGCAAGTACCATTGTTGGATTAATTTTCCAGTATTTGCGCGCATCGGCAGTAAGTAATATAAAATTGAAGTCACTGGCGAGAGCTTTAAAAGAGTTTTGGATGTAAAATCTTAAGTGTGCGCCTCTGTGAGGGTAGTTCACCACATCTCGATTGTCGTACGTTGCAGAAAATGCCAGATAAGTGGTATTACCTCCGGATTTGCTTTCAAGGTCTGATGATGCATAGATTCCAGCATCCTCTTTGTCACTAATTTGTTCGTGTAAAAACCACAAGCCAGCACCCAAGTAGAAGCTGTTGGTTACCTGTTTTTCTGCATCTAAGTTAATTCTAAACTTATTGTCGTTGATTAAATCTTTGTCAGCTTCTTTCGTGTCGCTCCCCAAGCCGTAAAAATAATTAGGAAAGTTGTGGGGTTTAAGGTCTCCTACTATGTGCCAGTCATTATTTCTGGTCCATAGGTTTCCATTTATGTTGAATTTCGACTGGTTCTTAGTGGTTAATGTGCCTAATATTCCTATTGTAGAATTTCTCTGATCAATTGCTGCTTTGCTAAGATAAAAGGAATAAACTGCAGCTAAGCCAAATTCAAATCCTTTTTCTTGTGAAGAACCAATTACTGGAACCGGAAGAATGCTGTTTTTAAAGTTATTTATCGTATCTGTTTTGTTACTTAATGATTGGGAAAATGAAGTTTTTGTAACAAAAAGGGATAATAAGATAATGAAAAAGCTTTTTTTTCTGGCTAATAATGAATGCATGAGTGAAGATAGAAAATACTTCAAAAACAATAACAATTTGAGCCAAATTGGGAACGAAAATGCAATTTTTTAGCACCAAAAAAGACCAATTTTTTGATAGTAATTAACAAATATTTGGTTTGGTTTTTACGTGTGGGGATTGATTTAAAGACGATATTTTCTTTAGTTTTCAGAATAAAATTCCGACAATGTGGTTTTGTTAAGATTTTAATTGGGGATTTTTTGATTTTGTCAGTTTGGTGGTCTTTTAATAAATAATAACTTATTGTTAAAATAATATGTATTTCTGCTGGAATGATTGATAAAATTTCAATTGTGCTACGCTATAAATGAAATGCAACTAAAAAAATACAAACTATTTCTTCTGTATAACTAAACTGTTACTTTGCCGACTTAAATCATAAAATTGTAAAGACTATGAAGAAGAAGTTTACAAAATTTTTAGTGCTCCTTTTTTCGCTGCTTACGCTCACCACGTATGCCCAGCAAAAAAAGATTACGGGTACTGTATTATCAAAAGATGACGGATTGCCGCTGCCCGGTGTAAGTGTTGTGGTAAAAGGTTCGTCATTAGGAACACAAACAAATGTTGATGGAAAGTATTCCATAGCAGTTCCTGAAAAAGCAACCTTGATTTTTAACTACATTGGTTTTAAAACAAAGGAGGTTGCTGTAGGTTCATCGGTAACTATTAACATCAGCCTTGACTCTGACACAAAACAATTGGGTGAAGTTGTGGTGACTGGGGCTTACGGAATTCAAAGTTCATCTCGTACCAGTGCAAGTAATGCTCAAGTAGTTACTTCGAAACAGCTGAACACCATTCGTACTCCTAGTATGGACAATGCCTTAGCAGGTAAAGTTGCTGGTTTACAGGTACGTAGCCAGTCAGCCGCAGCACTTGGTAGACAAACTGATATTCGTTTACGCGGTGCTACAGGTTTTGGCACCGGAAACGGAGCCTTATATGTTGTTGATGGAACAATTCTTCCTACAGTAGACGATATTAACATGGACGATGTTGATAACGTTTCAGTTTTGCAAGGTCCTGCTGCTTCAGCTTTATTTGGTTCTCAAGGAGCCAATGGAGCTATTGTAATTACCATGAAAAAAGGTAAGACTACGGATGGCTTTGGTGTTACTTTAAACACCGGAGTTATGATTGAAAACGTAAACAGAATGCCTAACTACCAAAACTCTTATGCAGGTGGTTCTTCAAGTGATTTGATGAAATATACTTGGAAAGATGGTGATCCAGCTGAGTGGAAAGCCTTGGATGGTAAATATTATCATGACTATAGTGATGACGCCAGCTGGGGACCTCGCATGGTTGGACAAGAATATATTCCATGGTACGCTTGGTACGGCGGTCATAGCAGATCATTTCAAACAGCAAAATTGACGGCTCAGCCTAACAATGCCAGAGAATTTTTTAATACCGGTGTTGGATATAACAGTTCAATAAGCTTTAGCAAGGCAACTGAAAACCTTAATTTTAAATTTACTTATGGTAACCAGAATACAAATGGTTTATTGCCTTCCTCAGGATTAAAGAAAAATTCAATCAATTTAATTTCTTCATATAAAATTTCTAAGGATTTAGATATCTCTGCTAATATCACTTATGTAAACAGAGGTTTAAATGGTGAGATTGTGGATGATTATTCTAACCAAAGTTCTGGATCATTTAACCAATGGTTCCATCGTGACTTGGATATGGGTATCATGAAGGAGCTTCGCAATTTAAGAACTCCTGAGGGAATTTACGCAAGCTGGAACCACTCTAACCCTTCAGGTTTTGATCCAACCAACACCAGAAACTTTTATGCCGGTAACTACTGGTATAACTTCTACACTTGGTTTGATTTAATTAATATTAATAACCAACGCGATCGTTTATTTGGTAATGTGGCATTAACTTACAACATCACTAAAGATTTAAAAGTAAGTGCTACTTATCGTAAACAGCAAAACACCACCTTCCTTGAGCAAAAATATAGTTCAAGATTGAATGAAAGTGGTTTACAAACAACAGGTAACTCTCCTGAGGCAAAAGGTTATTATGAAACATTTAACTCTTACTCTAACAGAAGAAACATTGAGTTTTTAGCTTCATATACTAAAGAAGTTGTTAAGGATATTAAAGTTGATGCCAATGTTGGTACGGACTTCTTTAGATTAGTAAGTAAAAGTAATGGTGCTTCAACCAACAATGGATTAAGTTTGCCGGATTTATTTACTGTACAAAACTCTGTAGACCCTGCAACCATGACTAATGGTCGTGTTGAGGAGAAATACAGAGCTGTGTTCGGTAGAGCAAATATTGGCTATAAGAACTTTTTGAGTGCTGAAGTAACTTTACGCAATGACTGGTATTCTACCTTGCCAACTTCTAATAACTCTGTATTATCTAAAGGTTTTGGAGGTTCATTCATTTTTAGCGAGTTGTTGCCTCAAAAAACATTCTCTTGGTTAAGCTTTGGTAAATTAAGGGCATCATGGGGTGAAATTCCTAAAGCTTTAGGTACTGACAATGACAACTTTGGAGCGTACCGTTACCCTGGTATGACTTACGGTGTGGGTCAATTCAAATGGGGTAGCAATATGTTGATGGGAACACCTGATGTTTTGGTTGATCCAAATATTCATGGGTCAGTGGTAACTCAGCGCGAAATCGGTCTTGATTTGCGATTTATGAATGACCGTTTTGGAGTTTCAGCTACTTATTGGGATGGTAACGAGCGTGATTTCCCTTACGAACTTTCAGTTAATGGTGCAAGTGGATATACCAAATTGTTAACCAATATCGGTAAAATAAGTAAGCAAGGTATGGAGTTCCAGCTATCTGCAACTCCTATTAGGTCAGATAAATTCAAATGGGATTTAACTGCAGCTTGGTCACCATTGATTAAAAATGATGTGGATGAGCTGAGTAAAGAATACCAGGTTTCTCAAACTGCATCTGTAGGTCAGGTATATGGCAGCACAACTGGTATGCCTTATATGATTCATGAGGAAGGCAAGCGTTGGGGCCAACTTTTTGGTAATGGTATTAAAAGAAATGCTAATGGTGTTCCAATCTTAAATGATGAAGGAATGTATTTAAATGATCCTAAGGTTTATTTCGGTAGTGTGTTGCCAACAAGTACTGGAGGTCTTCAAAATAGCTTTACCATTCTTAGAGATTTCACTGTTAGAGCAAATATCGATTATCAAATCGGAGGTAAATTCGTGTCCTTGTCAAACATGTGGGGTTCATATAGTGGTTTAACTGCTCGTACTGCCACTGTAAACGATAAAGGTAATCCAATTCGTGATGCAGTTGCTGATGGCGGTGGTGTGCACGTGTTTGGTGTTGATGCTACCGATAAACCTGTTGATTATTATGTGGAAGCACAAGACTATTTCCACCAATCATGGGGAACCAAAGTATTTGATGAATATGTGTATGATTTAACCTTTGTTAAACTACGCGAAGTTTCAGTCGGATACGAAATTCCAGTTAGAAAATTAAAATTAGGAAGTTATATCAAAAACGCGAATTTCTCGGTAGTTGCCAAAAACCCTGTATTGATTTATTCAAAAAATCGTGACTTCGATCCATCTGAAATTGATGCAGTATATGGCGAAACCGGACAGTTACCGGGTACTCGTGGTTTCGGTTTTAACTTGAGAATTGGATTCTAATTTTTTATTGAAAGAGAGATTTAATTATGAAAAAAATATTTAAATATACATTCCTCAGTCTTCTTGTTCTCGGATCTACTACCGGGTGTTCAAAGCTGGAAGATTTTGGAGATACAAATGTTAATCCGGCTGGAGCTAAGGATCCGATTGTTGGCGCATTATTAACCAACGTAATGGCTGGTACAACAGCACTTACTGGGTCTAACCCAGGACTAGGGGGCTTTGCAACGCAAACCCGTCCAGGATTATATGGTCAATATTTTTCAGAGACGCAATACACCGATGTGTCATTGTATAGTGCTCCACAAATTGATTTTAATAATCTTTATTCGGGTGCTTTATTTGACCTTCAGAATATTATTGATCAAAATAAAAGCAAGAATATGAATACTATTGCTAAGATATTGCAGCAATATATATTCTGGACAATTACTGATCGTTGGGGTGATGTTCCATATAGCGCGGCTTTAAAAGGTGCTACTTCGCTTACTCCTAAATACGATAAACAGGAAGATATCTACAAAGCAATGATGGCTGCCCTTGCAAGTTCAGTAAATGAATTCGACAATTCTATCATAACTGGTGATATTATATTTAATGGCGATGTAGCTGCATGGAAACGTTTTGCTAACTCTTTACGTATGATGATGGCTATCCAGCTTTCAAAAAAAGTAGGTGGTCCGGATGGTTTTGCTGCTGCAGAGTTTAAAGCTGCTTTGAATAATCCTGCTGGTTATATTTCTACTAATGCACAAAACGTTAAGGTGAGCTATCCTGGAGGTAACTTCAAAAACAGTTGGTGGGGAGTTTACGATGGTCGTAAGGACTATGCCGAGAGTAAAACAATGACTGACTTAATGGCTTCTTTGGGAGATTCTCGCCAAAATGCTTTTGGAGGTATTACTCAAGATCAAGGTAAACCAAATTCATTCACTACTTCAAGTGTTGGTATGCCATATGGTCTTAAACGTGCATCAGCAGAAGCATTTACAGCAGCAAATCCTGGATGGGCTCGTATTCTAAGAGGTGACTTTAGGAAAGAAGATGCCACTGTAGTGATCATTAGTGCTGCACAGGTTGCTTTAGCAAGGGCAGAGGCTGCTCAGTTAGGGTGGACCACTGAAAGCGCGCAAGCGGCCTATAATCAAGGTATAGCGTTGTCATTTGAGCAGTGGGGAATTGCTGTTCCTGCGGGTTATTTAACTCAGGCATCTGTAGTTTTGGATGGCACTGAAAATGTTAAAAAGATTTCGACCCAACGTTATATTGCATCCTATCCAGACGGTTTACAGTCTTGGAACATTTGGAGAAAGTCGGGATATCCTGTTTTAACACCAGCTCCTGACGCTACCAATTCAAGTAAACAAATTCCTAGACGCTACATGTATTCTGCTGGCGAGCGTGGCTCTAATAAAGTTAATGTAGAAGAGGCAATTGCTCGTATTCCTAATGGTGATACTCAGGATTCAAAAGTTTGGTGGGATCAATAACCTTATGGCTATTTACAATTAGATTAAGAAATTATGAAAAAAAAGATATTAAGTTTCCTTTTATGTGCGGGGATCGTAAGTCCAGCTTTATTTACCTCCTGTGTAAAAGATGAAATAACTGAATTGACTGATCAAGGTCAAAGCATGGTAAAAGTTTCGGAGTCTCCGGCCAATAAGCTTTTCTTTTCTCCGTTTACCACTGTAAAAAAAGTTGATCTATTCAATATCATGCGTGATGTAAATTCAAATGCTACGCTAAATACTTCAGGTACAATTAAATTGACCTTGGCTCCTGATATGATTGCCAATTACAATAAAAAATATAAGGAAACCTTTGTTGCATTGCCTGAATCAATGTTTACGTTAGCGAATTCTTCAGTAGTGAAGGTTGATGGTGGATATACTGTAACCTTTAATCCTGGTGATTTTGCACAAGCTATATCAATAAATGTTGATGGAGGCAAGTGGGGGGCCTTAACAAATAAGTATGCAGTTGGCTTTAGAATTACTAATTCTGCAGGCATGCGTATTCCTGAAGGTAGAGACTCAGTTGTTGCCCTTTTAAGTATTAAAAATCAATATGATGGAGTTTATAAAGTTAATGGAAAAGCTTTAAGAGAGGGTGACCCTGTTTTATCAGGAGCATTCCCAGAGCAATCTTATTCATTGATTACAACAGGTCCTAATTCGGTTAAAATGGATCGTGTAGCTTGTTGGGCAAGTGGAGCAAATATTGGAGGTATTGGGCCATGGGAGCTGACTCTTGATCCTGCAACCAATAACGTAACAGTTAAAGATGCTGCAAATGCTGCTGTTGTAAACAATCCTGCTGGTGTTAATAAATATGACCCTGCAACTAAAACATTTAGTATTTCGGTTTATTGGGGTACAGGGCCAGCAAATAGGGCATGGGAAGCTACCTTTAAATATGATAAATCAAGATAATTATTGTGTTAACATCAAATTGAATAAAGCTACTTAACGGTACTTTACATAACTAAATTTTAAACCGGGAACTCAATTCCCGGTTTTTTTGTGTCCATTCTATCGGTTAGAAGGACTTTGATAATGATTTCTATTCCCTACCTTTGCCCAAAATTTTTACAGCATGGAAAAGAAACGTAATACTATTTCATCATTCATGGAAAAGTACTACCTGCATTTCAACGCTGCGGCGATGGTAGATGCGGCTAAGGGGTACGAAAAACATCTTGAAGAAGGTGGTAAAATGATGATTACCCTTGCCGGTGCCATGAGTACGGCTGAAATGGGCAAGATTCTGGCCGAAATGATTCGTCAAGGAAAGGTTGACATCATTTCTTGTACCGGAGCTAACCTTGAAGAGGATATTATGAATCTTGTGGCGCACAAAAGTTATAAGCGTGTTCCTAATTACCGAGATTTGAGCCCTCAAGAAGAATGGGATTTATTGGAAAATGGTTTTAACCGCGTAACTGATACTTGTATTCCTGAGGAAGAAGCTTTTCGTCGTTTGCAGAAACATATTTTCCATCAATGGAAAACTGCACAAGATAATGGGGAGCGTTATCTTCCACATGAATTCATGTACAAAATGTTGCTTTCTGGCGATTTGGAGCAATATTATGAAATTGACCCTAAGGATAGCTGGATGTTGGCTGCTGCAGAACGCAATTTGCCTATTATCTGTCCGGGATGGGAAGACTCAACCATGGGGAATATCTTCGCTTCGTACTGCATTAAGGGTGAGTTGAACCCATCAACTATGAAGTCGGGGATTGAATACATGACCTATTTGTCTGATTGGTACATTAAAAACTCAGGTGGTAAGGGAGTAGGTTTCTTCCAAATCGGTGGAGGTATTGCAGGAGATTTCCCAATCTGTGTAGTTCCTATGCTGTACCAGGATATGGAAATGGAGACAATTCCATTCTGGAGTTATTTCTGCCAGATCTCGGATTCAACAACCAGTTACGGTTCGTATTCAGGTGCAGTTCCGAATGAGAAAATTACGTGGGGAAAACTGGACATTGATACCCCAAAATTTATTATTGAGTCCGATGCCACAATTGTAGCTCCGCTTATTTTTGCATGGCTACTTGATATGTAATTTCAACTTAATAAATGATTATAAATAGCTGCTAAGTGCAGCTATTTTGTTGATAACTAAGTGGTTGGATATATTTTCAGTCCACTTATTTAGAATAATTATAAATTGATAAAATGTGTCATATCATTGTCATAGACACAGTTTTATGCCTATTTTTGTGCGCTAAATGTTAATCAGTTGTGGAAAATTCTTTCGTTTGTTAACATTTTGATTATTAGTACGTAATATTTAGTAGAATTACATAGAGCATGAGTACGAACTCGAACGTTTTTTTGAAAACCTGTCTGAAAAAAGGTGCATTAATTCTCACAATCGCCTTTTTATGCGTAGCGCAAGCCTTTGCTGCAGACCCTAAAGAAGGGGAAACGCTCTTTAAAGCCAATTGTGCAGCTTGTCACGCCGTTGGAAAACGTGTTACCGGTCCAGCATTGAAAGATGTGGACAAACGTCATGATGAAGCATGGTTGCTTAAATGGGTGCATGACTCGCAAGCAATGGTTAAATCGGGCGATCCAGCTGCTGTTAAGATTTTTGAAGAGTATAACAAGCAGGTGATGAACTCTTTCCCAAGTCTTACAGATGACAACATTAAATCTATCTTAGCTTATATTAAGCAAGAAGGCGATGCTATTGAAAAAGCCGCTGCCGCTGGTCCTGCCGGAGGTGCTGCTACTGCCGAAAAAGGTACCAGTAACTTCACTATTTTAGGTTTATTGGGCTTAGTTGTTGTATTGTTTGTGGTAATTGTGGTGTTAAACCGTGTTATTAAAACATTAGAACAATTAGTATCGACCAAAAAGGCGGATGGTACTTTGGTTGAGGCTGAAGAAGAGGAAGAAGCTCCTTCTAAATTGGCTGAAACGTTCAAAAGACTAGCCTCTAATAAAAAAGTAATTGCATTAACAATCTTAGCTGTTTTAATTGTTGGTTCTGCATGGTCATGGAAAGAAATGTGGGATGTAGGTGTTACCCAGAATTATCAACCAGCACAACCTATTAAGTTCTCTCACAAAGTACACGCTGGCGTAAATCAAATTAATTGTCAATACTGTCACTCAGGTGCGTGGAAGAGTAAAAATGCAAGCATTCCTTCTGCAAATGTTTGTATGAACTGTCATAACCAAATTAATGAATACAAAGGCGAGCCATTATTAGATGCCGAAGGCGAGAAAATTGATGGTACAGCTGAAATCAAAAAAATCTACCAAGCTTTAGACTACGATCCAAGTACTCAAAAATACGGACCAAATCAACGTCCAATTGAGTGGGTTCGCATTCATAATCTTCCAGACTTTGCTTATTTCAATCACTCACAACACGTAAAAGTTGCTGAAGAGTCGATTCGTGCTGCTAAAGGTCTGAAAGCTGATGAGCCGGTATGTTATGCTTGTCATGGCGAAGTTGCCAAAATGGATGAAGTATATCAGGCTTCTCAGTTAACCATGAAATGGTGTGTTGACTGTCACCGTAGTACCGAATTGAAGCATGCTCCTAAAAACCACTACTATGATGGTATGGTTGAACTTCATGAGAAAATCAAGAAGGGTGAGAAGGTTACCGTTGCTCAAATGGGCGGCCTTGAGTGTGCAAAATGTCATTATTAATTTTTAAAAGACTCTGACGATTATAAATGGAAAGCAATAACAAAACATACTGGAAAGGTTTAGAGGAGTTGAATTCAACTTCCGAGTTTGAAGCTTTACAGAAAAGAGAATTTGCTGAAGACTTACCAATTGAAGAGATCCTGTCAGGCAAGGCAATTGACAGCACTGTTATGCCTCGCCGCGATTTCTTAAAATCACTTGGTTTTGGAGTAGGTGCTGTTGCCCTAGCTGCATGTAACCAAGCGCCTGTTACCAAAGCGGTTCCTTACCTGATCAAGCCTGAAGAAATTACTCCGGGTATTCCTAATTACTATACCGGCATCTCTAAAGATGGTTATGGTATATTGGTGAAGACCCGTGAAGGTCGCCCTATTAAAATTGAGGGTAATACTAACTGTCCAATCGGGCAGGGTGGTGTTGACTCAGCAGGCCACGCTTCAGTAATTGATTTATATGATTCTACTAAATTACATGCTCCAGTACTAAAAGGTAGCGAGTCTAATTGGGAAGATGTAGACGCCTTTGTAAAAGAGCAATTAGCTAAAGTAAACACTAGCGGTAAAAAAATCGTGTTATTGACTGATTCAATTAACAGTCCGTCAACTAACGCTGTTATCGCAGACTTTATTAAAGCATATCCTACTGCAAAACAAGTTACTTATGATGCAGTATCTTATTCTGGAATTATCAATGCTAATAAAAACAGCTTTGAGAAAGCAGTTATTCCTTCTTACAAGTTTGATAATGCCAATTTAATTGTGAGTTTCGGTGCCGATTTCTTAGGTACTTGGATTTCTCCGGTTGAGTTTACCCGTCAGTATGTTTCAAAACGTAATGCGAAACATTTGAAAGAAGCAAAAGCAATGTCACGTCACATTCAGTTTGAAACTGAAATGTCGTTGACTGGTTCAAATGCTGATGTTCGTATTCCGGTTCGTCCTTCGCAATCAGGTTTAGCTCTTATTGGTTTATATAACAATGTTGCAAAACTTGCAGGAGCTCAAACTTTCAGTGTTGAAACTCCTGAATTTGCAGGTAACATCATCGCTAAAACAGCTAAAGAACTTTGGGAAAACAAAGGAAAATCATTAGTTGTAGCAGGTTCAAATGATGTTTCTACTCAAGTATTAGTAAATGCAATTAATGCCTTATTAGGTAACTACGGTTCTACTATTGATTTAGATACCCCTAGTCAACAATTTAAGGGTAATGATGCCGAAGTTGTTGAATTGGTAAATGAAATGAATCGTGGTGAAGTTGGTGCTTTATTCGTTTATGGTGTAAACCCTGTTTACTCATATCCTAAAGCGTCAGACTTTGCAGCTGCCTTGAAAAAGGTTGCCTTAAAAGTTTCTTTCGCAGAGCGTGAAGATGAAACAGCTAAAGGTTTTGATGTAATTGCTCCTGATCATCATTCATTGGAAGCTTGGACCGATGCAGAACCTCGTAAAGGAGTGTTCTTAATTGGTCAGCCAACTATCAACCCAATTTATGATACACGTCCAGCACAGAAAAGCTTGTTAGTATGGGCTAATAATCCTGTTGAATATTTAGACTACGTTAAGAATGTTTGGAGTACCATCATCTTCCCTCAGGTAGGTGCAGGGATTTTCCAAGATCAGTGGGATACCTTATTGCGTACTGGTTTTGTTAAAACAGCTGGTGCTGTAGCACAACCTTATACATTTGCTAAAGACTTATCAACTGTAGTTTCTACCATTACTAATAACAGTAAAGCTGCTTCAGGTAAAGTAGAGTTAACAGTATTCAAACATACCAATGTTGGCGACGGTCGCGGTGCAAATAATCCATTATTGCAAGAATGTCCAGATCCAGTGTCAAAAGTTACTTGGGACAACTACGTAGCTCTTTCAGAGAAGTTTGCCAAAGAACAAGGTATTGAAGAGTTTGATGTTGTTAAAGTAGAAACTAATGGTTATTCGATTGAATTGCCAGTTATCTTACAACCAGGTCAGGCTTATGGTACTGCTTCAATTGCATTAGGTTATGGTCGTACTGATGCTGGTAAAGCTGGTAACGAAGTAGGTAAAAATGCATTCCCATTCGTAAGCATCGTTAATGGTAGCTTGCAAAACTTTAATTCGGTTTCAATTACCAAAACTGGTGATTCTTACGAATTAGCTAGAACTCAAACTCACCATTCTTTCGAAGGTCGCGATATTATCAGAGAAACTACGATCTCTGCGTACGCTAAAGACCCTGCGTCAGGAAGTCATGGTCACCATGATTTAGCTGAAATCTCTGAGCAGAATGAAAAAGGTGAAGCTAAACGTGATAAATATGGTAACCTTAAGTTGTTGAACCTTTGGGAAGACAAAGAAAAAAGAGGTCACCACTGGGGTATGGCAATCGACTTGAACGCTTGTACAGGTTGTGGTTCTTGTATCATCAGCTGTAATATCGAGAATAACGTTGCTGTAGTAGGTCGTGATGAGGTTCGTCGTCGTCGTGAAATGCACTGGTTACGTATCGATCGTTACTATTCGAAAGTTGAAGAGGGTACTGAAGGTTACATGGGTAAAGACAGTAAAGAAGAAGCTGTTGAAGTTGTTCACCAACCAATGCTTTGTCAGCACTGTGATCATGCACCTTGTGAAACTGTTTGTCCGGTATTGGCAACTATGCACTCTTCAGAAGGTTTGAACCAAATGGCTTACAACCGTTGTTTCGGTACTCGTTACTGTGCTAACAACTGTCCATACAAAGTTCGTCGTTTCAACTGGTTCAACTACACTGATAACGATAAGTTTGACTACTACATGAACAACCCAATGGGTAAATTAGTATTGAACCCGGATGTTGTAGTTCGTTCACGTGGTGTGATGGAGAAATGTTCGATGTGTGTTCAACGTATTCAGGCTGGTAAACTACAAGCGAAAATGGAAAACCGTCCGTTGAAAGATGGTGATATCAAAACTGCTTGTCAGCAATCATGTCCTTCAAATGCAATTGTATTCGGTGATATTAATGATCCTGAAAGCGAAGTGTCGAAATTGCTTCATAACGAGCGTACATATTATGTGTTAGAGTCAATTGGTGTTCAGCCAGGTATTGGATACATGACACAAGTTCGTAACAAAGAGAAAGCAGTAGCAGAGCACGGACATGGTGGTCATGGTCACGAGGCTAAAGAAGAGAGTCATTCATAATTAAGTTTCTAAACTCAAGATATTATGCACGAGTCAATTATTAGAAAACCTTTGGTAACCGGTACGCCTGATATGCATACTGTTACCGAAGATATTTGCCGCCCGGTTGAGAGTACTCCAAGCAAGGCGTGGTGGATAGGATTCTCCCTTGCATTTGCAGGGTTTATCCTTTGGTTGGTAAGTTTTGGTTACACTGCCTGGGTTGGACTAGGCGCATGGGGATTAAACAAAACAGTAGGATGGGCATGGGACATCACCAACTTCGTTTGGTGGGTAGGTATCGGTCACGCCGGAACGCTTATTTCGGCAGTATTGTTACTATTCCGTCAAAGCTGGCGTAACTCAATTAACCGTTCTGCTGAGGCGATGACGATCTTTGCCGTAATTTGTGCAGCTACGTACATTTTGGCGCACATGGGTCGTCCTTGGTTAGCTTACTGGGCTTTCCCATTACCGAACCAGTTTGGTTCTTTGTGGGTAAACTTTAACTCTCCACTAATTTGGGACGTATTTGCGATCTCGACCTATTTCTCGGTATCATGTTTATTCTGGTATGTAGGTTTATTACCTGACATTGCCACTGTACGTGACCGCGCTACCGGTGTCCGCAAGCAAGTTTACTCTGTATTAAGCTTCGGATGGACTTCATCTGCACGCAGCTGGATCCGTTTCGAATCAATTTCGTTGATCCTTTCTGGTATTTCAACTCCTCTGGTACTTTCGGTACACACCATCGTATCCTTCGACTTTGCAACTTCTGTAATTCCGGGATGGCACACCACCATTTTCCCTCCTTACTTCGTTGCGGGAGCGATTTTCTCTGGTTTCGCAATGGTGCAAACCTTATTGTTGGTAGCACGTGTTGTATTGAAACTTGAAAACTATATCACCCTTTATCACATCGAATTGATGAACATCATCATTTTGGTAACTGGTTCGATTGTAGGTGTTGCTTACTTGACTGAGTTGTTCATTGCTTGGTATTCAGGTGTTGAGTATGAACAATATGCATTCTTAAACCGTGTTTCTGGTCCTTATTGGTGGGCATACTGGTTAATGATGACTTGTAACGTAATTTCTCCTCAGTTAATGTGGTTCAAAAAATTGCGTACCAGTTTGGTATTTACCTTCATCATTTCAATTGTTGTAAACATCGGTATGTGGTTCGAGCGTTTCGTAATTATCGTGACCTCACTACACCGTGATTACCTGCCTTCTTCTTGGGCAATGTTTACTCCTACAATTGTTGACGTAGGATTGTACGTTGGTTCAATCGGTTTATTCTTCACCCTGTTCTTATTGTTTATCCGCTTCCTGCCTTCAGTGGCAATGGCTGAGGTAAAATTATTATTGAAGCATTCAAGTGAAGAAGCTAAGAATAAAGCTAAAAAGCATGCACATCCAACTCACCAACCTGTAGAAGGTAATGTGGTTATTGCTACTACAGCGACAATTAAGAAAGGAGAGTCAAATGAAGAATAAGAAATTTGCCATCGGTTTATATGATGATGAGGATGTTCTGAAAGCAGGCATCACTTCTATACAAAATAAAGGACAAGAGATATTTGATGTTTATACTCCATATCCAGTTCACGGATTAGAGAATGTATTTTTTGTTCCGCGTTCTCGACTGCCAATTGCAGCTTTCTGTTTTGGTTGTTTGGGACTATCATTGGCTTTCTTAATGATTTGGTACATGATTACCTACGATTGGCCAATGGATATCGGTGGTAAACCAAACTTCCCAATTGTGAGTTTCATTCCGATTTGTTTCGAGTGGACCGTATTGTTCGCTTCATTCGGTATGGGCTTCACATTCTTTATGGCTAACCGCTTAATTCCGTTCTCTACACCAAGAATTATGGATGAGCGTGCAACTGACGACCGTTTCGTTGTAGCCATTGAAGTTACTGATAATAATGAGTCGAGTGTAGCTGATCTAATCAGACAATCAGGTGCAGTAGAGGTTAAATACAAAACTTTTTAATTGCCAATGAGTATGTTAGAAAATAAATTTAAAGGCGTTTTATTAATGGGTTTAGCCACTGCAGTTGTATTTACATCTTGTTCGAAGGTTAAACGCGATCCGGGATTGGAATATTCACCTCAGATGTATCGTTCTGTTCCTTACAATCCTGATCAACCTAATTCAGTTTTTGCTGATGGAAAATCGGCTCAAACTCCGGTTGCTGGTACTGTTCCAACCAATTATGAAGTATTTCATTATCCGCAAACTCCGGAAGGGTATGAGGCTGCCGGTGCAGAATTAAAAAGTCCGCTTGCTCAAACAAAAGAGAACTTTGAGGAAGGTAAGAGATTGTTTACCAACATGTGTTCGCATTGTCATGGTAAAACCGGTATGGCTGACGGAAACGTTGTAGCTAAAGCTGGATTCCCAGCTCCTCCTGCTTACAATTCCGCACAGCTTAAGGATTTACCTGAAGGCAAAATGTTCTTCTCAATTACATACGGTAAAGGTGCTATGGGTGCTCATGCCTCACAGTTATCAAAAGAAGAGCGTTGGAAAATCATTCAATATGTTCAATACCTTCAGAAACAATAATTTTTGGACTTTAAATTAAAATTCAATGCAACTAGATATTTCAAAACAATTTGAGTTTTCAGGTAAAGCCAAAACATATAGCATTATTGCCATTATTATTGGTGTGTTGTGTATTGCTTTGGGTTTTGTGACAAACCCTGAGCGTACTTGGGCTAACCTTTTAGTATGTGCATACTACATGACTTGTTTGAGCTTTTCAGGGGTGATGTTTATCGCTATTAAGTATGTAACGAATGCTGGTTGGGCAACGAGCATTTTACGTGTTCCAAGTGCATTTACAACCGTTATTCCTGTTGCCGGCGTGATTTTGTTCGCCGTAATCTGGGGTGGTTTATATACACATAATCTTTACCATCATTGGCATGCTGATGGAATTACTGATCCAAATAGCCCTCATTATGATGCGCTAATTGCAGGTAAATCAGCCTGGTTAAATATGAAATTCTTTGTTACTCGTATTGCTCTTTATGTAAGCATTTGGGGTTTCTTTGCTTATATGTTAAGGAAGTTAACCTTAAAAGAAGACATCGAAGGTGGTATGGATAACTTTAATAAGAGCATTAAATTCAGTGCTATCTTCTGTGTAATTTTTGGTTTTACATTCCCATTATTCGCTTTCGATACCATGATGTCGGTAGAGGCGCACTGGTTCTCAACTATGTTTGGTTGGTGGAACTTAGCTGCTCTTTGGGTAACCGGTCTTTCTGCAATCGCATTAGTTTCAATTATCTTAAAAGAGAACGGATACTTACCGTGGTTTAACACCAGTCAATTACACGATTTAGGTAAATTGATGTTTGGTTTCACCATCTTCTGGACCTACACTTGGGTTGGTCAGTTCCTTTTGATTTGGTACGCTAATATTCCGGAAGAGTTAACATATTTCGTTAACCGTTGGACCCCAGAGTACAAATTCTTGTTCTGGCTTGATATCGTAATCTGTTTCTTGGTGCCATTCTTATTATTAATGACAAGTGATAACAAACGTAATTTCAAAGTAATGAAAATTGCAGCTATTATCATTTTGCTTGGTCACTGGTTAGATTATTACATTATGGTGATGCCAGGAACTTTAGGAGTTCACCGTGGTTTCAGCTACTACGAGTTCGGTACTTTAATTGGATTTGCAGGCCTGTTCGTATTCTTTATGTTAAGAGGATTGAGCAAAGCGCCAATGGCTCCTAAAAATCACCCATATTTAGAAGAGAGTACTCACCACCATATTCCAAATATCTAATCGTTATAAATTGACTATGTCGATACTTAAAAAAATATCATTTTTTGCTTCTGCAGCCGTTGCTACATTGTATACCAATGTGGCAATGGCCCAGGCTGCAACTGCTGATGCAGGTGCCGAGGCTGCAAAAGCTGCTGCACGTACCGAAATGTGGTTAACCGTAGCACTTTACATACTAATATTTATTGCTGCCGGTTTCATTTTGAGCGTTGTTGGTAAAGCCTTAAAAGTTTATGAATTAACAGCTTCCGCTACCGGAAAGAAAAAAGGAATTAACTGGAACTCTATACATGCCACTTTATTCCTTGTTATCGGTTTCTTAGGTTTATACGGTGCATTTTGGGAGATAGTTCATCATGGTAAAATGCTTTTGCCTGAACCAGCTTCTGCCCATGGCGTTAAAACCGATAATTTATTACACGTAACATTCTATATTACTTTTACGGTATTTTTATTAACACACATTGTATTGTTTACTTATGTGTATTTATACAGAGCCCGTAAAAACAGAACTGCTTACTACTATCCTCACAACGACAACTTAGAGAAAGTTTGGACCTTGGTTCCGGCTATCGTACTGAGTATTTTGGTGTTCTTTGGATGGAAAACGTGGACTGGCATTATGTATCCTTCGAATTTGAAAGACGCCATTAAAGTTGAAGCAGTAGCAGAGCAATTTAAATGGACTGTTCGTTATGCAGGTAAAGATAATGAGTTAGGTCCTCGTAACTACCGTTTAATTGGCGGAGATAACGTGTTGGGTGTTAAGTTTGATGACCAAAAATCTCATGATGACTTTTTCCCTCAAGAAATTGTATTGCCAGTAAATAAAACAGTTCAATTCCAATTTGGAGCTAAGGATGTGATTCACTCTGCATATATGCCTCACTTCCGTGTTCAAATGAACTGTGTACCAGGTATGAATACTTACTTTACTTTTACTCCAACCATCACTACCAATGAGATGCGTTCGAAAGTAAATGACCCTAATTTTGATTACTTGTTGTACTGTAACAAAATTTGTGGAGCGTCACACTTCAATATGAAGTTTGTGATTAAAGTAGTAAGTGATAAAGAATACAGAGCATGGTTAAAAACTCAAACACCTTTCTGGGTGAAAAAGAATGAGAAACCAGCTCCAGCTGCACCAGCAGAAACACCTGCAGCTCCTGCTGATTCATCAAAAACTGATACAGCAGCTGCAAGCAAAACATTGGCAATTAATATTAAGTAATTAGAGCGAATAATAATATAATCATGGCTTCTCAAGTTATTTCTCCTGAGGCAGTTCATCATCACGATGTTCATGGCCACGATGCTCACGGGCATCACCATGAAACATTTTGGTCTAAATATGTTTTTAGTATGGACCATAAGATGATTGCCAAACAATTCCTTATCACCGGTATCATTATGGGTGTTATTGGAATGATATTTTCAATCATCTTCCGTATTCAATTGGCATGGCCAGATAAAGAATTTCCATTATTTGAAGTTATTTTAGGTAAATGGGGTGAAGGTGGTCGCCTAAATCCATCATTTTACCTGTCGTTGGTAACCATTCACGGTACCATCATGGTATTCTTTGTATTAACGGCCGGCTTAAGCGGTACTTTCTCTAACCTGCTAATTCCTTATCAGGTAGGTGCCCGTGATATGGCCTCTCCGTTTATGAACATGCTTTCATACTGGTTCTTCTTCATGGCCAGTGTTGTTATGGTGTCATCGTTCTTCGTAGAAACCGGTCCTGCAGGTCCAGGATGGACGATTTATCCTCCATTATCGGCATTACCGAAAGCTATGCCTGGTTCAGGTACAGGTATGACTTTGTGGTTAATCTCAATGGCAATGTTCGTTGCTTCATCATTGATGGGTGGGATTAACTATATCAGTACCATATTGAATATGCGTACTAAAGGTATGTCAATGACTCGCATGCCGTTAACTATTTGGGCATTCTTGTTAACTGCAGTATTAGGTTTATTATCTTTCCCTGTATTATTCGCTGCTGTTATTTTGTTGATTTTTGACCGTAGCTTTGGTACCAGTTTCTACCTTTCAGATATTTATATCGGTGGTGAGGCGTTGCCAAATACCGGAGGTAGCCCAATTTTGTTCCAGCACTTGTTCTGGTTCTTGGGTCACCCTGAGGTTTATATCATCATCATGCCTGCATTGGGTCTTACTTCTGAAATTATTGCAACTAATGCGCGTAAACCAATTTTCGGTTACCGTGCAATGATTGGTTCATTATTAGGTATCTCGTTCCTTTCATTTATCGTATGGGGTCACCACATGTTCGTAACGGGTATGAATCCTTTCTTAGGATCGGTGTTCATGTTCACTACCTTGATCATTGCGGTACCATCTGCAGTAAAGACTTTTAACTACCTGGCAACCTTGTGGAAAGGTAACATCCGTTTCACTCCAGCTATGTTGTTCGCTATTGGTTTGGTATCATTCTTTATCTCTGGTGGTGTTACCGGTTTGTGGTTAGGTAACCCTTCAATGGATATCAACTTACATGATACTTATTTCGTAGTTGCCCACTTCCATATTGTAATGGGTTGTTCTGCGATCTTTGGTATGCTTGCAGGTGTTTACCACTGGTATCCTAAATTGTTTGGTAAGATGATGGATGCCAAATTAGGTTATTTACACTTCTGGTTAACCTTTATTTCGGCTTACCTGGTATTCTTCCCAATGCACTTTATGGGCTTAGATGGCGTTCCTCGTCGTTATTATACCTTTACTGAGTTTGAAATGTTTACTAAGTGGTTATCATTGAACAAATTCATTACAATTGCAGCTATCTTAGGTGCTATTGCTCAAGTATTGTTCTTATACAACTTCTTTGTAAATATTTTCAAAGGTAAACGTGCTCCTCAAAATCCTTGGGAATCAAATACGCTAGAGTGGACTACTCCTGTTGAGCACTTCCACGGCAACTGGCCAGGTGAAATTCCTGCAGTTTACCGTTGGCCATATGATTACAGTAAACCAGGTGCTGAAAAAGATTTCATCCCTCAAACTGTGTCATTATCAGAAACAATTAGCTCTAATACTCCGCATGATTTTGGTTATCATGGTGATGAATCACAATTTGTGCACGAGTTTTATCAGCCGAAAATTTTAACAGTCTCACAAGAGCAAAAAGCTTCTGAGACTAACTAATAATGAAAATTTAGGTAGTGGCCAAGTTTGAGTCGCTACCTAAACTTTTATCCAAACAATGCAGAATCGTTCCGAAAGAAAGTTCTTATCCGTTTGTTTAGTAACACTTATCCTTACTTATCTGGTTATTATTGCTGGTGGAGTGGTAAGAAGTACGGGTTCAGGTATGGGGTGTCCCGATTGGCCTAAATGTTTTGGTCATTTCGTTCCGCCAACTACAGTTGATGAATTAACCTTTTCAGAAGGTAAATTCTTTAAAAAAGGGTACATCGTAATTTGGAACGAGGCACTGTATAAAGCAAAGCAAGATTTTACAACCGGAAAAGAGTTTAATCCCAGCGATTGGGAGAAATACACTAAGCATGATTATGCAAAATTTAATGTGTATCATACCTGGACCGAGTATGTAAATCGACTTACTGGCGTTCTTTTAGGTTTGGGAGCTATTGTTACCGTTTTCTTTGCCCGTACCTTTTTAAGAGGTAATAAACGCAGCGTTTTTTGGTGGAGTCTGTTTAACCTTTTTTTAATTGGTTTTCAGGGTTGGCTGGGTGCAAAAGTGGTTGAAAGTAACCTTAAAACATACATGGTTACTATACATATGTTTGTTGCAATGGTGATTTTGGCTTTATACATATTTATCTATGAGGAAGCCAGAGCTCGCAAATTTGCCTCTGATGATTTCATTGGAGTAAACCTCAAGCGTGTGAAGTGGTTAATCGGGGTGCTTCTAGCATTAACAATAGTTCAAATGTTAATAGGAACTCAGGTTCGTGAGACTATTGATGAGATTGCAGCTGTGTTAAACTATGCTGGAAGAGAGCAATGGGTAAACCGTGTAGGTTTTTTGTTTTACTCACATCGGGAGTTAGCTATTCTTGTTGTGGTAATAACAGGTCTTCTGTTTTATCAAATAAGAAAGAATACTGATAATGCGGTTGCAAAGTTGATCAAATACAATCTGTTTTTAGTTTTTGCACAGATTTTAACGGGTGTTGTTTTGGCTTGGATGGCTTTACCGCCAGCTTTTCAAACAATGCATCTTGTTTTTGGTTCTTTGATGTTTGGAGTGCAGTTTTGGGCTGTTTTATGTTTGTTAAGAATTAAGGCAACAGCAAGTGTTGCCACTAAAGTATAGAAACGTGTTGTTAGAAAAATCAGTTAAAGCCGATATTTCAACCGTAATTGCAGCCAAATATGCTGATTATGCAGCTTTGGTGAAAATGCGTTTGAGCTCTCTTGTCGTGTTTACGGCTGCTATTTCTTATCTCTATGCCGATAAGGGTGTTGAGGTAATGGATTGGTCGAAGTTTATTTCATTAATTGTTGGGGGATTTTTAGTTACAGGTTCAGCAAATGGATTTAATCAGTTGTTGGAGCGTAATCTTGATAAGTTTATGCGTCGTACGCACGATCGTCCTCTTCCATCAGGCCGTATGTCGGTTGGAGAGGCGCTTATTGCCAGTTTATTAATGGGCATTGGAGGCGTATTGATTTTAGGCTATCATGTAAATTACCTTACAGCGTTCTTTGGCTTATTTTCATTATTGTCGTATGCATTTATTTATACGCCATTAAAGCAAGTGTCTCGCCTGGCTGTTTTCGTTGGTGCGATTCCAGGAGCAATGCCACCTTTATTAGGCTATGTAGCAAGTGCTAACCATTTTGGCATGGAGCCAGGTTTGTTATTCGCCGTTCAGTTTATATGGCAGTTTACCCACTTTTGGGCCATTGCCTGGTTGTTGAATGAGGATTATAACAAAGCAGGATTCTATTTATTGCCTTCGCTTTCAGGAACGACTAAAGCTAGTGCTTATTGGATTATGGCTTCATCCATTATTCAAATTCCGGTGAGTGTGTTATTGTACAGTTATAATTTTGTTGGACAGATTTACCTTGTAGCAGCTATTATTATGGGTGTATGGGCCTTAGTGCCGGCATATAGACTGGTAAAGAATTGTGATACGCCGTCTGCAAAGAAAGTGATGCTTACAGGTTTTCTGTATATCATGGTAATACAAGTAATGATGTTAGTAGATAAGATTTAGTATGCAAACTAGTGTGATGAATACGGAAGAAACTAAACTTAATGTAAGACCAATCAAGTTCGTATTGTGGTTGATTATTGTAGCCAGTATAATGCTGTTTGCTGCATTTACATCAGGTTTTATTGTGCGTAAAGCTGAAGGAAACTGGACAGAATATAATTTACCTAGTTTGTTCATTCTTTCAACTGTAATTATTGTTGCCAGCAGTGGAACAATGCAATGGGCTTACTTATCAGGTAAAAAGTTAAATTTTGAAAAACAAAAATTGGCTTTATGGTTAACAATCGCCTTAGGAGTGGCCTTTTTGGTTTGTCAGTGGCTATCTTGGCAGCAAATGATTGCTAATAAAGTATACTTTGTTGGAAATCCTTCAGGGTCGTTCTTATACGTTATTTCAGGGATGCACGGAGCACACATACTTGTAGGTATAGCCGTTTTAGCGGCTCCTTTGATTGGTGTGTATCGTAATATTGCCCAAGTTAAGAATATGCTTAGATTAGAACTTGCTTCTATCTTCTGGCATTTTCTGGATATTTTATGGATTTATTTATACGTTTTTTTACTTTTGAACCACTAAAATTTAATCGATGAGTACTGTTGCAAAATTAGAAGAAGTTAAAGCGGGACCATGGAGTGGCGGAAAATCTCCTTTCTCTGTGGAATATGGCAAGCTGATGATGTGGTTTTTCCTCTTGTCAGACGTGTTTACTTTTTCTGCATTATTGATTTTTTATGGCGCAATGCGCTTCAAAAGCCATAGCTGGCCTGATCCTGATGTAGTTTTTAAATCAGTACCAGGTGTTCATGCTGACTATCCGCTAGTATTTGTGGGTATCATGACCTTCATCCTTATCTTTAGTTCTGTAACCATGGTATTGGCTGTTGAAGCCGGTCATCGCAACTCTAAAAGTGAGGTAACTAAATGGCTGTTCTTAACGGTATTAGGAGGTTTGACTTTCTTAGGCTGTCAGGCTTGGGAGTGGAGTCACCTTATTCACGAAGGAATGACCTTACACCACAATCCATTTATGAATGCTGATGGAAGTACCGGAGCAGTACAATTTGGTCAGTTGTTCTTTGTAATTACTGGATTTCACGGATTTCACGTATTTACTGGTGTGATAATCAACATTATCATCTTAGTGAATGTGCTAGTTGGAACTTACGAGCGTCGCGGACACTATTTAATGGTTGAAAAGGTTGGTTTATACTGGCACTTTGTAGACTTAGTTTGGGTATTCGTATTTACCTTGTTTTATCTTGTTTAATTTGTTAACTCTGAATTCTATATAAAATGTCGGCACACGAATCTACTGTAGCTCACGAACATCATGATGAGCATGAATCAATGTCAAAAGCATTGATCTGGAAAGTGTTTTTCATCTTATTGAGTGTAACCATTATAGAGTTTATCATTGCTTTATACTGCATTCCTCACGGTTTGATTTCTCAAGAAATCGGGAACTTTCTTTATATCGCTTTAACGATTGTAAAAGCTGCTTACATTGTGGCTTATTTCATGCACCTTAAATTCGAAAAAATCGGGTTAATCATTAGCGTAGTATTACCAATGGTGTTCCTGATTTATTTTGTAACCCTGATGATTATTGAGGGGAATTATTTATTGCCCATATTGAAATAAATATGACAACTCGGATAAGTCTTTTAAAAAAAGCCGCTATCCTGTTTTTTGTCTTTCTTTTGCCGGTTATAACTTATTTTTTGTTAAAGTCGGGTCAGAATATGTACAAGCCACTTCCGGTCTTCGGACCTAAAGAAGTGGCTTCTACATTTCATTTAAAGAAAGGGCGTAAAATACAGGATACGATATACCATACTGTACAATTTTTTCCTTTGTCTGATACTGGAAAAATCATCATGGCCAATTTTCTTGTAACCGATGACAGTTTTGGTAATAAGGCCATGAACGAGCAAACCTGGCGGCTGGTACAGTATTTTAAGAAAAACCCTAAAGTGTTGTTTGTAACTTTTGCCGGTAATCAACAATGGCTGGCTGATAGTAACAAGAACGATAACTGGAAAGTGGTTTATGCTCCAATTGACTCTTTGGCAACAATTGCCAATCAGCAATATCTTTTAACTGAAGTAAAGAAGGATACTGTTTTGCAAAAGTACACTGCGACTCGTAGATATGTAATGCTCGACAGACGGCATCGTATCAGAGGGATGTACAAAATGGAAAATCGATTCAATATTGACACCTTAATGGATGAGGTTAAAGTGTTAACTGTTGAATTGATTAGAGATGAAGACGATATACTTCTTAAGTAGATTTTATTGTTCTAATCCCTAGCTTCTTTACTCTATTATCTGTTTTAATTATGTCTGAAAAAATACTATTTCGAATTGTTGCCGGAGTTTCGGTTTTTGTATTTGTGGTGGTAGTATTATTGAACCGAAAGGTCCTTCCCGCTCCTATGGTTGATCCTTCATCAATTCTTATTCTACCTAAATTAAATGCTTTCATTAACGGAACGTGTAGTGTGCTTTTAATGCTATCGCTGTATTTCATTAAACAGAAGAGAATAGCTGTGCATAAGAGGTTAAATTTAACCGCATTCTTCCTGTCAAGTTTGTTTCTGGTGTCTTATATTGCTTATCACTGGTTGGCGCCGCAGGAAGCAAAATTTGGGGATTTAAATGGGGATGGATTGCTTGATGCTTCTGAAATTGCACAAGTTGGTTCTATGCGAGCAATTTATCTGGTAATATTAATTTCGCACATTATCTTGGCAGCGTTGGTATTACCAATGGTGTTGTTATCTTTTTATTGGGGACTGAAAATGGAAGTTGCCAAACATCGTAAAATTACGCGCTGGAGCTACCCAATTTGGTTGTATGTTACAGTTACAGGTGTGGTTGTTTACCTTATGATTTCTCCGTATTATATAAAATAGACCGTTTTAAGTAGATAATTCCTTATTTTTGAAGTTGATATAAGTTTGTTATGATGAAGAAGTTAATCCTTGCGTTGATGTTATCGGGAGTTCTTTTTGTGGTAATGCCTTTTTCAGCAAACGCACAATGCCCGATGTGTAAATCATCTGTAGAGTCATCAATAAACGAGGGTGGTAATAAAGGTCGTGGACTGAATAATGGCATTCTGTATTTGTTAGCTGCACCATATGTTGCTGTTGCAGGTGTTGGCCTTATGTGGTATCGTAATTATCGTAGAAAGAATATTAACATCAATATTCCTGATCAGAAATTAAATCTTAACTAACAGAAGAATCCGGGAACGGATTCTTCTGTTTATATTCTCTGCAAAATCCTGTCTGTGTAGTGCTGTTGATTTTTGTGATTGGATAAGGATTTGCAAAACCAATCAATAAAATGGCGATTTCTAAATTTCAAGCTATAGTAGAACAAAAGTGCCCGCGTTGTAGGCAGGGTAAAATATTCTCACATTCAACGTATAATTTACTCGAGTATCAAAAAATGCATCAAAACTGCCCGGTTTGTGGGTTACGTTTCGAAATTGAGCCTGGCTTTTTTTGGGGTGGAATGTATGTAAGTTATGCATTAAACGTTGCACAAAGTGTAACGCTTGGGGTGGCAACATACGTTTTGTTAAATGATCCGTCTCCTTGGGTCTACTTGAGCATTATTATCGGCGCTATTATTTTCTTTATGCCGTTTAATTTTAGGTATGGCCGGGTGTTAATGCTGCACTTTTTCTCTCCGGTACGCTTTGACGAATCTTATTCTAAATAAAGTATGCTTAAGCAAACTACCTTTGATTTTTTAAAAGAGCTAGCCGATAATAATAATCGTGAATGGTTTATGGCCAATAAAAGGCGATACGAGGAGGCCAAATCGAATGTTGAGGATTTTGTTGATGCCGTATTGCTTAAAATGGCTGAAATAGATCCTGCAGTTACAGGGATCAGAGCAAAGCAATGCATAATGAGGATTTATCGCGATGTTCGTTTCAGTAAGGATAAATCACCTTATAAAAAGAATTTCGGTATTGTAGTAAGTACATTCGGAAAAGGTGTAAATGGACCCTGTTATTATTTGCATATTGAACCAATGCAATGTTTTGCTGCAGGTGGCTATTGGATGCCTGAGGCTGAACATGTAAAAGCAATTAGACAAGAAATTGATTATAACGCCAATGACTTTAAATCGATTTTAAAAGAAGAAGCTTTTCAGAAGTTTTTTAAAGGATTGGATGAAGAAGAGAAATTAAAAACTGCTCCGAAAGGTTATCCTGCAGATCATCCTGAAATTGAGTTACTAAAATTGAAAAGCTATACTGTTTCTTCCCAATTAAATGAAAAGGAACTTCTAAGTCCTTCAGGTCTTGAAGCTGTAGTAAATGTTTGGGCAGCTGCATATCCGCTGAATCAATTTCTAACTAATGCTATTTCGAGCTAAAATATCTGTTTAAAAGATACGTTATTTGAGCAGCGGCAGACCAGTGGTTTGTCGCTGTTTTTTTGCATCGAATAGGTGTATCAGTTTAAAGGTTTAATTATTTTAGTCGGCAAATTTTATAGTATGAAAAGAACATTTATCGTTCCGGTAATGATGGTTAGTTCAGTTATCGGACTAACATCATGTGTTGCATTAAGTAAAAAAGATTACAGAAAGCTGATTGCTGAACGTGATTCTCTTCAAAATACATTAGCTGATTGTGGTTCAAAAGGAGATAGTTTGCAAGCTTTGAATCATAAGCTGAAAGGTGATACTTCAAATTTAGGTGATCAATTACGTTTAGCTCAGGAGCAAAATGAACTGCTTTTTAAAGATTATACCGCATTACGAAATAACAGTTCAGGCGAAATAAAGAAGCTTTCAGCTGATTTAGCTGCCCGTGAACGTAATTTAAGAGAAGTTGAGGCTATTTTGAAGAGCAGAGATGAGGCTACCAATGCCTTGCAAAAGAAATTGTCAAAAGCCTTATTAGGTTTTTCTGAGAGTGGGTTAACAGTTTCTGTAAAAGATGGAAAGGTATTTGTTTCCTTAACAGATAAATTGCTTTTTGATACAGGAAGTATAATTATCGACACTAAAGGTAAAGAAGCGCTTGATGAGCTAGCAAAAGTGCTAAAAACTCAGCCTGATATTAATATCCTGGTTGAGGGGCATACAGATAACGCTAAAGTTCGAAACCTAGGGCAAATAAAAGATAACTGGGACTTAAGTGTACTTCGTGCTACTTCAGTTGTTCGCTATTTAACTGAAGTACAAAAACTAGAGCCCATAAAACTTGAAGCGGCAGGAAGAGGGGAGTTTATTCCTGTCACAATGGAAAATACTACTGAAGCAAAAAGTAAAAATCGTCGAATAGAAATCATTCTTTCGCCAAAGTTGGATGAGATTTATAAATTACTGCAAGTCAAAAATTAATCCAGATGAAACGTTTTTATTTTTCCTTACTGTTTTTAATTTCATTCTCAGCATTTGCTCAGTCAAAGGAAGATAAATTGGATAAAGTTTTGAAGGGCTTATATGCTTCGATTTCAGGCCCTGCAGCACAACAGAGGGATACTGCTTTGATTAAATCTTTTTTTGTGCCTGAAGCCAGGTTAATACCTGTTTTTGTCAATAAAGAGAATAAGACTGCCAGGAGGACTTTGTCAGTGGCCCAGTACTTAGAAGGACTGGGCAAGTTAACTAAAGACCAAGGCTTTTTCGAAAAGGAAGTTTCGAGAAAAACAGACATCTTCGGAAATATGGCACAGGTATTTTCAACGTATGAATCTTTCCATAAGCTAGATGAAGAGAAGCCTTTTCAAAGAGGTATTAATAGCTTGCAGTTGATGTTTGACGGTCAGCAATGGAAGATATTAAATATAACATGGAATGCAGAAACGCCCGAAAATCCTATTCCCGGGCGTTATCTTAACAATTAAATATTTTTAGTCTAAAACGGACTGGTAAAGTCTTTTAATTGGGGAAGGATCTGATCTTTTTCAGAAACAAGTATATCGGAGCTTCCCCAGTTAATATTTAAATCTGGGTCATTCCAAATAATACCACCTTCAGATTGCTTGTTGTAAAAGTTGGTGCATTTATAGCTAAAAATGGTGTCCTCTTCCAATGTTACAAAGCCATGTGCAAATCCTTCAGGTATCCAAAATTGCAACTGATTTTCGCCACTGAGTTCAATGCTGAAAGACTGACCAAAGGTGGATGAATCTTTACGAATGTCCACTGCAACATCCAACACCCTTCCTTGAATAACTCTTACTAATTTTCCTTGGGCGAAAGGAGGGGCTTGAAAATGCAAACCTCTTAATGCGCCTTTTTGCGATTTCGACTGATTGTCTTGCACAAACTCAGCAGTAATTCCGGCTTCAATAAAACTGTTTTTGTTATAGCTCTCGTAAAAGTAGCCACGATTATCGTTGAAAATTCGAGGTTCGATAATTAAAAGGCCCTCAATAGGCGTAGTTGTAATTTTCATTTAAGTTGTTAGAGAAGCAGATTATTTTAAAAGCTGCTCAGTATAGTTGAGATTTAGTTTTCTTCTAAAATTTCCATTATTGAACGGAACGATACTATTTTGTTGCCGTATTTTTCAGTCACGTCTGCTCTTAATGCAGGGGCAAACTCTTTTTCATAACGGAAATAGTCGTTCATATCATCACAAAAATATTGGAAAGTGAATACAGTGCCTTCTTGCTCCGGATCAACAGGGGCAATTAACTGAGCAATTTTATATGACTTGAATATCCCCGTTTTCATTACATCGGGAACGTGTTTGTCCTTCATCCAAATTAAAAACTCTTCAACGAAATCAGGATCAATATTAATAGTAACGTTATACTGTACCATTGTGTTAAATTTTGTTACAAAGGTTGCAAAAAACAACGGAAGAACCGAATAGAATAATAGTTCTGAGTTTTGATAAAAAGCATTAATAAGTTGATAGTCAGTTATAAAATATTGAATAGAATTTATTAAATTTATAATAACCTCCTCAATTTATACCCTTATGTTACGGTTTGCTTTTTATATCGCCCTCAGAATCGGACTTGCTTTTGCATTGGTTTTAACAGTAACAGGTTCAACTCATGCTCAAAAAACTTATGCTGAACGACTTGGCTGGAATAAAGGCGATCGAGTAATAATATTACATGTTGATGATGTTGGCATGTCGTATGATTCAAATCAGGGTGCGATTGAATCAATTGAAAATGGAGTGGCTAATTCATTAAGTGTTATGATGCCCTGTCCATGGGTATCCCCAATTGTGAAATACATCAAAGAGCATCCCGAAGTTGATGCCGGTCTCCACATTACTTTAACCTCTGAATGGAATACCTATCGTTGGGGGCCGTTGGCCGGTAGAGAAGCAGTTCCTGGTTTAGTTGATAACGAAGGATGTATGTGGAAAGATGTTAATCTTGTGCGAAAAAGTGCTTCAGCTAATGAGGTTGAACGTGAAATTAAAGCCCAAATTAAACGTGCTAAAATGATGGGTTTTAAGCCGACTCACCTCGACTCGCATATGGGGACTGTATTTTCAAAGCCCGGCTATCTAATTAAATACATTAAAATTGGTAAAAAGGAACATATTCCAATTATGTTTCCCGGAGGCCACAACACCATGCTGCTTGAACAAGTTAAAATGCATGATTTGTCGGGATTAAAAAATGTTAAGGTAAACTTGCAGGATGATTTGTATGCTGAAAAGTTAACCCAGATGATGCGTCTTGCTCGAACTTTGGGAAAAAAAGTTTGGAACGCAGGCTTGCCTGTGCTGGATGATTTACATGGCATGAGTCAAGAGTGGGATTTTCCAGTGGATTTGGAAAATACTGATGCGAATTTAAGAGCTTGGTTTTCTGCTAAATATCAGGAGAGCTTAAGCCAAATAAAGCCTGGCATTACTATGGTGATTATGCATTGTTCAAAAACAACAGAAGTGTTTAAAGAATTTTCAGGTTCGGGCAATAGAAGGAAAGGAGATATGTTAACCATGACAGATCCTGCCTTTAGGCAATTTTTAAAAGATCAAGGCTTTATTTTAACCACGTGGAAAGAACTGATGGAACGGAGGGCTAAAGTGGGAAAGCAGCGATTTAAAAAGGTGAATGAAGATTTAATTGGGGATTTTCTATTTAGTTTATGACGTCTCCTCTTAATGTTCTGAATCGCTTACGAGCTTCCAAAACATATAAACTACCAGGATATTGGGTCAACAATTTTTCGTAAAGCTCCTGGGCTTTGGTTTTGTTACCTAATTGATTTTCATTTAAGTCAGCAAGCATGAAAAGGGCATCATCGCCCCAAATGTCATAACTGAAACGTTCAGCGATTTCGTTAAGTTTCTTTTCGGCAGCCTGGATTTCACCTTTTTTTAAACAAATTTTTGCTTCAGCCATTAAAATATCATCTTCAAGGGGATGTCCGGGGAAAAGTGACTTTAAACTATCCAATTTGTTTTTGGCACTTGTTAGTTGATTTTTGAAGAGTGCCAAATCTGCTTGAGCATATATTCTTAAAGGCTTGTTGGTACTATCAGGCCCCATATTAGAACCAATTAACAATGATAAGTTAAGGGCATCATTGGCAAAAAGTTGGGAAGTAGAAGCTTTGAGAACATCAAGCTGTGCTTTGGCCCATTCAAAATCGCCGTTCCAAAAAGAGAGCCGTGCGCTACGAAAGCGAGCTTCTTGGCCTAAAGGATTGTCACGAAGAGCTTTGTCAACTTGGCCATATAGCAGAGTTGCTTCCCAAACATCACCGGCTAAAATATACGTATCTCCTAAATCCAGCTTTAACTCCGATTGTAAAGAAGTAGAGATTCTTGGCGTTTTAAGAGCCTCTTCCAATAACTTTATCGCTTCATTGATTTTGTTTAAATAATAAGCTTTTAATTGAGCCAGTTCCTTAATTATATATAAGGTTTCATTGCTCTTTCCAAACTCCAGAATTGCCTGTTGGTAATCATTCTCTAGTGAAATCAGGTCCTCTTGTGTATAATTACCGCTCGTGATTTTTTTATTTTTGGCACTGATTAAAGCCAGTTTAGCCTCTTCATACAATGGGCTCCTTGGTGTTGCCGAGGCAATAGCAGCGAAGGCACGTGTCGCTATTTCATATTTTTCGGCATGAGCAGCAGCATTGCCTACGGTTAACAACCGCTCGCCATCTTCATTGAAGTTTTTGTTATAAGCAATGGCTTTATCAAGTGCTGTTTGAAAATCATTTCGTTGTAAGAGGAGCCAAATCATTAGCTCCGCTAATTCAGGATTTTTGCTGTCTTTGTTTATTTTCTTTTGAAGAACGGATTTTAATTCGTCAAAGTCCTTTTCTTCTTGCAATGAACTTAATAAGATGCTTTTTGATTGACTAATGAAAGTTGGGTTGCCTGCAATTTGAGTTAAGGCTTCTTCAATTACAGCAGCCTTGTCCTGCTTTAGATTGTATAGGCGGGTTAGGTCATAAGTAAACAGCGTTTCATTTCCCATTACTTGCCGGCCTTTTTTAAAGGTGGCAATTGCATAGTCGAATTCTGCTAAAGAATAAAATTTCTGCCCGATATCAGTAATGGTAAACATATCGGCATTGATCTCATTAATAACTTTGTTAAACTGTTCTTTAGCTTTAGCAGAGTTTCCACTTTGTTTATATATGGTGCCTAAGTCAACCTGGTAGCGTAATACTCCTGGGTTGCGTTTTACCTGTTTGTGGGCGCTTTTTTCAGCTTTATCAAATTGTTTAAGTTTTAAAAGACAGCTAATTAAAGAGTTGAAGCTGGGCTCTGAACCTGTTTTATTATAAATTTCTTCATATAAATCTGCTGCTTTTTGAAATTCTCCATTACGGAAAAAATCCATCGCCAATGCTTCGTCTGTACTTTTTTGAGCAATCGAAGCTATTGGGATGAGCAGAAATAAGAAATAAATAACAAGTTGACGCATATCTGTAAAAATATTAAACAATCTTGTTATTACATGTAAATGAAAAAAAATTAATTACCTATAAAAGGAATAATTTCTACTTGGGAACCTTTAACAATAGTTGAGTTAGGTAATATTCGCACGTAGCAGTTCGCACTGGCAAAATCAGTAAGTATTATTTCACCTACTTTTTGCTGAAAATTAACAATTACGTCTTTGTCGAATATAGAATAACGGCCTATAGAAAAATGTGTATAGGATGTTGTGTTTTCATAATGGCTCGCCGAAGTTGCTTTTATGGGTTGAAATGATTTTCCTAATGCTTTTAAAATTGCGGCCCTTCCGTAAATTTCAGCACAAACTAAAGCTCCGGTCTGTTCCTCAGGCAAAAACAGCACTACTTTGTGCTCATCAAAACCTATTATGGTTTTCTCTCCGGGTGTTTGTTGTATTTTGTTAATGGTGAAGTTAATACCAAACTGCTCAAATTTAGGAACCAGTTGATGGTGGTCATAACCGGTAATCATAAGTATGTCATATCGATCAATTAATGATTTAATCTGAAGGTCAACATCAGGACTTTCCATTATGAGCATTGGCTCCATTGCAGTGTTTACTCCATTAAAATCTTTAATTAAGCTTTTAATAATTGGCGAAATAATAGGTTTTATGGGGTATAAGTGTGTGTACACTGGTTGTATACAAGTTTCAATTGCTTTGTACACATTTACCTGATCAATGTCTAGTTTATGTAAGATGCCGAGTTCGTAGGCTCTTAATAAAGTGCCCCGCTTCAATGTTGTTTCATACGTGGCATAATTACTGTGATTGTAAGCACTTTGTTTTTCAGGCAGCAATAAATCTTCAGCTAAAAACATATTTAATGAATCAGCCAGATCAACTCTAACAATTCGCTTTGAAGGGGCAAATTGCTGATTAATGGAGAATAAAACTTCTTCTACTGTTATCAAGGTTAGAATGAATTTAAATGATTATGCGAGTTTATGTCGTTTCCTTGTTACAAGCATTAAAACGGCGTAATAATGTTGTTTTTGAGGGGTAAAATTGTTGTTACAGCCCCGTTTAAGGCATTCTATTTTAACTATTTTTAACACGATTTAACAAAAGAATAACCAAAAGGGGATATTGACTTTATGAAGGTATTTTTGAGAAGCGTTTTGTTTTTATTTGTGATGACGTTGTGTGCGTGTGATAAAAAAACAACCGTACGCGAAATACCTATTGCCGATTTTTTCAGAAACCCCGAACGCACTTTCTTTAGGTTATCTCCTGATGGTAATTATGTAGCCTTTCTTCAACCTTATAATAACCGCCTTAATTTATTTGTTCAGAAATTACATACAAGCGAAATTACGCAAGTAACTTCAGAAAGTGAAAACTCTATTACAAAATATTGGTGGGGAGGTAACAATCAGCTTATTTATTTAAAAGATAATAACGGTGATGAGCGCTATCATCTTTTTGCCGTGGGTAAAGATGGAATAGGAAATAGGGATATTACCCCGTATTCAGAAGTAACCGTACGTCTTATCGATGTTATGCAAGATGGAAACATTTTGTTACTGATGAATAAGCGCGATGAAAAGAAGTTTGATGCATACCGAATGAACCTTGAAACCGGTGAGCTGAAAATTATTGCGGAAAATCCGGGAAACATTAACAATTGGATGGCTGATCACAATGGGAAACTGTTGGTTGCCATTGAAACCGATGGAGTGTCAGAGCGCTTGCTTTACCGGACAGCCGAGGATAAGCCATTTAAGGTGGTAAAGGAAGTGGGCTTTACCGAAAGTTTGGATCCACAAGCATTTACCTTTGATAATAATAAACATATTTATGCTTTATCAAACATAGGTAGAGATAAAACGGCCTTAGTTGAGCTCGATCTTGAAAGCGGCAACGAAGTCAGGACTATTTACGAGAACAAAGATGTGGACGTGAATGAGATCGGACTTTCCAAAATTCTGAAAAAAATTGTGTGGGTTGGCTTTACTACCTGGAAGTATGAAGTACATTTCATTGATGAGCCTTATGCATGCTTTTATGATAAAATAGCAAAAAAACTTCCGGGTAAAGATCTTTGGATTACTGGCGTGGATCAAAACGAAGAAAAGTTCTTGATCAGAACATACAGTGATAAAAATCCGGGAACATATTACCTGTATGAAAATAACTCTGATAAATTAAGCAAGTTAAGTGATATTGCGCCATGGATTAAGGAAACTGAGATGGCCGAGATGAAACCTATTCAGTATCAAACTCGAGATGGTTTAACGATACACGGATATTTAACTTTGCCAAAGGGGAAAGCTTCTACGAATTTGCCGGTAATCATTATGCCTCATGGTGGAGCCACACCTTGGGCCCGCAATAAATGGGGCTACAATGCAGAAGTTCAGTTTCTGGCTAACAGGGGTTATGCAGTTTTGCAAATGAACTACAGAGGGTCGTTAGGCTATGGAAAATCTTTTTATCAGGCCTCGTTTAAAGAATGGGGTGGTAAAATACAAAATGATATCACGGATGGGGCCAAATGGTTGATTAAAGAGGGTATTGCTGATACTTCTCGGATAGCGATTTTCGGCAATGGATTTGGCGGCTACAGTGCGTTGGTGGGTTGCATTCAAAATCCTGATTTGTACAGGTGTGGGGTTTCATACTGCGGGATTATAAACCTGTTTAC
This sequence comes from Solitalea lacus, assembly GCF_022014595.1. Lineage (NCBI taxonomy): Bacteria > Pseudomonadati > Bacteroidota > Sphingobacteriia > Sphingobacteriales > Sphingobacteriaceae > Solitalea > Solitalea lacus. Next base: position 4,172,266 of record NZ_CP091740.1, on the reverse strand, counting down.
GTATTTAAAAGATATTCCTCCTTACTATAAGTCAATGCAAGGCATGTATTATGCGCAAGTAGGAAATCCGGAAACCGAAGCAGATATTTTACGTGAAACTTCTCCGATTTTTCATGCCGAAGATATAGAAGTACCTTTTCTAATTGCCCAAGGAGCTAAAGATCCACGTGTAAACACACAAGAAACCAGTCAATTGGTTAAAAATTTGCAAAAAAGAGGTGTTGATGTTAGCTACATTTTAAAGCAAAATGAAGGTACTTACTTTTTGAAGCAGGAAAACAGGCTGGAGTTTTATAAAGCGATGGAAGAATTTTTTAACGAAAATTTAAAGAAATAACTTATTCTCAGTTTTGGAAAGTAAGTCTCAACAAAGAAGTAAATACCGCCAAAACCTGGTTTTAATTACCAGTTTCTTCATACTAATCTCACTGTCATTTGTACTGGCTCTATTTTTAGCATATAAATTCACGCAAAAATTTGTTGAAGGTCAATTTGATAGTGATAAGGCCAAAGTGCTTGATAAATCTATTGAACCCTATAATGAACTTCTTAATAATGAAGTTCCAAAGTTTTCATTGTATCAGGGCTTTCTCGAATCAGAATCAGTTGGCAAAATCTCAAAGAACCTGTTTGCCAACTACCCGTTTATAAGTTCACTTGTGTTTTATGATCTGGAAATTAGTAATCATAAAATTACTACCGGATTAACAAAGGATCATTTTTCGGCAGAGTTTAAATCAATTCATAAGTATCAGCGTAATAGTCAGCCTGAGTTACTATATAGCCGCAAAAAAGAGGTTTATAACTATCCCCCTTCTGTGGAGACTGATTTTAGTAGTGCCATGTTGAAATTTATTTCATATGTGGAGCAGGTTGATACCAATCGAATTCCTGATAACAGTCAGATCTTTAATAATTTTTATACAATAAACGATAGCAAGGTCAGTTTTCTAAATGTTCCTCGCAGGCAGGAATTAAGTGTTTACAAAGATTTTTTTAAGCCAGGTTCGCAACCGCCATCGCCAACTTATGAACAAGATCTTGTTGTGTTTCACCTTGATCCAACGAAACTTAAAATTGAAAATGTAAATCCGCAATTGTATCAAAACATACTCATTAAGTCGTTTATGTTTGATTCATTGAGTACAGATACGAAGCATTTTTACACAACGGGTATATCACTTCCAGGCGCATTCTCCGACTACCAGCTTTATTTCATTTCAACCAAAGAGCATTTAAATAAAGAGATTTACCGCATTTTTACCCCATTAGCAATTGGATTTATTGTAGTGTATCTATTGGTATTGTTTATTGCATATTTAATTTTCCGAAATTTGAACATTAACCAAAAGTTATTTAAACTTCAATATGATTTTATAAATAACTTAACCCATGAATTTAAAACGCCGGTTAGTGTTATTAAGATAGCTGGGGATAATATTAGGAGCAGTGATGGACTTACGGATCGTGAACGTTTAAATTATGGCCGAATATTAAATGAAGAAGCAGATAAGCTAAACGATTTGATGACCAAGCTTTTGTCGTTTACTCAGTTAGAGAACAAATCGATAAAGCTGAAATTTACTAATATAAATCTGGAGGTGTTTTGTCAGAATCTGGTAGATGCCTATCATATAAAGTACCCTGATTTTAACGTTGAATACCAAATTGAAGATATTGCACAATTTGAAACGGACGCCGTATTGCTCAATAGTGTATTTACCAATATGATGGATAATGCCTATAAATATTCGGCTCCTGGAAATAAATATTTGAATATCAATGTGAAAAGACAGCGCAAAGCTGTGGTTTTTAAATTTGTTGATCAGGGCATAGGCATTGAAAAAGGAGAACTCGAAAATATTTTTAAGAAGTTTTATAAAGTTGAGAACGAGTTTAATCGTCATGGCAGTGTTGGTATTGGATTGGCATTCTGCAAAGAGATTGTCAATTTCATGAATGGTGATATTAGCGTAAAAAGTAAACTTGGACAGGGTTCAGAATTTAAAATTATTTTACCTTTAAGAAAGATTAATTCACGATAAAAACTGATGACTCTATGGAAAGGAAGAGAATCAAGATTGCAGTTATAGAAGATGATGAAAATCTCCGCTTTTTGGTTGCCAGCCGATTGGAGAAAGAGGGATATACTGTTTTTGAAGCCGCCAACGGTCCCGATGGCGAAGTTTTAGTTTTAAAGGAAGAACCCGAAGTAGTATTGCTCGACTGGATGTTGCCAGGAAAGCAAGGCTCAGCGGTTTGTTCTTCATTGCGTCAGCAAAATTTTGAGAATCTTATTATCATGATGACAGCTAAAGCGCAAGATGTGGACAAAATTGATGCATATAACTTTGGGGTTTCAGACTACATTACCAAACCATTTAATATGGATGTTTTGGTAGCTCTGTTGGAAAATAAAGTGAAGTTTATGCTTACTCAGGATAAATCGGAAATTCACAAATTCCATAACATGGAGCATCACCCAAGTATCCACTCTCTAATTACTACTGATGGTAAGAAAATTGAGCTGACTATTTTGGAAAACCGAATCCTGCTTTATTTTCTTAAAAACCCAAATAAGGTAATTAACAGAGATGAACTGATGCAGGTAGTTTGGGGATATAATTCGGATGTAAATACCCGAACTTTAGACATGCATATTGTTCGCTTGAGGAAGAAAATTGAAGATAATCCTGAAAATCCACAGCTGTTACAAACAGTAAGAGGAATAGGATATAAATTCAATATAGATTAACAAAAACCGGCATTTGCCGGTTTTTGCATTTACCAATATTCCCACGAGAAGCTGCTTTCTCATCTACCGCCATTATATTGTTTTATGAATAAATGTTATAAATAACTGCTGAGTTTATAGGTGTTTTTACTCACGTTGTATAAAACATAATTTCCTACATTAGGCCCGTTACGAGTTATCTCACTAAACGTTATTATTGATTAAACAAAAACATAAACACAAATGCCAAATCTTTACTTAACCAAACCATTTATAAAAAGTGCATACTTTTTATACCTTTTATTGTTAATGTCATTCGTCTCATATGCTCAGAAAGCTCCTGTCAAGTATGGGAAAGTGAGCATGGAAGAAATGACAATGCCAGTTTACACTCCTGACTCAAGTGCTAATGCCGTTGTATTGTCAGATATAGGCAATACACATTTTGAATTTGGACAAGATGATTTTGAAATTGTTCACGAACGTCATTGCCGGATTAAAATTTTTAATAAAGGAGCCTTTGATGCAGCAACTGTGGTTATCCCTTATTATGATGGTCTCAATACGAAGGAAAAGATTTCCCAGCTTAAAGGTGTTACTTATTTATTGGAGAATGGAAAAATTGCGGAATATAAGCTTGATAGCAAAGGTATCTTCGATGAACAGATAACTGACAGCTATAAGCAACGAAAATTTACACTGCCTAATGTAAAGGAAGGTGCTGTTATTGAGTTTGCTTATTCAATACGCTCAAACTATGTTTTGTTTTTCAAAGAGTGGGAGTTTCAGAGTAAATACCCGGTTTTGTGGAGTGAATATAATGCTAGAATTCCAGAGTATTTTTATTATAAGTTAGAAAGTCAGGGATATAACTCTTTCTTCATCAATGAGAAAAAGGAGGCCGGTGATCAATTTACTATCAGATGGTCTTCTTCAATTAGCCCAGGATTAGGAGGAGGCAGAACTTCTGGAGGATCTGAAACTATTCAGGCAAGAGCTACTGATTATCGCTGGGTGATGAAAGATGTACCAGCATTTGGAGATGATGAATTTATCACTACACGCGAGGATTATGTTTCAAAAATTAAATTTCAGCTTCAGGGTACCAAATATCCAGAATCAAACTATAGAGAAGTATTGAATACCTGGGAAAAGGTAACGGAAGCTATTTACAAAACCGACGGCTTTGCTAGTTCAATTAACCGTACAGGCTTTTTAAAAGATCAAATCAAACAGATTGCGGATCAAAATGCTGATCCGACAACCCGTTCAATTGCTATTGCTAACTTTTTAAAGAGAAATGTAAAATGGAATGGCGATGTAAACATGTGGGCATCTCAAACTCCAAGAACAGTATTTGAGAAAAAAAATGGTAGCTCTGCTGATATTAATCTGTTGCTGGTTGGTATGCTGCGTGAAGCAGGTTTAAAAGCCAACCCTGTTTTGTTAAGCACCCGAAGGCATGGTCGAGTGAATGAGTACTATCCAATGATTAATAATTTTAATAATGTGATAGCTGCTGTTGAGGTAGATACAATTGATATTTTATTAGATGCGACTGATGCTAACCGTCCCGCTTACCTTCTTCCGGAATATTGCCTAAACGGACGTGGGCGATTAATTGACGAAAAGGGTGTAGGAAGATGGGTTGATTTAGAAAACGATCAAGTACGGGCAAGAAAGTCGACAAACATAAACTTTGGGGTTAAAGATGGTAAACTTACTGGAACTATAGTAATTTATGCTAAGGACTATGCAGCGGCTAATTTAAGAACAGCACTAACTGCTGCAACATCTGAAGACGAATTTGTGAAAAATGCTTTTAAAACAAATGGGGTAACTATAACAAAGCATAGTTTCGAAAATGTAAAACAGGTTGATACAACATTCGTTGGCCATTTGTCATTTGAATCTGATGGGGAGCCTTCTGCTAATATTTTGTACATCAGTCCAATTTTATTTTCAGGAAATAAGGTAAGCAAGTTTAAAGCTAAGGAACGTAAATTCCCGGTAAGCTATCCGACCTTGAGTGATGAGACCAATTTGGTAACTATTGAAGTTCCCCAAGGCTATGCGGTGGAAGAATTACCTAAGTCGGCACTTTTGAACTTATCAGAAGGCGGAGCTAAGTTTACATACATAGTTGGGCAGGTTGAAAATAAAATTCAGATTCGCTCAACTCTCAGTTTTAATAAAAAAATGTTCATAGCCGACGAATATGAAGGGTTAAAGTCCTTTTATTCAGCAATTTTAAATAAGTTTTCTGAGCAAATTGTATTAAAAAAGATTAGCCAGTAATAATGAAAAAAGCATTACTTCTACTTTCTTTAGGCCTGTTAAATACATTGAGTAGTTTAGCTGGTGATGATAAAAAGTATCCGGTTAAGGATATTCCGGCTGAGTTGCGCAAAGGTGCTGATGCCGTAAAACGTTCAGAGGAATACATCCTCACCATTGATGGTATAGGATCTGCTCGATTAGTTCATCGTTATGCCATTACTATTTTAAACAAACATGCAAATGAGTTTACCGAATGCGTTGTTCAATATGATAAGTTAACTCCGTTTAAAGGCTTAAAAGGACAAGTTTATGATTCTACAGGAGTTCAAGTTGCCAAACTTAAAAGTTCCGATATATTGGATGTTAAAACAGGCGGCGGGGATGCATTTTATGATGATAACCGTGTTAAAGCTGCAACGATAAAACATCATACTTACCCTTTTACAGTTGAGTTTGAAGAAGAATCGGCATTTAACGGAATATTGTGGTTGCCTCCATGGCAGCCTGTTGATCACTTCAATCTTTCAGTGCAGCAGAGCACTTTTAAGATAATTTATCCTTCTACAATGAATATAAGGTTTAAAGAAATGCGTGTTTCTACTCCTTTAAAACAATCAACTGAAAATGATAAAATAGTTTTGGAATGGAACTTAACAGATTATCCTGCTGTAAAGTCTGAAGTTTTCGCTCCTAAATTAAATGAACGAACACCATTGGTATTATTAGCCCCTTCGCAGTTTGAAATAGAAGGTTATAAAGGTGATATGTCTACTTGGCAATCTTTTGGATTATGGAATTACCAGTTAAATGCCGATCGTAATGTTTTACCTGAAGCAATGAAAGCCAAAGTAAAAGAACTTATTGCCAATATTGGCGACAAGCGGGAACAAGTGAAAGTGCTTTATGAGTATCTTCAAAAAAATACCCGCTATGTAGGTGTTCAATTAGGTATTGGAGGATGGCAAACTTTCGATGCCAATTATGTCGCTTCACGCGGTTACGGCGATTGTAAGGCTTTAACTAATTATATGCATTCTTTACTAAAGGAAGCGGGTATACCATCCAATCCTACGCTTGTTTATGCAGGCGATGGAGGAGCCAATATGCACATAGGTTTTCCCTCCAATCAGTTTAACCACGTAATTTTAAACGTGCCTATGGAAAAAGACAGTATTTGGTTGGAATGCACAAGCCAATATAATGCATTCAATTACCTAGGTCAATTTACAGCTGATCGCTGGGTGTTGTCGTTTAATAAAGAAGGGGGTAAGTTGATCAAAACACCGGTGCTTGCACTTGCAGAGAATAAAGAAAAGAGAGAAGCGAAAGTTATTTTTGATATGGATGGTAATGGTAAGGTGGACCTTAAATCAACTTATTGTGGGGCCATGCAAGATGACTTGAGCGCAGATATAGCCATGGAAAGTAAAGGCGAATTGGAAAAAAAATTATACAAAGAAATAAACCTTTCTGGTGTAGTAATTAATAGTTTTTCGCATGAGGTTGATAAAGGCAAGTTGCCAACGGTTATCGAAAATGTAAAATTTGATTTCAATAATTATATAAACATTAGTGGTAAACGTTTATTTCTGCAGCCTAATTTGTTAAATCAGTTTACTTGGGTGCCGGATAAATCGGAGAAAAGGACCTGTGAAATAGTAATGAAATTTCCGTACGTAGACGAAGATAAAATAGAATATGTTATGCCCGATGGGTTTTCAGGTGTTGAGTCAAAACCTGTTGATGTTAATTTAAAGTCGCGATTTGGCGAGTTTACAACCACCACCAAAGTAGAAAAGAATACAGTAACTTATTACCGTAAGCTGGTAATGAATAGTGGCAGGTTTGACGCTTCAACTTATAATGAATTGGCCGATTTCTTCGCTGCCATTGCTAAAGCCGATAAATCCAAAGTGGTGCTGTTAAATAATGGAGGAGGGTTGGCAACCAATTAATTAAGAATAGATTATAATATACAGGGAGGGGGCAATTGCTTCCTCTTTTTGTTTAAATTAATGTTAGTGGTAATACCAATAAATATTGCAAGACAAACATTCCATCAACCCAAAATAAATAAAAATAGTCACTTTTAACTGGGTAGCTTTTGTAAATCAGATAGGCTACAATGCTTAAAAATGCCAAAAGTGACAGGAAAATATTTATGCCGACAGGTAAGTCATACATCGTTATTAATCCAATATGAATGATAAGTAATAAGTAGCATAATCGTTTTGCTTTTATTGGTCCTAATTGGTTAGCAATGGTTTTAAGGTGGCTGTATCTGTCGGTCTCAATGTCCCTTATGTCGAAAATTATAGCAAGGCAAAATACCAGAAGGAATCGCTTAATGAATAACACACTAATGTTGAATATTGGGAGGTGAATATTTGAATCGAGTATAGGAACTAATACCGTACTGGATGCCCAGATTAAACTAATGATTACTGTTTTGGCTCCAGGGATCTGGCGTAAACCACCATGCCTGTTTTTTAAAACAGGTAAGGAGTAAACAAATGCAAGCATTGCGGCAATGCTCAAAGCCAAAATGGATTTGTTATTTATAAAGATCGCAAATGGAATAATTAAGATTGCGGAGAGGTATGTGAGCAATCGGATTGTGTTAACATGGGAGGATACACATTTCATCCGGTTAGAAGTATAGGCGTTCTTGTTTTTTACAATCTTATGATAGCTTAAAACAATACGAATGTTGTAAATAAAAAATGTGGAGAGAAACAGGATTGCAATAATTGCCAGTGAAGGGTCTCTGTCAATGAATAAATACGTTAACAAGCCTTGTGCCACCGCACAAAGAGCCACCCAAAAATTGCCAAAGACAAAGAGATCGAAAACTTTTTTCAATTTATAAGATCCGAAACTTAAGGATAAGTTACCCTCTGGTAAGTTCAAAAATGGTGATTTCAGGGTAAATACCCACACGGCCAGGATATCCCAAGAAACCGTAGCCAACATTTACATACAATTGCTGATTGCCTTCTGTGTATAAGCCTGCCCACTCAGGATACATGTATTGTATCGGACTCCACTGGAAATCCCCCATTTGAATGCCAAATTGCATCCCGTGGGTGTGACCTGCGAACATAGCATCAATGTTTTTATACTCAGGGATCACCTGCATACGCCAATGACTAGGGTCATGAGATAAAAGTAGTTTTACCGCAGCATCATCGGTGTTTTTAGTAGCTAAATCCATGCGGCCATATTTTGGAAAGCGCCCCTTTCCCCAGTTTTCGATACCAATAATGGCAATCTTTTCTCCTCCTTGTTCAATTATCCGGTTTTCGTTCATCAATAGGTCCCATCCCAATGATTTACGATGGACAGTTTTTAAATCTTCCAGGTTTTGCTGTTTAGCTTTTGCTGACGACCATTGTTTATAGTCTCCATAGTCATGGTTGCCTAAGGTTGAATAAACGCCTAAAGGAGCTTTTACCTTGTTGAAAATATCAATATAATCTTTTACTTCTGATGTTTCATCGTTTACCAAATCGCCAGTAAAAAAGATCATATCTGGTTTTTCGGCTAATAACAGATCAACTCCTCCCTGAACTGCTCGTTTGTTGTAAAAGCTGCCAGAGTGAATGTCGGAAATTTGTGCCAAACGAAGTCCCTCAAAGGATTTAGGAAGATTAGGCAGTTTAAGCTTTACACGTTTTATTTTATAATCATACACTCCTTCTACAATACCGAACGTCATTGTAGAGAATGGAATAGCGGCTGCAATAATTCCAGCTTTGCTTAGAAACTCTGACCGAGAAATTTTATGCTCATTTGAAGCCAGGAGAGGCTCTTCATGTTTAATCTCTGGGAAGTGTTGTTTAGGATATCTGATCTTGGCATATAGCCACCAAGAACCTCTTCTTATATCATCAATTAAAATGAATGGCAACGCAAACAATTTTGAAAAATTGATTAGCATGAAGCCAACAAGTGACAAGGTTCTGAACCATCGAGCTACACTAAAAAACACGCTGCAAGCGGCCATCAGTAAAAAGGCAATGCTTATAAACCAGTAAATACGATTATACCATTTACGCCTTTCTGGAGATTGGTTTTTATGTATAGCCTTGAACGCCTGAAAAACATACAGATCGGCGCAAAAAAGCAAGAGGTTAAAAACAACAAGAAATATTATTCTACCCGAGTTCATATTAAATTGTAAGCTGCATATAACTCTAAAGAGTTGATACAGCCTGATTTGGTTTCAAAAATACAATTGTACAAGATAAAAAGTTTTATCGAAGCCATAATATGACATTTATCGGATGTTAGGCTTCTTTCAACATTGTTACAGCTGAAACAAAATGATTGTACCTATTTTTAACAATCATTTTTTTAATACTACTATGGAGATAAGAACACTAGAGACCACCCCTGTTGACACCATTTTAAATGCCTTTAACTATGCCTTTTCAGATTACTTAGTGCCTTTTCAGCTTACTTTGCAGCAATTGGAAGATAAAATGGAATCGGAAGGAACGATGCTGAAATATTCAGTTGGAATGTTTGATGGAGAGGAGTTGGTAGGGTTTATTTTGCATTCTCAAGGTGAATGGAATGGCAAAAATGCTGTGTATAATGGAGGTACTGGAGTAGTTCCTACTCACCGGGGAAAAGGCATCACCCAGCAACTGTATCAATACATAATTGCTAAATTAAAAGAAGAAGGTGTTCATAATCACTTGCTTGAATATTTACATGGTAATGGATTTGCTCAACGAATTTATGAAGCCGTTGGTTTTAAACCAGTAAGAGATTTGGATTGCTTGCGAGGCAAAATCGAGGTTGAACAGATAGCCATACCCGGCTTATCATTTAAAGAAATTGACAATCCAGACTGGGGATTTTTACAGACCTTTTTCACAACTTCTCCATCATGGCAAAATAATATAGCTTCAATTATCCGTGCGGGAGGCAAGCGGAGAACTATCGGAGTATACTTTGAAGAGAATTTAGTAGGTTTTGCAACGTTTAATCCAGGTAACGGCCGAATTGCCCTTATTGCAATAGCGCCTGCTCATCGTAAAAAAGGGTATGGCACTGCGCTCTTAAATTATTTACAACAACAGATAGCAGTAGAAGCTTCTATCTTTAATATTGATACGTCTGATGAAAGCCTGATAGCTTTCTTTAAAAAACGTGGGTTAAAGTCAGTTGTCGGTCAGGTTGAAATGGAGATGACCTTTAGTGTTTAATTGAAAAGAATACTTAACAACCCTCATAGGGCTAAATACAAACAGTCCGGGAAGAACCTGGACTGTTTGTGTAATGGACGTATAAAGAAAATGTCTTTCAGATTAATATTGATCATCACGTCTGTAGCCACGTTCATCATCCTCTTCGTCATCAATGGATGCATTGAATAAACTGCTGAACATATCTTTGAATTCAAAGCCGTTGGTAAGGTAATGCTTGCTAAGAAGCGAATATTCGGATAGGGCATGTAATGCTAATTCCATAAGTAACAGCCGGTGGCTCTCGCTTTCTTTGGGGTACAGGCCATTGATAAGTTCTTCTAACCCGGGAACTATTTTTAAGGCACCAGCATAGGCTTTATTACTTAGACCATCTCCAAGAGTAAGATTATTTCCTTTGCCAAACCAGTCAATAATATCAGAATACTGATTGTTAGTTTTGCTTTTTTTGGCTTTCTCAGGATCGGGAAGATATTGAGAAGTAAGGGCTTTAATAGCCTTGCCTATTAATATGTGGGTTACTTTAGCCGGACCTTCTTGTTCGCCTTCGTAAACCAATTCAATTTTACCGGTAATTGCTGGAATTACCCCTATAAAATCAGTTAAACGGACGGTTGTTTTTGATTCATTGTTGATCAGTAAACGACGTTCAGCAGTACTCAATAGGTTTTCAAATGCTGTAATAGTTAAACGGGCAGAAACACCACTTTTCTTATCTACATATTCGCTATTACGCGCCTCAAACGCAATCTGTTCAATCAGGTCTTTTGCCAGCTCGGGGACTTCAATTTGATTTTGCTGAGACTCTGACAGGCGGGCTTCCTGATGAGTAATTAGTTTAGATACTTCAGTTGTTTTAGGGTAGTGGGTTAAAATCTGACTTTCAATACGGTCTTTCAGCGGAGTTACAATAGAACCCCGATTAGTATAGTCTTCTGGGTTGGCTGTAAAAACAAACTGAATATCCAAAGGCAGCCTCAACTTAAATCCTCTTATTTGAATGTCTTTTTCTTGCAAAATATTAAACAAAGACACCTGAATGCGAGCTTGTAAATCGGGGAGCTCATTAATCACAAAAATCTGACGATGCGTACGTGGAATCAATCCATAATGAATTACCCGCTCGTCTGAATAAGGGAGTTTTAAAGCGGCAGCTTTAATAGGGTCAACATCGCCAATTAAATCGGCTACGGTAACATCGGGTGTTGCCAGTTTTTCTGTGTAACGTTCTGTTCTGTGCAGCCAGGCTATAGGGGTATCATTACCAAGTTCTTTAATTTGATTACGAGCAAACCAGCTAATTGGGTTTAATGGATCATCATAAAGTTCAGCTCCTTCAATATATGGGATCCATTCATCCAATAAATCAATCAATTGACGGGCTATCCTTGTTTTAGCCTGTCCGCGTAAGCCTAATAACAATATATTATGGCGAGAAAGGATGGAAGTGTATAAATCCGGAATAACGGTTTCGTCATAACCAATGATGCCCTTAAAAGATTTCTCTCCAGATTTCAACCGTTTTATTAGGTTATCTCGTAGTTCATCTTTTATAGTTTTGGATTGATAGCCAGAAACCTTTAATTCACCGAGCGTTTTTATGTTATTTGTCATATAAATTACCAATTGTGAGTTAGGTGTGTATGAGTCCTAATTCAAAATCATCTCAAAGTTTTTCTTCTATTTCTGATATAATCTTCAAAAATGTACTCGCCAAGGCCCGAAAGCGTACTATAAAAAGCTTTGCCACTATTTACCTGTGTAAATTGTCTTACAAACGCTTGCAAGTAAGGATCGCGGGCAATCATGAATGTGGTAATTGGTATTTTCAGTTTTTTACATTGTGCCGCCATTGTCAGGGTTTTGTTTACCACCTTCCTGTCAAGGCCAAAGCTATTTTTATAATACTTCGAACCTTCTTTTAAGCAAGTTGGTTTGCCGTCTGTAATCATAAATATTTGCTTATTGTGGGTTTTCCGACGACGTAATATATCCACTGCAAGTTCCAGGCCAGCATAAGTATTTGTATGGTATGGGCCAACTTGCAGATAGGGCAAGTCTTTAATTGAAATTGGCCAGGCATCGTTACCGAATACCACTATGTCTAAGGTGTCTTTAGGATATTTAGTTGATATTAATTCAGCCAGTGCCATTGCCACTTTTTTTGCAGGCGTTATTCGGTCTTCTCCATATAAAATCATAGAGTGTGAAATATCAATCATTAATACAGTAGAAGTTAGGGTTTTGAAGTCCATTTCTTCTACCTCTAAATCGCGTTCGGTTAAATGGAAGTCGCCTAAGCCATGGTTTACCTGGGCATTGTGAATAGACTGCGTCATATCGATTTGCTCCAGGTTATCTCCAAACTGATACTCGCGACGCTCGGCATTGGGTTCATCGCCTTGCCCTGAATAATTGGTTTGATGCGTTCCTTTACCTGATTTTTTAAGCTTGCCAAAGATCTCTTCTAAAGCCGAACGTCGAATGGTTTGTTCTGATTTGGCGGTAATTATATAACCTCCATTCTCATTGTCTTCTGTCAGATAACCACGTTTTTTCAAGTCTTCTATAAAATCACCCATTCCGTATTCATCATTGGTAAGCCCGTGTTGCTTATCTAACTCATTCATCCAGGCTAAAGCTTCATTGGCATCACCGGCAGTATAGTTCAGCAGGTGCATGAAAAGTTTCAGCAAATCATCAAAGCCACCTTTAGGCAAATCTTGCGGAATGTATTGTGTGAAAGCGTATCCTCGCATTGTTTTTGATTGAAAGAGGGAATGATAGAATAACGTTCTATCTAATTTAATGTTTTATTGTCGAATGATATTGAACTATGGGAAATAATCTGATATTTATAAGTATGAAAAAGATTCTTTTATTATTGGTTCTTGTGCTGCCATTAACTGTTTGGGCACAGTCGAAAGATGAAAATGCTATTCGCAATTTATTAAATAATCAGGCTAAGGCATGGTCGGCTGGTGATTTGGAAGGTTTTATGGCTGGGTATTGGAAATCCGATTCATTAATGTTTATTGGAAGAAAAGGTCCTCAATATGGTTGGCAAAACACATTGGATAATTACAAGCGAGGCTATCCGGATAAAAAAGCAATGGGCGTTCTAAATTTCAATATAATAAAAGTTGAAATACTCAGTACAAACAGCGCCTTTGTAATTGGTAAATGGGAATTGCAACGGGAAAGTGATAAGCCTTCAGGCCACTATACACTATTGTTTAAGAAAATTAATGGGGAATGGAAAATTGTTGTCGACCATACCAGCTAACAGGAGGAAAGACTTAATAATGTAGCAAAAAAGATAATTTTGGTATTTGTATATAAAAACAAATGGTAAATAATTGAATTGTATGTAAAATATCTGATTGTTAATTGATTGTGTTTTAAAGTTGAGTTATTTTTTTTTAACTTAATGTAATTCATTAACCAATTAATTTTTATGAGGATAAGACTTTTACAAAGAAAGCTATTTACCCTATTTAGTTTGGTGTTCATAGCACCCCTGGTAACATTTGCACAAGTAAATGTGAAAGGGAAAGTCACCGATGCCACGAATGTACCTTTGGCCGGCGTCAACGTGATAGTAAAAGGCTCCACGGTTGGAGCCATAACTGATCCAGAAGGAAACTACAGCATTACCGCCCCATCATCATCTTCCCAACTTCAATTCTCCCTTCTAGGTTTCTTAAGTCAAACAGTAACAGCAAGTTCATCAACAATCAATATTAAGTTAGTCGAGGATGTTGCCAAGCTGGAGGAGGTAGTTATTACCGGTTTAGCTACTAATGTAAAGCGGAGTAACTTGGCAAACTCGGTAGCTACAATTTCTGCAAAAGAAATTTCAGGTGTTGCCACGCCGCAAACATTGGATGGGGCATTGAACGGTAAATTGGTAGGTGCCAATATTGTTTCGCAATCAGGAGCTCCTGGCGGAGGTATGTCGGTACGTTTAAGAGGCTTAACTTCAGTTAACAGTAATACGCAGCCTCTCTATGTTATTGACGGCGTAATAATGGATAATTCTTCCATTTCGGCGGGTTTAAATACGGTTACCCAAGCTTCTCGGGGAGGGGTGGCGTCCTCAAATCAGGATAACCCGTCTAATCGTATTGCTGATATCAATCCTGAAGATATTGAAAGTGTTGAAGTTTTAAAAGGGCCTTCGGCAGCTGCAATTTATGGTTCTCAGGCATCTTCAGGTGTAATTATCATTACCACTAAAAGAGGGAATGAGGGGCAAACCAAAATTTCCTTTTCTCAAAATCTCGGCATGGGACAGGCCATTAAATTGTTAGGTGTACGACAATGGAATGAAGATAAAATACAGCTGTTTTATGGCTCCAATCAGGCCAACGCTAATACTCAAAAGCAGCTTTACCGTGATGCCGTTGCTGCAAATGCTATTCATGATTATGAGGATGAGATGTACGGTGTGCAGGGTTTTCTGACCAGCAGCTCCTTAAGTTTAACCGGCGGAACTGAAAAAACCAAATTTTACCTTTCAGGTCTGTATATGGATGAAAACGGAATAGTAAAAAACTCAGGTTATCAAAAAAACTCAATACGGGCAAATATCGACCACAAAATTTCTAAACGATTTAATCTGTCATTAACGACTACCTACATTAACTCAAAAACCGACAGAGGCTTAACTAATAACGATAATGCCGGTGTAACATACGGACAAGCCCTTTCATCAACTCCCGATTATGCTCAACTATTTCCGGATAATGCAGGACGATACCCTCGAAATCCTTATGCCGCTTCCAATCCGATTGAAACAAGGGACCTGATTACTAACCGCGAAAAAATAAACAGGTTTGTGGGTGGTTTGGTGTTTAATGCATATGTTCAGCAAAGTGAACGGTCAGTAACAAAGTTGATTTTTAAAGGAGGTCTGGATTATTATACCCTGAATACAAAGGCTATTTTCCCTAATACCTTGCAGTTCGAGTCCGGCGGAAATGGAACCAATGGTGCCAATGTTGAAGGAAATACAAACAACTTAAACACTAACTTATCAGCTTATGGTGTTAATACGTATAATTCGGCTAACAGACAATACACTTTCACTACATCGGCCGGCGCTGATATGTTTGATTATGACCAAAATCAACTGCTTACTACAGCTACTCAGATTATAGGCTCACAAACCAGTCAGGATCAAGCATCGGCATCACGGCTTGACCAGCAGATTATTCCTCGTAAAATCAGGGGGATGTTTTTCCAAGAAGAGGTAAATTATGATGATAAGGTAATTTTAACTGGAGCATTGCGCTTTGATAAATCTTCAGACAATGCTGATGTGAACAAGTTTGAGGCCTATCCCAAAGGATCGATAGCTGTAAATGTGGCTAATTTCGACTTCTGGAAATCTCAAACCGTAAATCATTTCAAAGTTAGGGCGGCTTATGGGGAGTCGGCAAATTTTCCACCTTTCGGTTCAAAATATACTGCGTTTTCACCGTTTAATATTGGTGGTATAGGGGGTACCCTAATAGGAGTATTAAACCCTCAAGGATTTGTGCAAAAAGGTAATGATGAAGTGAAACAGGAACGTCAATCCGAATTTGAAACCGGCTTTGACCTTGGACTTTGGGACGGAAAATTGTCATTTGAGGCTACTTATTATTCAAGAAAAGGTAAAGACTTGATTTTTGCAGCTAATATTCCTTCATCCGGTGGTTTTGTTCAGGAAATTATTAACGGTGGAACCTTGCGAAACAGAGGACTTGAATTTGGTTTAACCATACTGCCTTATAATTCAACTAACTTCAGGTGGTCATCCAGAAACAGTTTTTGGTTGAATAGATCAAAAATGTTAACATTAGATATTCCTCCTTTCAGAACCGGAGCGTTCAGTAATGCCTTAGCCAATTATCAGATTGAGGCTGGTAAATCTCCCACCGAAATTGTTGGTCCGGATGATCTTGACGGAAATGGCGTTGCAGACGGTGTATTTGTGTTAGGTAACTCAGAGCCTCAGTTTCAAATGAGCTTTGCCAATGATTTTACTATATATAAGAATCTAACGTTCAGTTTTGTATTACACTGGAAATATAAATGCGATAACATCAATTTAACTGAGTTATTAAATGATCTTGGAGGAACCAGTCCGGATTTTGATGAGGATGATGACGGAAACGGAGTAATAAATGGTGTGCAACGCGCCAATTCATTAGGTGTTTCAGCTCGGCCATTAGTGCAAGATGCCAGTTATTTGCGTCTTCGCGACATAGGCTTATATTATTCGTTTCCATCAGAGATGATGAAAAATGCATTTAAAGGAGTGGTTTCAAACATCAAAGTAGGAGTTTCCGCCACCAATTTATTTACCATTACACCTTATAAAAGCTACGACCCGGAAGTGTCTAACTTCGGATCAGGAGGTTTCTCAACGGCTGTAGAGGTTACTCCTTTCCCATCAGCCAAGCGGATGTTTTTTCATTTAACCGTTGATTTTTAAACATTAATCTGCTCAAAATGAATCTTTATAAAATAATTAAATATGGCACATTAAGCATTTTAGCATGTTTTATAATGTTGTCATTTAAGGGGTGCAAGCTTGAGAGTGAAATTGACCCCAATAACCCTAGTTTGGAGGGGGTGTTACAAGGCGCAACAATACCAGAATTAAACAATATTGTAATAGGAACAGAAGCAGGTATGCGGGATGAGTTACAGTATTATCTTGATGATGTTGGTGCGGTAGGACGGGAGATGTACCGATTTTCAGGATCAGACCCTCGATATACCGCTGATTTATTAGGAAAGGGGAATACGCCGCTGGATAATAACGCTTTTTATACAACTCGGCCTTGGAACTCGTTTTATCGGGTAGTGAAAAACTGTAATATACTTTTACAGTCAGTTGAGAATACAGGTGCTCCGACTGATCAACAGAAACAAGCATATCGGGGTTATGCTAATACTCTTAAAGCCTATTCGCTGTTGCTTGCCCTTAATTTATGTAATGATAATGGAATAAGGATAGATGTTGCCGATATTGAAAATTTAGGGCCTATAGTAAGTAAAACTGATGCACTTACAGCTATTGCTAATTTATTGAATGATGGATTTACACAAATGAACGCGGTAGGTACAACTTTACCATTTAGCTCAACTTTGGCAACTAATCCTCAAAATCCATTTGCTCCTCCATCAACAAATGCACAAAACTTTGCACGATTTAACAGGGCTTTAGCCGCCCGAGTGGCAGTATACAGAGGTTTGTATACAGATGCGTTAAATTATTTGAATCAATCGTTTTTTAATTTGAATGGCGATTTTCTAGCCGGAGTATATCATGTCTATTCTACCGCTTCAGGCGATTTGTTGAATCTATTTTTCACGGCCCCGAATTCTACCGGTGAAGTTCGCCCGGCTCATCCTAGTTTTCTTTCTGATGCTCAGGCGGCAGGAGAGGGGAATGACGGTCGTTTAAGTAAAATCTTATTACGAACCTCACCCGTTTCATCGGATGGATTAACAGCCACTCATGATGTTGCGGTATATAAGAACAATACTAGTCCGATTCCCATTATTCGAAATGAAGAGTTAATACTGATTTATATTGAAGCAAATATCCAAACCAATGCATTCCCTAACGCGATTTTAGCGTTAAACCGAATTAGGACAAGTTATAATTTATTGCCCTATGCCGGAGCTGTGACGCAGGGTGCGTTATTGACAGAAATGTTAAAACAACGGCGTTATTCATTGTTCATAGAAGGGCATCGTTGGGTAGATATGCGTAGATACAATCGCTTGGGAGAATTGCCATTGGATAGGACCGGAGATAACGTTTGGAATTGTTTCCCTATTCCATTCCCAGAAAATGAACCAAGTCCTTGTCAGTAGAATGATAATTTGAAGTATAAATGGCCGGAGAGTAATACTCATCCGGCCATTATTTTATAATTGGGTGATTTTATATTCTTGGTAAACCAGATTCAAGGGCTTTATTGGCACGTTTAATAGCCAACTCTTCTTTCCAGTTCATGTACCGAGCCTTGAAGTTAGTTTTCATAAAATCATCAAACTTACGTTGTACCGTTAAGTTGTACAGGCTGCGTGCCTTTATTACTGGTGATTTATCCCAAGCACGTAAGCTAATAGCGAAACCGCCGTCAAGATATTTCATCCAATGCCACCAACCTGTCGGCATAAAAAGTGTTTCTCCATGCTCTAAGAAGGCCTCTACTCCTTCAATTCCATCTAATGCCGGAAACTTATCCGTGTCGGGATTTAGTACATCATAATCTTCCAGTGCATACGTTGCAAAAGGGATGCAATACAGGCGCTCTTTCCATTTGTAGTCAAATAAGATAATATGTTTGCGTCCATGGAAGTGTGTGTGGAAGATATGTGCAAGGTCAATATCATAGTGAAGAAACGTTACTGAGCCTTTGCCACCAAAGAACATATTGGGGTATCGGTCTAAAAAGCCTCCCATTAAAGCTTTCGGGCTTTTATAGTCGTCCAATAATTTTGGAGCATGTTTGAAAATATCGAACAAAAAGATGCGCAGCTCGGTAGGTCGTTGCTGTATTAGGTCGATATAATCAGAAAAGGCCATCTCAGTGGCGGCAGCATTAATAGGTTTTGACGGATCGGCTTTAGCACTGTCATACAAAGGAACTACCTTGTTGCCCACCACCTGTTTTAAGTAATCGAAAGTCCATTTTTCGTAAGCTGGCCAGTTTTGGGCCATATCTGTAATAATAACAGGTTTACGTGGTTTTAGGTATTTATCTTCAAATTCTTCTCTGCTGACATTTGAGATCCGTTCAATAGGTTTTAGTAAAAATCCCATATTAAGAATCAGTTAGGAAAATAAAAGATACGAATGTTCTATGTTAAGTGTGATGTATATAATGCAAAAGTAATGGATGTTGTTTTAAGTTGTTTTAGATTTTTACCCAAAGAATAATTCTGCAGCAATCAAATCTGCATAAAGTTTACCTTCTTTAGTTAAAACCAAATGATTATTGTTCATTGTTATCCATTGTTTGTCAATAAATTGATCGCTGTTATGGAGTAATTCTTCCAGGTATTCCTGGCCAAAGTCAATTTTAACTTTTTGTAAATCTAAGCCCCACATAGTACGTAAAGAGGTCATTAAGTATTCATTTAGACGCTGAATAGGGGATAAAAGCTCCAGCTCAAATGGTATTTTTTTATTGCTGATTGATTCGATGTAACGGTAGTTATTGGCTATATTCCATTGACGTGATTCTCCATTAAAGGAATGGGCCGAAGGGCCAATGCCTAAATACTTTTTCCCGAACCAATAATTTGAATTATGCTTTGACATCCAGCCTTCTTTGCCAAAATTTGAAATTTCATAATGTAAAAAATCATTTTTTTCTAACTCTGCAATTAAGGTTTGAAACTGTGCTGCACTTTGTTCATCATTCATTGCGGGTTGTTGTTTTTTTCGGATAAATGAAGCTAAAGCAGTTTGTGGCTCAATCGTCATTGAATAGGAAGAAATGTGTGGAATATTAAGATCAATAAGTGTCTGTATGTTTTCCTTCCATTTTTTATCTGTTAGTAGCGGATAGCCATAAATTAAATCACAGGTGATGTTTTCAAATCCGGCATCCTGAGCACGCATAATACTAGACTGTGCCTCGCTGGCATTATGAGCTCTGTTCATCCACCTTAAATCCTCATCAAAAAATGATTGAATACCTATACTAAACCGGTTGACAGCCGTTTGTCGTAGTTCCTTGATTTTTGCTGCATCCAAGTCATCAGGATTGGCCTCCAGTGTAATTTCAGCCCTCATGGCTACGTGATGGATAGAGTTTATTTTATCCAATAAGCGGTTTACTTCAACTCCGCTTAAAACAGAAGGTGTGCCGCCGCCGAAATAAATGGTCTCAATGGTTTCTCCGTTTAAATAACCCCTTTGTAGCTCAAGTTCTTTTTCAAGTGCTACGATTAATTCATCTTTTACCTTCCAATTGGTTGAAAAATGAAAATCACAGTAATAGCATGCTTTTTTGCAGAAAGGAATGTGGATATAAATGCCAGCCATGAATTGAATCGTTATAAAGTGATATGGAATGTGATAATACTACAGAGTTAATATACTGTTTTTTAATATATTAACTCTGTTTTATCTTTCTTGTTCATTAACATTTTATTTAAAACTTTGTTACTTTTGTTACTCCTATGATTCTTTTTAAACATGTCGAGTAACAAAGTAACATGGTAACAGTACGATATAAGAAACTGAAATCTGGTAAGTTTAGCGCTTACTTAGATATCTATACCAAAAATGGTAGTGGCAAAGGTAAGCGCAATTACGAGTTTTTAAGTATCCAGGTAGATAAGGATTATTCAGAGAAAGGAACCCGGATTACTGAAGCGGACAAAGATAAGTTGAAGCTTATTCAATCCATCAGGAATAAAAGAGAAGACCAGCTAAATTTTTCACAGCATGGCTACAAAGCTCCTGAAAGCATCAATTACAAATTGCTCGACTATCTGGATGAATGTCTGGAGCATAAATATAATTACAAGCTGGAGTGCCTGACTATTCATCTAAACAAGTTCTTGACTAATAAAAACGTGGTCTTTAACGATGTTGATGAAGTTCTCTTACAACGTTTCCAAAATTATCTTTTAAAGGAGGTTAGTCAGAATACCGCGTGTGCATATATGTCTGTGTTCCGACAGTATTTCAATAAGCTCAAAATAAGGGGGATTGTCCAGAAGTCACCATTCGAAACTTTTAAGATTGTCGAAGAGGAATATATGGAGCGGACTACATTAACAATGGAAGAGGTGCGATCGCTTGCAAAGTGTATTCCGGCAAATGGAAATTCGCAAGTAAGGCAAGCTTTTTTATTCGCGTGTTTTACAGGTTTGAGATTTTCTGATATAAAGAAGTTGAGTTATGATGAAATATCAGGAGGAGAAATTGTTTTTAGACCAGCAAAGACGCCTCGTAAAATTGTTAGGATTCCGTTGGTTAAAGATGCGTTGCAAATTATAGACGAAGTCGAAAAACATGAAATCAATAGAAAGGTGTTTTGGGATTTACCATCAAGCCAGGTGGTTAACTTTTATCTAAAGTTCTGGGCACTGGAGGTCGGCTTAAAGAAAAACCTTCACTTTCACGCAGCCAGACACACATTTGCAACCATTGGCTTGACTTTCGGTATCGATATTTATACCATGAAAGAATTGCTTGGGCATAGCAAATTAGAAATGACTCAGATCTATGCTAAAATTGTCGATGAGAAGAAAAAAGCTGAAATGTTAAAGTTTCCGCAGTTAGTTCATGAAACCATTGTCAATTCCCCTGAAGGTGAGGCTGGTGAAAAGGAATAATCTTTTCTCTCGGCAATTGAAAAATATACAATCTAACCTATGAAAAGAATCTTTACCGAAATCGGTGCGGTTGCGTTATTCGTTTTGCTGTACCTTTTATTTCCGACTTTTAGAACTACAATTCTATCTGTATTTGTTGTGCTGGCAATCTGGGTTGTTCCCGTTCAACTCATATTATCTATTAACTACCGCAATTGGCTAAGTGAAATGTCCGGTCGGTACAGTCATTTAAGTTATGATGAAAGATTGCGCCAAATCAGAAATACCTTCGAAGGTTTGAAGGAAGCAGAAACAATTAAGTTGAGGTGGTTTTATATTCATGTTCATGTATTCCATTACCTGCTTTTCACAGTGTTTTCTTTAACTATCACTGCGTTGGTTATTATGTTTACGTACCTCGGTTTAAATAAGTCTAATCCACTGGATGTAGCGCTACATCTAGCTGCTTCTATATTCATTGGTTTTGGAGGCTACATTATTACAAGCTTAATTTACCCGATTAAGGAACGCAAGGAAAGAGACGAGATATTCAATTTATTCTTAAGCCGAGACTGGAGAAGAAAAATTGAAAAGTCATCTGATTCAGAAGTAAATGCGATTTCTCAACCTATGTCTTTTTATGACTTTTGGATGGAAGGCAAAACAATAGAGCAGAAGGAACAGGCTTTTAAAAGATTTTTAGAAAATTTAAATAAGGGGAGCAGGAATGGTCAGCTCTTTAGAATTACTGATCAAGGCAAGGTAGAACTTGTAATGATCATTGATGCCAGAGCATTAAACAAAACCATAGCTGGATTTTTAAAATTTTGTATCGAAGATCGAAAGGTACTTTCAGATCGAATTTTAAAGTACTCCCACAGAAGCTTTGTTCGCGATGTTTTTATGCTCGGAGAAACACAGAGCTTAACCTTTCTTGAAACCGAAAGGGTTAAAAATACTCCAGTTGAATATTCGGAGGTTTACAAATCTGCGTATGAAAATGCCGCTAGAATAAACGTGAATAGTGCAGTATAATCTATTTAACGTACTTTCGTACGATAACTATTAATCGTTCGTTTAGCTCTATTTTGATCTATTCCTTTGCTTCCAAACCAGTAGGAAAGCAAATGAGTATTAACGAAAACACTCGCTTGATAGACCTGAAAGTGTCAGATCTATTAGCAATTTTAAAAGAATCAACTCCTCCAATACCAGCACAGGTTTCAGCTGACGATGACGAGATCGGGGGCTATGAAGTTGCGGAAAGAATAACGGGTTACGCAAGACAAACCCTTTATCAATTAAAATCAGCAGGGGAAATTCCTTACATCGCATTACCAAACGGTGGTGTAAGGTTTTCCAAGAAAGCACTCTTATCCTGGTTGCTATCCCATAAGAAAATGACCAGTGGGGAGATTGCCGATAAAGCAGAGAGTTTTGTTAGAAAGCGTCATTTAAGGAGGAGATAAGCCTATGGAAACTGTATCTCAATACATTCGAATAGGCACTATTTACTATAAAACAGTTAAGAAGCCACTAGCTTCCGGTGATTTTATGGTAATGCTCATATCCTGGTCGGTAGAATGCATTAAGCAGGATCATGGTAAATCCTTTTTGTCAGAGATACCCAGGTATGATGGCTTCTGCTTTGTGCCTAGCCACCTGCAATACCAACGTATTATTGGCAATTTCTACAACAAGTACTACCCTTTTATTCATGTGTCGAAAGCAGGACAGCCCATGCGAACGCTGGAGTATCTGCAACACATATTTGGCGATCAGCTGGAATATGGCCTGGATTACCTGAAAATCCTGCTCGAAATGCCGATGCAGATCCTCCCCATCCTTTGCCTGGTGAGTACGGAGCGCAATACAGGGAAGACAACTTTTCTGAATCTACTGAAAGCCATCTTCGGTGATAACATGACCATTAACACTAATGAAGATTTCCGTTCGAACTTCAATGCCGAATGGGCACATAAAGTACTTATCGGAGTAGATGAGACCTTTCTCGAACGACGAGAAGATTCAGAGCGGCTCAAGAACCTAAGTACGGCTGCGTTCTATAAAGCAGAAGCCAAAGGCCAGGATAGACAGGAAATTGAGTTTTTTGGAAAGTTTGTTTTGTGCAGCAACAACGAGGATAGTTTCGTACTGATTGATCCTGGGGAAACAAGATATTGGATACGAAAGATTCCGGCACTTCAAAAAGATGATCAGCGATTATTGGCTGATATGAAAAGTGAAATCCCCTTTTTAATTCATTATCTGATAAATCGAAAGTTTTCAACTTCCAAGCAATCGCGGATGTGGTTTACTGCGCAGCAGATTTCCACTCCTGCATTAAAAAAGGTAATCCGTCAGAACCGGCACAAGTTAGAGGTGGAGATTGCTCAATTGATGTTGGCTATTTCGGACGAAAAAGAAATACAGGAGATCAAGTTCTGCGTGGGAGATGTTCAAGATTGGCTTAACCGAAAAGGATTCCGTAATCACGACACCGGATCAATTCGCAGGATCTTACAAAATGTCTGGAACTTAAAGCCTTCTCCTAATTCCAATGCTTACACGCAATATCGCATGGCAAGTGATGGAAGCATTTATGAGACCACTCAGAAAGGTCGCTACTTTTCTCTGACCATCGAAACGATTTTAAAGCTGAATGATTCTTGATGATTTGATGACAAAAGATATAACTATTTGTAAATCAATAAAATACTGTCATCAAAACGTCATCAAAACGTCATCAAATGAAAAAGGCTGATGAAAAGAAAGGTTGAAAAAATGATGCGATGACGCATTTGATGACACTTTGATGACGGGTTAATTGCTTGAAAATCAAATAATTAAAGATGTATTTCATCAAATCATCAAAAAAATGACCCTTACGCCTATGAAAACTTTGAGCTGTAATGAAGCAAAGAAAATTCCTATAAATGAATACCTGGTACGAATGGGTATTAAGCCTGTCTACTCCAAGGGT
Organism: Solitalea lacus; assembly: GCF_022014595.1. NCBI lineage: Bacteria > Pseudomonadati > Bacteroidota > Sphingobacteriia > Sphingobacteriales > Sphingobacteriaceae > Solitalea > Solitalea lacus. The sequence continues at coordinate 4,147,710 of NZ_CP091740.1, read as the reverse complement.
AATGACCTTTGGTACCTATCTCCCTTGCGGGATGAAAAGCATCCTTCCTTCAAAGTAAACACAAAGTTAAATGCCTGGTATGATCATGGTACAGGTGAAGGTGGATCAATAATAGATTTGGGAATACGCCTGCACAATTGCTCGATCTCTGACCTATTGCAAAAAATGAGTGCGGACGTTCACCTTTCTTTTCAACAGCCACCTTCGAACACAGTACAAAATAACATTGTGGAGCCAAAAATCATTATTAAAGACGTATCTCCTATCCATAACTTCGCCTTGAAAAGCTATCTGCGAGAAAGAGGTGTCAGCCTGCAAACAGCAAAACAATATTGTAAGCAGGTGGGCTTTAGTATTGCCGATAAAAATTATTCTGCAATTGGTTTCCCAAATCGTTCGGGAGGTTATGAGCTTCGTAATCGCTGGTTTAAAGGATCGTCTTCACCTAAGGATATAACCTTTCTGGATAATGGTTCTAAATCTGTTTTCCTGTTTGAGGGCTTTATCGATTTTCTCTCCATTTTGGAACTTCGGGTGTACCGGCAGCTACATGCCAATTTCCTGGTTTTAAATTCCGTTAGCTTGCTTCACAGAAGTGTTGATGTGTTACGGAGTCATCAAGATGTATTCCTGTTTTTAAATAATGATTTGGCAGGAAAGAACGCTGCAATCAAACTGAAGGAGTCAGGTATCGACGGGATATATTCAGGTGAGTTCTACAAGGAATTTAAAGACATCAATGAATATTTACAAGCAACTTCGGAAAATCAAAACCGAGGATCAATCTAATAAAGCTGTGTTTGGCAGCATAATTAAGCGTGTGATTTTTTGCGCGTCCTGTAAGGAGCAAGTTTGTGTTTTTGTTCCACAAAAACTTTTCCGGCTCTAGTCGGAACCAACTTGCCTTTTTCTCCCGTTGGTCGCAAAAGGAGGTAAACTGAAAATTAAGATGGAAGAGATTCGAAGAGATACTATTCAGAAACCCAAGGGCGGAGCGCCAAGGAAGAAGGTAAAGCGGGAAATGGACATCAGGATCAGGCTGACTGCTACCGAAAAATTCCTGATCGAAAATAAGGCGAAAGCAGCCGGAATGCGAGCCAGTAACTGGGTCAGAGCAGCTGCCAAAACAGCAAAAGTTATCCCCAGGCTAACCGTTGAAGAACTTAGCATTTTGCGCATGCTGGCCGGTTTAGCAAATAATCTGAATCAATTAACGAAGCTGGCTCATCAGCAGGGGATCTTATCGGTAGCCTTGCGGTGCCGGGATCTTCTGGTCGAAATCGATACTACTTTAAAACACCTGAACAACGATGATCGGGAAAGTAATCACAGGTAAAAGTTTTGCTGGATGCGTGCGATACGTCCTGCAAAAACAGGACGCCGAAATCCTGTATGCTGAAGGCGTGCGGACGGAGCAGCTCAATCAAACCATTGATGATTTTAATCTGCAGCGCAAAGCCAATCCCGATCTGGGAAAAGCAGTAGGACATATCGCTTTGAGCTGGAGTATGAATGATCGGTTGAAGCTAAACGATGAATTGATGGTCGATGTAGCCAGGCAGTATCTTGAGAAAATGAAGATCCTGGACACTCAATTTCTGATTGTCAAACATCAGGATCGAAATCATCCGCACCTGCACATTATTTACAATCGGGTTAACAATGCAGGGAAAACAATACCCGATGCTTTCCAGCACAAACGGAATACAACTATTTGCAAGGATCTGACAAAAAAGTACGGCTTTTTCATCGCTCAGGATAAAACCCACGTGAACCGGCAGCAGTTGAAAGGTGAGGCTAAAGTGAAATATGAATTGTTCGATACGATCAACTATGCAAGTCAGCAGGTTCATAACCTAAAAGAGCTGAAAACGGCGCTTGAAAAACAAGATATCGAAATGATTTACAAATACAAAAGCAACTCGAATGAGATCCAGGGAATCAGTTTCAAAAAAGACGGGTATACTTTTAAAGGGTCAGAAATTGACAGGAGCCTGAGTTATGCAAGCCTGGTGAAAACGCTGGGGCAGGTAAATCGGCAACAAGACTTAGCCGAGCAATTAAGTCAAACCCGACTAGGAGATACTTCTTCCCTTGCGACTCAAGAGCATGCAATACGGTCAGACGCAGGGGTTGTTACCAGCTTTAAGGAGACAATATCATTTGGCGCCTCAGTATTCCAGGATCTGCTTAGTAATCCTTCTCAGAAGCCAGAACCGGAAATGTCAGGCAAGAAGAAAAAGAAACGCCGCAATCAGACACATGGCTATGGGAATGGACGATAACAAAATTTTTTAATCTATTAATGAACGAGACAAATGGAAAACTTAACATCCTCTGAAAAAAATACCAATGATGAAATCTTAGAACAATTGATAAAAAAAGTAAATGAGCTGGATAAGAGAAAAACAGACTTCCCTGATTATGCTTCAGAGTTTGAAGCATTGAAAAATTCGATTCAGGAGCAGGCTCAGCCAATAAAGGAGTTAGAAAGAATAGTTACGCATCATAATTTTAATTATCCGGCCATACAAATTCAACACCAGATTGAAGAAGTTAAAACTATGGTCAGTAAAATGCCTAAAATCATACCGGTTAAGCACTTGCATTCTTTTGATCCCAGATCTAAGGGTTGGATACTTTCAGGGGTGTTTATTTTGATTGTTGTAGCAATTTCAACAGGTCTTTGCGCTCATTTATTCATAGAAAACGGTCGATTATCCGCTAATGATATTAAATTTAGAATGCTCAGGCAGATCCAACCGGAATATGCAAATTCAGTAGAAGAAAGTTATTACAAGAATCCAGAAGCTATGGAAGTTAAAGTAATACAACTTGAAAATGAGGCAAAGCGACGCGCAGAGGTACAGGCCAGGATTAATCGAGCGGAAACAGAATTGAATGAAGCAAGGAAGCAGCTTTTCAAAGGAAGGTAATTGAATTATTGGACTTGGGAATTTATGCAACTGGCTAGTAATAGAATCCCCTCTTTCTAATCATCTGATCACGCTGCTAAAAGGGGGGCGGGTTGTGGCGTAATTTCATTTTTTTAAATTTACAGATATTTAAAAAAATATCAGAGCAAGTGATAGGCATTCAGTTAGGAGAGGATTATATTTATACAAATGCATCCGGTATCAGACAGTTACTGAAGTTTTATGAGGAATGTAAAAAGCATATGGGAATTACCATACATGTTCAACTTGATAATCTAAATTGGGTAGATGGAAATCTGTGTGCTTTCCTTGGTGCCTTATTGTATAGGTTGAATAAAGAGAACGGTCTTACATTTTCGATTAATTCCGAGCAGGTCGCAAAAAAATGCGGTATTTTTTTTCACAACAACTTTATTCCTCTTGATCAGAACCTTAACGCTTATCAAAAAAGCTCATGTATTCCTTATAAAGGTTTTTTTCCTAAGCAGAAAGACGAGTTTTGTGATTACCTTGAAAGTGAGTTGCTTGTTCATCCCGCGATGCCTAAGTTTAGTGAGGAAATTAAAGAAAAGCTGATTGATGACCTGACTGAGGTTTACGCAAATATTGATAAGCATGCCGAATCAAATGATCCTTTTTTTGTTTGTGGGCAGTATTATCCAAAGCAGGGGGTAATCCATTTTTCAATCTCCGACTTAGGCGTCGGATTTTATAAAAAGATTAAAGAGAGGCAACCTGAGAAAATAAATAGTTGTGGCGATGCAATTTTATGGGCTCTTGCTGGCAACAGTACAAAACCAGATGCTCCAGGTGGTAGTGGACTGAAAAATTTAAATCAGTATTTAGTTGATCATAATGGTGGGCTTCAAGTCTACACGGGAAATGCTGGCTGGTGTAGTAAAACAATGAGAATGAGTCTGCTTTACCCTGATGGGATTACGGATTTACGAAATAACTACTTGGGAGCTATGATAAATTTGGAATTTAATAAAAAAACACTAATTTAATAAATGTTTAAGTGGTCAAATTTTTTATACCTTTGTCGTCCTGAAACAATTCTTATATAATTTTCGTTTTAACATTGAAACAAACCGTTTTGACAATGAAAATTAACGTTTTAGATATTCTGAGCAGTTCAAATGCTTCCTTGCACGATGACGGCATCAAAGTTTATCGTGAAATCAAAAAGCATTTCAATGATTCTAAAAAAGAAGAAATTGAAGTAGATTTCTCAGATATCAAGCGTTGTTCGACTTTATTCCTTAATGCGTCCTTTGGCAAGTTATTGGCTGACTATGGAGAGGAGGATGTAAAAAAATATATCCATCCAAGCAGTTATTCGCAGATTTTAAACTTCATGAATAAGTACTCTGATATGTGGGATAACTTTGTTAATAAAGACAATTATCAAGCTTATCGTGAGGAAGCTCTAGCCTAGGCAGTTTGAACATTATCAATTTACATAATAATAGCAGTCCAAAAGAGCGCTATTATCTTTTAGACAGTAATGTTTGGCTACCTATATTGGGTATTGATGATGAACCTACTAGCGAGCATTACAAAATCTTCTTTGATAAAATCTTAAAACACGATATAGCTAAAATCTTACTTTGCCCCCTTCAGTTAAGTGAGCTACTTAATCGTTTATTGCGATTTCATGGAAATAAGGCATTTGGTAAGAAATATAAGGGGAAAACAGGAGTAATTCCGTCGTTCTCTGAATTCTATAAAGCCGAGTATCGGGGCAGTAATGATTATAAAATAAGATATGAAAGTATAATAGACGATCTAGATGGATATTCTTCTCATATAGTTTTTACTGACGTTCATCAAAAAACCTTCCTCCAGTTAACTTCCTTTGATGCCAGCAAGTTAGACTTTAACGATCATTACCTATACGTTTTAGCTAAAGAACAATCAGCAATGATTGTTACTCATGATGCAGATTTTTTTGGCTTAGATGTCTCAGTTGGAACTTTTAACTTAAAACTTTATAAGGCTTACACTAGTAGTATTCAGCCAAAGAAATAGGTTTTCCTTACTGTTGTGATTGCTCGTGCATTTGTCTGCCGTGTTAGAACTTATGATGGGAGGCGCTTGTTTGTTCATAAAATATCTGTGTTCATGAACCGTGAACGATTGCGAGGAGAAATTTACCTAGAACGAGGCTTTTGCAACGATATTGGATGACTTGATTTTAAGATACTACATCTCTATTACCATCTCTATTACCATCTCTATTACCATCCCTATTACCATCCTTATTACTGAACTTATTACTTGCCACTTCCTTTTTGGGGGGCATCTAGTGGCATGTTGTAAAAATAAGCAGGAATGTTATAGTATCGAATTAAAATTTGATTCTCCATTTTTAAGCCAGCGCGATAAATCTTCTATTGTAGTGTTACTTATTTGTTTCTTTTTGGATGTAACTAATTGTTATACAGATATAAATTCCATTCCAGCCATGCTGCAAAATTATGGAAAGAATAGCAGTATTTGATAGTTACAAAAAATGCGGTGAATAGATCTGCCCCTCACCGCACTTAATTTTGGTTAACTATAATGATGTTATTCGATTTCTTTGAGTTCTTCTCTAATGTTTTCTAGTTCTTTTAAATGCTTGCCATACAGACAGTTTATATACCATTTAACGTAGATGAAGAATAATGTCATAAGTGTACTGAATGATACAATCAATATAGTTATAAGGATTATTCCATCGTGTTGTGTTATGGTTGCATCTGCAATCTTATCCAGCACTTTACCGGTTTTATGCCCTAAGCCCATGATCAGGCCTAATAAGAGGCAGGTTGGAGAAATAAAATGCTGCATCACTTTATAAATCTCAATAAAATGCTTCAGCTCAAAGTAAACTTCATTCAGACTGTCTTTGGTATTAATGCTCAAATGATTAATTCGGCCGTAGAACTTATAGAAATTTACCAAATAATAACTCATTGGCATTAGCATAGTGAGTAACAGCGTATAGTACAATACAGTTGACATTGGTGTTAATCGATTATAAAAGAACGGTAACGCAATGAAAATAACTAGAAATACTATGTTTAACCAAAACTCCATGCGAAGGTTCTTCTTAACTTTATCAACAGGAGATTGTGCTTCTTTTAAGCTTTCCAAATTTTGTGGAATATTAATATTGTTGTCGGACTCATTGTTCCAGGCTGCTTTCAAATCATCAAAATTCATAACCTTGTTCCTTAATAAGTTCTTTTAAACGGTTTTTTGCTCTGCTTAATTTTACCCTGGCATTTCCTTCGGAAATACCTAAGTTTTCGCCAATTTCTTTGTGTGAGTAGTTTTCCAGGTGATAGAAAATTAATGCTTTTTCAATTTTATCTAATTTTTGCAAGGCTCTGTAAAAATGAGCCAATTGTAACTCTTTCTCTTCTGAATCGTCATCTCCTAGGGCAATTGTTTCAGGGATTGCTTCATACACGGTTTCGGGCTTTCGTTTATCTTTTTTATAATACAGAATGGCAGTATTGAGGGCTACCCTGTACATCCAGGTTGAAAATTGGCTTTGGCGATTAAAGGAATCATAAGATTTCCAAAGTTGCAATATGATCTCCTGAAACAAATCATTTTGATCATCAGTATTATCCATATACATTTTGGAAATCTTATGGATAATTCCTTTATGTTTTTCAACAAGAGCAAGAAATTCTTTTTCTTTAGCTGTAGACATTTAATTTAATACAGGTTTTACCGTGTAACCTTTCTTTTTTAATAATTCAATTACACCATCTTTTCCCCCCAAATGAGCCGTACCTACAGCAAATAGTACACTGTTTTTCTGCATCATCTCTGGCATAATTTTCACCCAGTTAGCATTTCTTTCGGTCAGCATCCATTTATAAGATTCATCAGTTAAGAATCGCTTATCGCTCATTTTTGAGTATAAACTACTGATATCTTCGTTTTTATAATCTTCAATCATTTTAGCGAAATATTCACCATACTCATTGGAAAGCATCATTTGTGAAAGCAGGAAGTCTTTTGGGAATGCTTTGTTGTATGAGTTTACCTGATCTTTTACTGTTTCTAATGCCCTGATGGGTAAATTTCTTTTACGAGCAAGGTCTATTAATTCGATTTCATAAACTTTAGGTGTTTTGCAGGGTAAAGTTGAACTAAGGAGTATGCTATTAAGGAAAAGCAAGCTGGCATTTTCTAACTGTTTCAATGACAATGACATCCTATGACTAATAACAGAGTCGATATAATGATATTGTATTGAAGTAAGTTGCTTGCTTAACGGAACCGAAGATATCATACTTTGTTGTAAATCCTTCAATTCAGTAGTGTCTGCTAAATTTATTTCTAAGACTAGCTGATCAGCGTGGTTTATAGCTTTGGTTAACTTTTCGGAGATAAAGAAATCATTCTCACAAATCATATGAATTGTTCCGAAAAGGTAGGATGGTTTTTGTAAGCCATTACCGGTAATTTCCCACAATAGAGAATTTTTCGTTTGTTCAATTTTTTGGGCCTTACTCATATTGGATAGAGTAATAGTTGTTAAGATCAGTAGAGTTAAAATAATCTTCTTCATATTAAGTTGTTAATTTATTTAGTTAGTGTTAATGTTTATTGATTCGTTACAGAAATCTTTTAAATTTTAAGTGAGAAGTTAAAAAATGCTCTTTAAGTGCGGTGCAAGGACTGGTATTGTCAAAAAGTTTCTCATATACATTTCATAGTTGTGTGTTTTCTATTTTGATCTGTACAGTAAGTTGAGAATTGAAGCAATTCGTTACAGAAAAAATCAAATATCTTTTGATAAAGATGGACTATTATATGGATTTACAGGTTTATGGTAGAAATCAAACAAATAGTACCACAAACTTAGCTTAAGGTCTTTTGAAATAGAATGAAATCAGGTAGTTTTGCGGCGATATCATTTTAATATTTTGAGAGCGGTTGTCAGAATTTTATTGATTACAATATGTTTATCGGTTTGTTATATCGGGGGATATGCGCAGGACTCTGTATCTTTTACCCCGACGATAATGCAAGTTGATTCTACAGCTATAAAAGACAGTATAGCTCTTGCAAATTTGCGCAAGGTTCCGGTGTTAATTGATAAAAGCAAACAAAACACTTCCATCGATTCATTTATCGTTGCCTATAACAAAGATTTTAAGGAGTACATCACGCTCAAGAAGAAAATGTCTTTGCATGCTACCGCTTCTGATGTAGAACCTTTGGATAGGAAATTTAAAGCTCCTGATCAGATTTACATTCTATTTGCTCTATTCTTGTTGCTCGTTTTAGTGAGCTATTTCTTTTCAAGAGATTTGAGTGTAATGGCGCAGGGGTTTATTAACAATAGAATTTTGAATCAGCTTGTAAGGGATAATAACCTGCTCAATTCCGAGTCATTTATTTTTATGGCTATTTTGATAGGTTTGACGTTTGGTTATTTACTTCAAATACTCTTCGGAATAAATGAATTGCTGGGCATAAGTGGGGTAGGAACTTATTTACTGTTGTCGTTGTTTGTCATGTTGTTTTTTATGGCAAAAACGATAGTGTTACGATTAGCAGGTGCATTGTTTGGAATCAAGAATATGGTGAATAACTATATTTCCATTATTTATATTTCATTCGGAACATTTACCTTGTTGTTGATACCATTATTAATATTATATACACTTGGACCACTAGTGTTTAAGCATAATATGATAATTGTGTTTAGTTCGATATTGGTACTGAGTTTTACTTACCAATATCTTAGAGGAGCAATATTCATTTCGTCAAATTTTCAGTTTTCGAAATTTTATTTTATTATTTATCTTTGCGCCTTCGAAATTTGTCCATTAATTATATTGTATAAAGTACTTTTGAATTAAAATTTCAGCTGAAGTAAGGGGATAAAAAATCATGACAGAGAGGAAAATAAAGGTTAAAAGTATTTTAATCACACAGCCTAAGCCAGAGAGCGACAAGAATCCGTACACTGAACTAGCTAAAAAATACAATTTGAAGCTGGACTTCAGGCCATTTATTCATGTTGAGGGTGTTCCGGCAAAAGAATTCAGGAAAGGTAAAATTAATTTACCTGATTACACGGCAATTATTTTTACAAGTCGTCACGGAATTGATCAGTATTTTCGTTTATGCGAAGAAATGCGTTTTGAAGTGCCTGCCGAGATGAAGTATTTCTGTAATACGGAGTCGACAGCACTTTATCTTCAGAAGTACATTCAGTACAGAAAACGCAAAATTTTCTTTGGGAAACAGACAACTGCTGATTTGATGGAACAGTTTAAAAAACACCAGAGTGAGAAATACCTGTTTCCATGTTCAGATGTGAGCAAAGAAGAAGTTCCGATTAAAATGCGGGATGCCGGGTATGACATTACTGAGGCAGTTATGTATCGTACTGTTTGTAGTGATCTTTCAGATCTAGCGGAAGTAAAGTATGATATGATTGCATTTTTTAGTCCATCAGGTATCAAGTCACTGTATCAAAATTTTCCCGATTTTGTCCAGAATAATACACGCATTGCAGCATTTGGGTCTACCACTCATAAGGCAGTTTTAGATGCTGGTTTATTCCTTGATGTACAGGCACCTACACCACAATCGCCATCAATGACAATGGCTATCGAAGAGTATATAAAATCTGCTAATAAATAAAATATCTTAATCTATAGTAATTTTTACACGATTTTTTAAGGGTCGTTAAAGCGAAAGGAAAGTTTTTTTCCAGACGTTTTAACGATTTTTTTTTGAGAATAATTTTCGTAAGTTGCGTAACAATTAAAAATATATCTCGTTTAAACGAATTAAGGAATAGTTTTTTCTGTGTAGAAAAGAGAATAACTATATTAGAAAAGAGAATTACAATATTTACTAATACTATTTGCCAAACCTTTACAACTTAAATTTTATGAAATATTTGTGGCTGCTTTGTACATCGGCACTTCTGTTTTCACTCAGCGGATGTGGTTCTTCGGGAGCTAAAGGTGAGTTGGTTGGCGTTCAGGGGCGCAAACCATATAAACAGGATGTTCCATACGGTATGGTTTACATACCTGCAGGAACATTTATCATGGGTCAAGCCGACCAAGATGTAACCGCTTCAAGGGTTGCACAAAATCGTCAACAAACAATTTCTCCATTTTATATGGACGAAACTGAGATTACCAACAACGAGTACCGTCAATTTGTTTTATGGGTCCGCGATTCAATTGCTGCAAAAACAATGGGAGGTAACTTTGTTGTAAAAGGTGAAGACGGTACAGAGTATATCAACCCTAAACAAAAAGTTAACTACTCAGCTAAAAATAATCCTAATGCTGACCAATTAAAAGGTATGTACTACCAGGGAGATGATAAGATTACGGGTAGAAATGATTGGGATGTAACCAAATTAGTTTATCAATACACCTGGTTTGATTTACGTGCAGCGGCATTAAAGCAGAACCGTACAAAACCTCGTTCATCGTTTATCAAACGTGAAAAAGTAACTATTTACCCTGATACATTAGTATGGTTGGCCGACTTTAGTTATGCACAAAATGAACCAATGGTTCAGCAGTATTTCTCACACCCTGCTTTTGATGATTATCCGGTTGTAGGAGTGACTTGGAAACAAGCAAATGCATTTTGTGCTTGGAGAACAGAGTTTAACAATAACTACCGCGATAAAAACAAGAAACCTCGCAGAGGTGAAGTTAGCCTTCCAACTGAGGCCCAGTTTGAATATGCTGCTCGTGGCGGAAGAATTGGTACTGATTTCCCTTGGGGAGGTCCTTATATTCGCAACAGCAAAGGCTGTTTGTTAGCGAACTTTAAGCCAGGTCGTGGTAATTATGCTGATGACGGAGGATTCTATACAGTTCACGCAAAATCTTATTTCCCTAACGATTACGGATTGTATAATATGGCGGGTAATGTTTCAGAATGGACCAGTGAAACGTATGATGAGTCTTCATATACGTTCACTCATGACATGAACCCTACTTATAGAACACAAGAAGATGATATGTCATCATTAGCGCAGCGTCGTAAAGTGGTAAGAGGCGGATCATGGAAAGATATTGGATTCTTCTTACAAAACGGTTCTCGTTCTTATGAGTATCAAGACAGCGCTAAGTCTTATATCGGCTTCCGTTGTGTTGCTCAACACATGGGAAAACAATTAGGTGCTAAAAACTAACCAGAGATAAACATTAACAATTACAACTAAACTGATCGAATTATTATGAACGGTAAAATCAAGTTTAACTTAAACTTCTTCGCGTCTTTGTTCGCTGCACCAGTAATTTTAGGTGCCTTATTTAAAATTCTTCACTGGGATGGTGCCAGGGAAATGCTGATGGTAGGTATGGGTTGTGAGGCAATCATTTTCATCGCCATGGCTTTTCAAAAACAGACTGATGAACCAGACTGGTCAAGAGTTTACCCTGAGTTATTGCCAGAGAACGAGCCTGTTCCTGCCGGAGCAAGCATGTCACGCGGCTCAATAGGTGGCGGTACTACAAATGCATTAGACAGAATGTTAGGCGAGGCAAACATTACTCCTGAAATGGTAAATAATTTAGGAGTGGGTTTAAGAACATTTGGTGATAAAGTAAATGCGATTTCAAATATTGCTAATGTGTCAATTGACACTACTGCATTATCTGACAGCTTGAAGCGCGGTACTGATTCAGTAAATCAATTAGTAGTTTCTTACCAAAGAGCTTCTCAGTCATTAGTTGAAATGGCGGGCACCAATGTTGATACTAAAGCTTACAACGAGCAAATCAACTTAATGGTTAAGAACTTAGCAGCATTAAACGCGGTTTACGAAATGGAATTACAGGAGTCTAACAACCACCTGAAATCTATGGGTAAATACTATGCTAATATCAACGAAACTATGCAAGGTTTCAACGAGACCCTTAACTACTCTAAGGTATACAAAGAAGAAGTTGCTAAATTGGCTAAAAACCTTACTTCACTTAACTCAGTGTACGGTAATATGCTATCGGCAATGAATGTTCAAAGAGCGTAAGCTTCTTGTACTTTTATTTGATTAACTGTTTTTATTAATTAAATCAAAACCTTAAGATTAGACTATGGCCGGTGGTAAACAAACGGCACGTCAGCAGATGATCAACCTGATGTATCTGGTACTCACTGCGATGTTGGCGTTGAACGTAAGTGCGGAAGTGTTGAACGCATTCAAAACTGTAAGAGATGGTTTGGATGAATCAACCACAAACCTAGATCAAACTGTAAATAAAACCATGGAAGCTTTCCAGAACAGTATGAAAACTGACCCTGGAAAGACTGGACCTTGGTTCACTAAAGCTCAAGAAGCCGTTAAAGTTAGTAATGAGTTAGGCTCTTATATTAAAGGCATCAAAGACCAGATTGTTAAAGAAGCCGATGGTATTAACCAAGAGACCGGTGACATTGCTAAAAACGATGACCTTGATATTTCAACCAGAATCATGTTGAATGAGGAAAAACCTTCAGAAGCAAAAGGTCCTGAGTTAAAAGCAAAAATTAATGAAACTCGCGAGAAATTATTAAGCTTAATTGATCCTGCTGATAAAGACAGAGTATCGATTAACTTAAAAGCAGAGGATCGCAAAGATAAAAAATGGGAAAATGCACAGTTTCAGGAAGTGCCTGTTACTGCTTCTGTTACCATTTTATCAAAATTAGAAGGTGATGTTAAAAACTCGGAAGTTGAAATTTTGAAATATCTTCAAAGCAAGATTTATGCTGAAGACTTCAAATTTGACAAACTTGATGCTGTAATTGTAGCACCTTCAAGCTACGTTTTAGCAGGTCAGCAATATTCTGCTGAAGTATTTTTAACGGCTTCTAGCTCAACCATGGCTCCTGATGTTTATGTAGGCGGCTCTAAATTGCCTATTGATGCAAACGGTAAAGCTAAATATACTGTTACTGCATCAGGTGTTGGAGAAAGAAGTTTCGAAGCTAAAATTTCAGTTAAGAAAGGTGACGGAACAGTTGAAACCTATTCTAAAACTGCTAAGTACGAAGTTGCGGCTCCTTCTGCTAACGTAAGTGCTGATAAAATGAACGTACTTTACATTGGTGTTGAAAACCCTGTTTCTATTTCTGCAGCTGGTGTTCCAAATAGCAAAGTACGTGCAAGTTTAAGCGGGGCTGGTTCTTTAAGAGGTAGTAATGGTAAATATATTGCCGAGGTTACTACCCCTGGACAAGTTACCGTAAACGTAAGTGCTGAGATTAATGGTAAAATGACCAACATGGGATCTCAGGTTTATCGTGTTAAACAAGTACCTCCACCTACACCTAAATTTGCCGGTCTTTCTTCTGGTCGTGTAAGTTCTGCAGCTGTTAAAGCTCAGCCTGGTGTATTTGCAGTTCTTGAAAACTTTGATTTTGACATGAAGTTTAACGTAACAGGTTATACAATGTATGTTGTTAAAAAACGTACCGACCCAATCTATGAGTCAGTTAACGGACCTGCATTAAGTGCCCGTTTACGTCAAGCCTTGTCAAGTGTAACTACTGGTGATAAGATCACAATTGAAGATATTACCGTTCGCGATCCTAAAGGTAACTCACGCAGGTTATCAACTGGGGTATCGCTCACTGTTCAATAATTTTACTGATGAAGAGATTTTATTTAGTCGCCTTAGCAATGCTTGTTTGCTGTTCTGTAGCTCTTGGCCAGGCCAAGAAAAAATCTACCGGAACGAAACCAAAAGCAACAAGTAGCAAATCTGTGGCCGCAAAAAAAGGCACAAAAAAAACTGTTGCCAAAGCGAAAACAAAAACGGCTGCTCCAGCAACAACAACTATGGCTGCTGTGCCTCCAGCACCAGCTCCTAAACCAGTTGACACAACTAAAAAGCGTCCGTCTGCTACAGGTTCATTATTTGGCGACGTGATAGATGGTGTTTACAAGAAGGAAAATAATGTGAATGTGAAGGTTATTCCTTATCCTTATATTCGTCAGGCTGACGTTATGTTTGCAAAGCGTATTTGGAGAGAGATCGACATTCACGAGAAAATGAACAGACCGTTAAATCACCCTAATTCTCGTTTAATCAATGTCTTGATGAAAGCGATTAATGCGGGAGAATTAACTGCGTATAGCAATCCTGAAGATGGAAGTGACAGTACGTTCCGTGATATGATGTCTGTTGAGCAAGTTGCGAAGATGGCTGGAGGTCGTGTTGATACGATTCAAATTCCAGATATCAACGATCCGAGTATTATGCGTGATACGGTAGTACGTGAAAACTTTAACCCTGATCAAATTGTTAAATACCGTATCAAAGAAGACTGGATTTTCGACAAGCAGCGTTCTATTTTCGAACCACGCATTATTGCAATTGCACCTTGTAAACTAAATATCAGTAAAACCTCTGGTGATACTATTGGTGTTACTCCTATCTTCTGGGTTTATTATCCTGAAGCTCGTCAGGTGTTAGCCAATGCTGAAGTATTTAACCGTTTTAATGACGCTTCTAACTTAAGCTTTGATGACTACTTCATTAAGCGTTTGTTTACAAGCTATATTATTAAAGAATCTAACTCAGATGATTTACGTATTCAGGACTATGCTAACGGAATAGACCGTTTATATGAAGCTGAACGTATCAAGAAAAAGCTCATGGATTACGAACAAGATCTGTGGGAATATTAAAAATTTTAAGAGTATTAGTAAAAATGGGCATCAGTTATGATGCCCATTTTTACTTTTACATTTCTTGATTAATATTCAGATGGTCGGTGCTGGTTATTATTCTTCAGTGCCAAAATAAGTTAAAATTGCTAGTGCCTGTTTAAGGGTTACCACTTCCAATAACTCATCCTTTTTTGCTTCTCGGATTTTTTTAACTGATCTAAAGTGCTTCAGCAGATTCTCTGCTGTTTTGCTGCCTATGCCTTCAATTTGCTCCAATTCTGTAGCCAAAGTGCCTTTATCTCTTCTTTTCCTATGATGTGTAATGCCGAATCGGTGAGCTTCATCCCGCAATTGTTGAATTAACTTTAAGCTTTCCGATTTCTTATCAATATATAAGGGAAGAGGGTCATTTGGAAAATAGATTTCTTCCAGTCGTTTAGCTATGCCGATGATTGGGACTTTATGATAAATCTTTAGTTTTTTTAAAACCTCAACGGCTGAAGAAAGCTGGCCTTTCCCTCCATCAACAATTATAAGGTCAGGTAAATTTTGCTGCTCATTAATTACCCTGCTATATCTTCTATCAATAACCTCCTTCATGGTAGCAAAGTCATTGGGCCCCTCAACAGTTCGAACATTAAAGTGACGGTAATCTTTCTTGGATGGTTTGGCATCTTTAAATACCACCATGGCCGAAACGGGATACTTGCCTTGAAAGTTAGAGTTATCAAAACATTCGATTTGCCGAGGTAGTGTTGAAAGATGCAAATCATTCATTAGCTGAGTAAGCACTCTTTCTGTCCTTAATTCAGGGTTTAGTTTCTCATATTGCTCCAATTTCGCCTTTTTAAAGAACAGAACATTTTTTTCGGAAAGTTCGAGTAGTTTCTTTTTATCCCCGGCTTTAGGAACAGTAAATTTTATTTTAGGATCATTTATTTCTAATTCAAAGGGAATAACAATTTCTTTGGATGTGCTTTCAAAGCGATTCCTAAACTCGGCAATTGCCAATTCAATTAGCTCGCGGTCACTTTCATCAAGTTTCTTCTTCAGTTCAATGGTTTGAGTTTGAACAATACTTCCATTTAAAACTTTAAGGTAATTTACAAATGCGTATTTGCCCTCAGAGGCTATGGAAACAACATCAATGTCATTCAATACAGCGCTTACCACTGTTGATTTACTTTGGTAGGTTTCCAAAATGTCCAGTTTTTCTTTTAAGTGGTGCGCTTGTTCAAAGTCTAGGTTAGCAGCTGCTTCATTAATCTGATCATTCAGGTGTTTTAAAACACCCGTCGTATTTCCTTTAAGAATATCTTTTATATCGGCTATGTTAGCATCATAGTCATTAAAACTTTGGAGGTTTTCACAGGGGCCTTTGCAGTTACCTATTTGGTATTCAAGACAAACTCTGAATTTTCCGGCTTTTATGTTAGCTTCTGTTAAGGCTAAGTTGCAATTGCGCAACGGATAAAGGCTTTTAATCATCTCAAGCATGGTCCGCATCATGGCTACCGATGCATAAGGGCCATAATACTTAGATCCGTCTCTGATGATTTTGCGTGTACCATAAACCCGTGGGAAGGGCTCGTTTTTAATAATAATTGAAGGATAAGTCTTATCATCCTTCAACATAACGTTGTAACGAGGCTGATGTTCCTTTATGAGATTGTTTTCAAGTAATAGGGCCTCAATCTCACTATCAACGATCGTGAATTTAATATCCCTTATTTTACTTACCAAAACACGGGTTTTGGCGTTAACCTGTTTGTCGGTTATAAAATAAGAGGCCACACGGTTGCGTAGATCCTTAGCCTTGCCAACATAAATCAGCTTACTGGCCGAATCAAAGTATTGATAAATACCAGGTTTGTGAGGTATTTTGGCTAAATACTTCTTGTAATCAAACTCATCTTGCATATGAAACGAAGTTAAAGAGCTCGCGATCAGTATGCAAATTAAAGCTTAGAGCTTTTTTGCCAAGCAACATGTGATATGCTCGATTACCACCTGCCCCATGTTTTGGCAGGATAAAAAAGTATCCCGCTTATGATGATCAGCAAGTTCTTTTTTAAGCATTTCGGTTTTTTGCGGAGTAGATATTTCATCTGTTTCCAATACAGAAAACAATTCGTTCACTCTTCTGGAAGACGACTTAATACGGTTCGACATTAAGGTTCGTTCTTCTTCCTGATATTGGCTCATGGTTTTATGATTCATGTGTTTCATTCCCATAAAAACCAGTTTATTATTCTCTTTAAAGTAATGAGGTAAATAAAAGCTCTTACGCCCTTCATATGATTGCTGATCGAAGTCAATAGCGCGGATACGGTACTGTAATCCCTCTATGTCAGGGGTTATGTCCATCACAAAATTATATGCCCGCATATCGCCTAAAAGACGCACAAAACAACGCTCGTTAAATTTTACAAATTCCTTACTGATGCGAATTTGGTTGAATGGGATGTCATCAAGATGATGTTCAATAAACACATCGCCAGGCAGGCCAATTATATGTTCTTCAATTAAAGTATCCTTATCTGTAAGGTAAGTAATCCTATTAGGGGATAAAATATGTTCCAGTTCAAGACCATAAACCCGAGATGAATCTGCAACTTTTACATAGAAGTGGTCGTAATTATCATTTAAGCGATTGATAATGCGCACCCGGAAAGGTTTTGAATTCCCAAAAGCACAAAAATCAATGCGTGCAACGGAAAGGTTGTCCATTAGTGCTATATCACCATCGGTGGTAAGTAAAGCATAAATGTAGGTAAGAGCTGGAAAAAGCTCACGCATATTGCTTTCGTCGTAATAAACCGTTTTCCAAAGCGTATCCTTGCCATTCTTATCGATTAGTGGTACCTCAAGGTTAAAACGCAGCATATCGGTATACTGAATAGGAAGTTTAATCTCTCTTCCATATTTCACCAAATACTCCCTTAATTTAAGTTGAATAGGGTAATATAGTTTCTTTTTTGATGGTACGTTTGATTTTAAAGTTTCATTGTTAACCATATACGAATATAAAAAACCAGGACGAGAAGAGGTTAATAACCAATCAGGAATACACAAAAAAGATGCCTTTTAAATTTAAACTCAGTGAATACTTTGTTTGCTTGTTCATAAAAATGCCCCCAATAAGTGTCTAACTTTTTGGAGGCATTCTAACTAACCCTTTTGTTTTAAGGTTTATTTTCTACTTGATATTAAATATCAGGCGTACATCTGATTTCAATTTAATCGATTTAAAATCAATTTCAGGCATTGAACCTGATTCGGCTCCCATGGCATCAGCCGATTTATACATGGCCATCATAGGACGTGGATAATAAGAAGGTTGCGATTCATTATCATAAATTTCCAATACCCCGCCTAATTGTTCACCAATTGCACCAACAAGGTATCCAGCCTTTTCTTTTGCATCTTTCATTGCTTTAATCTTCAACTCTTTCTTGAAATCGTCCATTTTGCTGTGAGTGTACTCGGCAACGTTTACAGACTCAATTCCTTTTGGGTCAACAGCAGATAGGATATCATTTACCTTGTCCAATTTGGTTAATTTTAAGCGATATTGTTTACGGGCCAGGAAATTAGGGTCACGTTTTTTATCTCGCATGTTCCAATCATAGTTATAGCCGTAAACATTATCAAGCATGAAGTTCTCTTTTGGGATTCCTGCGTTGATTACTGCTTGCTGCAACTGTTTCTCTACCGTTTCAATAGCAACTTTGGTTTTATTGTTATTGTCTTTATAATATTCCTTAAGAGAGATATTTAAGTAGATAATATCAGGAACGATTTCCATCTCTGCATTTCCGGTAACTTCAATTTTCTTTACAGGATTTAAAACAGCAGTTTGAGCCATGGCACTAAATCCGGCAGCAATAAGAGCAATACTTGCAATTAATCTTTTCATAATCTTTATTGTTTAAAATTTAGATGCAAAAGGTTCAATGATTCCATACGGAAATTTTAAAAATGTTCAATCATGACAGCATCTCTGTTTATACCCTACGCAAAAAATGCGCAATTTGCTACATGAAGGAAGCTTTATATCTCCGATTTTAATGAGAGTTTAATCTACCCTTATTCATTTTCATACAGTGATAGAGCATATTTAGCCACAACACCAAAGTTGAAACCTTGGGTTTGGTCATAACCGGCAAAATTTACAGCAATCAGCCTTCCACAATCATTAAACACAGGAGATCCACTTGCTCCATGCGTTGAGGTGATATTATATTGAACGGCAAATCCGTCGGATTCCTTATTGACCTCACCTTCATAAACCTGCACTTTAATCCCTTTCTGTGTTCCTGCAAGTTGCATTCCCATAGGGTAACCAATCATAATAGCCTTAGTGCCGGGTTTAATTGCTGAATCATCATTTGCTGCTAATGATAAGTCAACAACATTTTTAACCTTGGAAGGTAAGTTATGACTAATTGTTTGGATTACTGCGACATCAACATTAGGATCGTCTGATTGACTGATGAACTCGCAGGGGATGAAATCCTCAATTTGTTTCACCTTGTTATTGTGTAAAGCAATACCTAAACGAACAATTTTGCCAGTGACTTCTATTTCTGCTATATCAACCGGATTTTTTGACTTCTGCTCAGGCATATTAATGCTAATGTCGCCAGCGGCAGAATCAACAGCAGCAACTGCAGTGTCGGTGTGAAGTTTAACCTCTGCCCATTCTTCATCAATTTCTTTAATTTCTTCACTCCAATGTTGCTTAATATAGTCGGCAATTTGTGATGCTTCAATGTCATCCGGTATCTTATAACTCACAACCTCTTTAATGGAAGTTATATCATCAGCTGAGTTTACAGTCCAAGGAGATGCAACATGTCGATTTGTAATTAGTTTTCCATCCTTACTAACAAAGAAACCCGTGCCGGTGATCGTTATAGGGTTGTTTTGATGCTCATCATAAGGAGTTAATTCGCCTGATTCGGTAACAGTAAATTGAACAGGGGCCGATCCTTTCACTTTTACTTCATATACATAGCTGTTGGCAACTAAAACAACACTGTTTTTGTATTTTTCATAAATAGCGGTTTGTGTCATGCCACATTTTAGGCTGTCAGCAGATGAGTTTGACCAAAGTTTTTTTAGTTCTCCGGCTTTAAAAAAGAGTATGGTACTACAAATACCTAACACAGCAAATACGGTTGGTAATAGCCATTTTTTCTTGCCAGGAATTTCAGTGCTTGACGAGTGTTCTTCAAAGTTAGATTGAGATGTTTCGTTGTTAAAGTTTTCGTTGTTCATTTTGATGTGTAAGAAATTCCGATTGATTAATAAATGATAGTAGTAGTTAATGTGGTTCGAATTTGAGGAAAAAATAGCTAAGCTGAAAATAATTTTTAAGGCAGAAAGTAGGGGGGTAAAAGAAAACGGAAAGCATTTTACATGCTTTCCGTTTTCTTTATGTTATTCTCTTATTTTAAATCTTAAGCCTCTACCACTTCTGATTGAGTGTCGTCTTCTTCAATAGGCGGTTTTTCCATTACCCTGAAGTATTTCTTTTGGAATACCAATACCATGGCAACTCCAGTTGAAATAGCTGCGTCTGCAATGTTAAACACCGGACGGAAGAACACAAACTCATCTCCACCCCAAATAGGGAACCATTGCGGGAAATGGCCCTGAAGGATCGGGAAGTAAAACATATCAACCACACGTCCATGAAACAGCGTTGAATAATTGTAAATCACGCCATATAAAACACTGTCGATTATATTTCCTAATGCACCTGCAAAAATCAAGCTTGCAGCAATAACTAATCCAAAAGGATAGCGGTATTTTATTACGTAATGAATTCCGTAGCCTATGCCGGCAACGGCTGCAATACGGAATAAGGTAAGGAAGAGCTTGCCATATTCTCCGGCAAATTCCATCCCGAAAGCCATTCCGTTATTTTCAGTAAAATGTATAATGAACCAATTACCAATAATATTGAACTCCTGGCCAATAAACATATTGTTTTTGATCCAAGTTTTCAGTACCTGATCAGCTATAACTACAAGAGCTATAATCAGAAATGCTTTTAATGATTTTTTCAATGCCAACTATTTAACAATATAATTACAGCCGTTATGACTGTTTTAATTTTGCTTCCATGCTTAACGTTGTGTGTGGTACCGCACGTAAACGTTCTTTAGGGATCAATTTGCCAGTTTCACGGCAAATACCATATGTTTTATTTTCAATTCGAACCAACGCTGCCTCCAAGTTCTCAATAAACTTCTTCTGACGCGCAGCGAGTTGATTTACATGTTCTTTTTCTAAAGTTGCTGAACCATCTTCTAACGCTTTAAATGTTCCGGCAGTATCATCCGTTCCGTTTTCGTTAGGGTTACTCAAACTGGTCGCAAGAATATGCAACTCAGCTTTGGCTTTGTTTAGTTTGTCCAGAATTAAATCTTTAAACTCTTGTAATTCTGAGTCCGAATATCTGGTTTTTTCAGTTACCTGAGCTCCGTTGTTGTCCATGGTATTTTTCCTATCCTTTAATTAATATTAAATGCGCTCAATCTCAATTTTAAGGTTTGTTTCCTCGATTTCAATCAAATCAGCATCGTTAAAACCCACATCTGTCAAATCAAAATTAGTGCCTAAAATCTCCGCGTTGATGTATGGTAAAAAGTTCTTTACAGCATTATCAACCAACTCATTTGATTGCAGCCTAACGTTAATTTTATCAGTTACTTCAAACCCTTTGTCTTTTCTGAGATTTTGAATCCTGTTAACTAACTCACGAGCAATACCTTCCTGCTTTAATTCTTCTGTTATAGTAACGTCTAAGGCAACTGTTAGTTTACCTAAGTTTGTTACCAGCCAACCCGGAATATCTTCTGATAAAATTTCTACATCGGTTAGTTCCAATTTAAAGGATTCTCCGTTTAACTGTAGAGAATAAAAGCCGTCGCGCTCAATTGCGTTAATATCCTCTTGAGAGAAGTTATTAACTGCGGCGCTGACTTCTTTCATCATTTTACCAACTTTTGGCCCTAAGGTTTTAAAGTTAGGCTTGATCTTTTTAATCAGAATACCGGCTGTGTCATGTATATACTGTATTTCTTTAATATTTGTTTCAGAGAGGATTAAGTCTTTTACTTTTTCCACTTTAGGTTGAAACTCATTATCCAATACAGGAAGTAAAATTTTATTCAAAGGTTGTCGAACCTTGATGTCAACTTTCTTACGTAATGAAAGCACCATTGACGAAATATCCTGAGCCATTGCCATGCGCTCTTCCAGTTCTTTGTCAACTTCTGCCTCGTTTACAACAGGGAAATCAGTTAAATGCACTGATTCTGCTTTGAGTCGTTGAGTAATCGAATTCAGGTCGCAGTACAAACGTTCACTGTAGAACGGAGCAATTGGCGACATTAACTGTGCAATTGTTTCTAAACAGCGATACAGTGTTTGGTATGCTGAAATTTTATCCAGCGTGTAATCACCTTTCCAGAAGCGGCGACGGCATAAACGAACGTACCAGTTACTTAAGTGCTCATCAACAAATGTTTGAATTGCACGAGCAGCTTTGGTTGGCTCATAATCAGCATAGCATTCATCCACTTCTTTAATTAATGAATTCAATAATGAAATGATCCAACGATCAATTTCAGGACGTTCAGCAAGCGGAACTTCTGCTTCCTGGTACTTAAATCCGTCAATATTAGCGTAAAGAGTAAAGAATGAATAGGTATTATATAAGGTTCCGAAGAATTTACGACGCACCTCATCCAATCCTTCAATATTAAACTTAAGGTTATCCCAAGGCGATGCATTTGAAATCATATACCAGCGTGTAGCGTCAGCGCCGTATTTACTAATGGTCTCAAATGGATCAACGGCATTACCTAAACGTTTTGACATTTTGTTGCCGTTTTTGTCTAGAACCAATCCGTTGGATACAACATTTTTGAATGCCACCGAATCAAACAACATTACTGCAATAGCATGCAATGTGAAGAACCAACCGCGAGTTTGGTCAACTCCTTCGGCAATAAAATCTGCCGGGTAGCACTGATTGAATACTTCTTTGTTTTCAAACGGATAATGCCATTGAGCATAAGGCATTGCTCCAGAATCAAACCAAACGTCAATTAAATCAGGTTCGCGATAAAGTTTTTTGCCGTTTTTTACAAAAGCAATGTCGTCAACATACGGGCGGTGAAGATCGTACGAATCATTCTGTATTTTTTCCAAATAGATTGTATTCGCTTTTGTTTCTTCCTCCGATAATAGTCCTGAAGCAACAGCTTCTTCCAGGTGTTTTTTCAGTTCAGCAAGTGAACCAATGCAAATCTCTTCCGAAGTATCTTCGCTTCTCCAAATTGGAAGTGGTGTGCCCCAGTAACGTGATCGAGAAAGGTTCCAGTCTACAAGGTTTTCCAACCAGTTGCCAAATCTTCCTGTTCCTGTTGATTCAGGTTTCCAGTTGATGGTTTTATTCAGCTCAACCATGCGGTCTTTAAGAGCTGTAGTTTTAATAAACCATGAGTCTAATGGATAGTATAAAACCGGTTTATCGGTACGCCAGCAGTGTGGGTAGCTGTGCTCGTATTTTTCAACTTTAAAAGCACGGTTTTCTTCTTTTAATTTGATAGCGATCAGAACGTCAGTCGGTTTGAAGTCCTCTTTATTACGTTCTTCATCAGAGTAATATTCTTCTTTTACATAACGACCGGCAAATTCGCCAACTCCTGCAATGAATCGTCCCTGACGGTCAACCAGCGTTAATGAACCTATGCCATTTTGTTTAGCTACCCTGAAGTCATCAGCACCAAATGAAGGAGCAATATGCACAATACCGGTACCATCTTCGGTGGTGACAAAATCACCAACCACCACCTTAAAGGCATCACCATTATCAGGCTGAATGAAAGGCAAGAGTTGTTCGTAACGAATTCCATTTAAATCGCTGCCTTTTACTGTTCCAATAACTTTAAATGGAATTGCTTTGTCGCCTTCTTTGTAGCCTTCTAGAGGAAGATCTTCATTTTTTTCAGAGAAATATTTTCTGAAAAGATCTTTTGCTAAAACAACAGTTACCGGTTTAAAAGTATATTGGTTAAAAGTGTTTATGATTAAGTAATCAATATCTTTTCCTACAGCCAAAGCTGTGTTTGAAGGTAAGGTCCAGGGAGTGGTAGTCCAGGCAAGGAAAAAGCTTTCTGAGTTTGGAGACTCCCCATTGGTAAAGGTTTTAAGTTTTAATGTCCCTTCTTCTTTAATTTTAAACTGCGCAACAATGGTAGTGTCTTTCACCATTTTATAAGTTCCAGGCTGATTTAACTCATGTGAGCTAAGACCTGTGCCTGCAGCAGGAGAAAAAGGTTGAATGGTATAACCTTTATAAAGCAAACCTTTTTTATAAAGTTCGCTTAGTAAGAACCAAAGCGTTTCAATATAGTTGTTCTCGTAAGTGATGTACGGGTTTTCGATATCAACCCAGTAGCCCATACTTACTGTCAGGTCGTTCCATACGTCGGTATATTTCATTACCTCTTTACGACATGCCTGATTATAGTCATCGACTGAGATTTTCTTACCGATATCTTCTTTGGTGATACCTAAGGCTTTTTCAACAGCAAGCTCAATTGGTAAGCCGTGAGTATCCCACCCCGCCTTACGTTTTACCTGATAACCTTTTAAGGTTTTATATCTACAGAAAATATCTTTAATAGCACGCGACATTACGTGGTGAATTCCAGGCATTCCGTTGGCAGAAGGTGGACCTTCGTAAAAGTTATACGCTTTTGAAGCCGGGCGTGAGCTTACACTTTTTTCAAAAATGTTATTATCCTTCCAAAACGAGAGTACTTCACTTCCGATGGTCGATAAATCTAACTGTTTATATTCTCTGTATTTCAAAGCCTTAAAAACTAATCTGATGTGTGTTTAAAATTGGACGCAAAGTTACGGTTTTCCGTCTAAATATCTGATTTCTTTTCAGTGATGGTAAATGATTTTAATTTAAATTATAAATTTTGGCAAGAAGGTTGTTATATAATTGGAAAAAATGTTTAAAAGTTGTGTAACATAAATAATATGAATGACAGTAAACTTTTGGTTAGTCTTAAACGTTATTTTTGTATACAATTAACTTTTATTTTATAGACATTATTTTTTTAGCTGGAAATTAATTAACTTAATACAAGGTTTTTTAGTTACTAAGTTATGGGCGCATGACTTAATGAGCTATCAACCAATACTTTTGTTTTTTAAGTTATATCTAAAACTGTTTTTTTGTTAGACGCTCTAATTCTGCCTAAATGAACGCAATAGGTAAAAATATTAAATCGCTCCGTCAGTCGAGAAACTGGTCTCAAGAACAAGTTGCCACTAAGTTGGGAATAACCGCTCCGGCATTCTCAAAAATTGAAAGTGGATTTACTGACATTAACTTTTCAAGGCTTGATCAAATAGCTCAACTGTTTGGACTTTCTGCAGTAGAACTGATTACATACCATAATCAAGAGGAGCAGAAAAAATACAATAGCGAGCTACAGCAGCTTAAAGATAAGCTGGCTTTGCGTGAAGCTGAAATTATTGAACTTCAGAAAAAAGTAATTTCGCTGCTTGAGAAAAGTTAGACGCTCCGATTATTTTCTTCGTCTGTCAATTCCATGTCCATTGGAAACAATGGCTTAGCAACTTTTTTGCGGTTAATGCGCTGCTCAAGACTTAGCAGCAGCGCAGGAACCAAAATCAGGTTTGATAATAAAGCTACCAATAGGGTAATTGAAACTAAAATGCCCAGCCACATGGTGCCTTCGAAATTCGATGCAGCAAAAATTCCAAAGCCGAAGAATAAAATTCCAGCAGCATAAATCATGCTTACTCCTGTTTCACTTAAAGCTAGTGATACAGCTTTGGATATGCTATTGGCTGGATTTTCAAGTTCCTGACGATATTTGGTTAGAAAATAGATTGTTTGATCATTTGCTAAACCGAACGCTACACTAAATATTAAAATGGTTGAAGGTTTAAGATTGATGCCAGCATAGCCCATAATTCCTGCGGTTACAATTAATGAGATAATATTTGGAATCAATGCAATTCCATTCATTCGTAGTGATCGGAATAAAATGAAAATAATCACTGAAATCAGGCCAATTGCTAACAATAAACTCTCTTTAAGGTTTTCCACCAAATAATCAGTTCCTTTAACAAAAATGCGGCTTGAACCTGTAAACACAACATTGTACTTTTCTTTTGGGAAAATTGAATCGGTGCGGACTTCAAGTTCTTTTAATAATACATTCATCTTTTCAGAACCTATATCAGCCATTTGAAAGCTAATGCGGGTTTCACTTTTATCCTTGTTCAAAAAGGCTTTAAGTAAACTCCCTGCATCTTTTCCACCTGATTTACCGGCATAGGAAAGAATGAAAGATTGTTCCATGGTATTTGGTAATCGATATTGGGATGGATTGCCATTGTAAAAGCCTTGGGTTGCCATTTTTAATACTTCATCAAGCGAAAGGGCTCTCGAAATTTCAGGGTAGGCTGAAACCATGTCCTGAAATTTATCAATTCGTTTAATAAAGGAGGCATTCATGACTCCATTTCTCTTTTTAGTGTCAATACTTACTTCTAGCGGCAATACTCCGTCAAAATTCTTCTCAAAAAACTTTAAGTCTTTATAAATTGGATCCTTTTTTGGTAAATCGTCAACTACATAGCCGTTAGCGTGCATTTTGGTCACTCCATAAAGCGCAACTAATACGAGCGCCGCCGAGATTAAGTAAATCGGATTTCTGTAATTGAATACCAAGTGATCGATACGCTTTAAGAAACCAGTAAGCTTTTTACTATCAAGGTGACGGGTGTGACGAATTGAAGGGGCAGGCAGAAAGCTGAAAATAATCGGCACCAGAATCATGGAACTGATATACGTTGCAATGATATTGATAGAGGCAATATGGCCGAACTCTTCAAGAATTGCACTGTTGGTAAACGAAAATACACCGAATCCGATTGCTGCGGAAACATTTGCCAAAAGGGCAGTGGGGCCAATTTTTTGAATGGCTACTTCCAAAGAATGTCGTTTGTCGCCCGTCTTCCTGAATTCATTGTGATATTTGTTAAGAATTAATACGCTATTAGGTATGCCAATGATTACGATTAATGCGGGGATAATACCCAATAGCAGTGAAATTTGATACCCGAACAGTGATATAATTCCCAATGCCCATATTACTCCATTAATTACTACCAGCAGTGGGAAGAAAACAGCGTGAAATTGTTTGAAGAAAATAGCCAGCACTAAACCAGTAGTTACGAGTGCTAATACCAGGAATAAAACGAATTCTTTGGCAATTTTATCTGAAAGTTTACTTCTTACCCAAGGAAGCCCTGAATAATGGAGTTCAATTTTATGTTTTTCGGCAAAGCTTGCTGCTAATTGGTTAATGTTGTTGACAATTTTGCCGCGATATTTTGAATTTAAAACTTGCTTATTAAAAGTAATGGCCATTAAAGTAGCGCCATTCTTGGAGTTAAACAGTAGGCCATCGTAGAATTTCAAGCTTTCAATTTTTTGCTTTATTGAGTCTACCTCAGCTTGAGTAGCTAGTGGCGCTTTTGTTACTGCCGCTAAATTAAATTTACGTTCAGTTGTATCCTTTTTAAGTTCAAATATCCTTCCAAGAGAAAGAACTTCTTGTATACCTTTAATATTTTTAATGTCGGCACTAAGTTTTGCCCAATCATTAAAAGCGTCTTTTTCCCAAATTCGCTTATCATTTAAACCGATTACTAAAACGGCACCATCTTCTCCGAACTTGCTCTTGAATTCATTGTATTCTACATAGGCCGGGTCATTAAGTGGTAAAACTTTGCTTCCGGCATATGCCAACTGCAAATTCTTACTGTGATAAGCCATAAATGCGGTAATGCTTAAAACAATAACAAGTAAGATATAGCGGTTGTTAAGAATGAATTTTGAGATTGGCTTCCACATATGAAATAAAAAATAAGCGCTGCGAAAGTACGGATTTAGTTTGATTTACGATTTTTGAATTATGTTTGAAAACTAAATAAAACTGTCTTGTCAACCCTGCAAAAAACCACAGGAATAGTATTAAGAACCACAAATTATGCCGAAAGTAGCGTTGTGGTTTTAATGTTTACTGAACAATATGGCTTACAATCCTTTATAGTGAATGGGGTGCGAAAGTCCAAAGCAAAGTTTGCCGCCAGTTTGTTTCAACCTTTGAACCTGCTTGAAATGGTAATTTATCACAAGCCATCCGGAGGTTTACAACGAATTGCTGAAGTAAGAAATTCGCCTGCTTATACATCTGTCTCATTTGATTTTTATAAAACGACAATTGTTTTGTTTTTAAATGAAGTTTTACTGAAATGCTTAAAGCAGGAATCTCCGGAGCCGCCATTGTATTCGTTTATTTACAACGGGTTACAATTGTTGGATGTCTACCAGGGTGTGCCCTCCAACTTCCATCTGGTTTTTCTGGTTCATTTTGCAAAGTTTCTGGGCTTCTTTCCTGATAATTCTTTTTCCGCCTCTGTAGAGTATTTTGACTTACAGGATGGGGTGTTTACGCCATTAAGGCCAAAACATGTTCAAACTGTTGTGCAGCCCTATAGCGGTTATATAGCCCAATTAATGCAGTTGAATTTTGAGACTATGGAGCAGCTGAAAATATCTTCAGCAGAACGAAAAGTTTTGCTTCATACTCTGGTGGAGTATTACGAACTCCATGTAGATAACTTTGGAAAATTGAAATCCCTAGAGGTGTTGGAAGAAGTATTAGCCTAGTAGGCAGAGGGCTTATTCAAATAAATTAATGCAACTTATGATTGTAATAATATGTATTTGAGATAATAGATTTATTGTTATATTTAAAATGAGAGCTATCTGAAAACTAACAGTCTATGTTTTAACTTTTCGTTTCCTCTAACCTAAGGATAGTAATAAAAATCTAACTTCTGAATTTATAGTACTAGGCTTGTGTCTGTGTTCATTGTTTGAATAACAATTATTGATTAATTCAACTTACAAAATACAATTTAAACTATGAGTTTATGAGAAACAACACTTCAATCCTTCAATCCTTTTTAACTGCTTTGGGACTAGTAACACTAAGTTTGTGCTTGACTGACTGCGCAAACCAGGCAAAGCCAGACGGAGAGATGGCCAAGGAACAAATGGTTGACCGAGGCCAATACTTGGTTACAATTGCTTCCTGTAACGATTGCCATTCTCCAAAGATTATGACTCCACAAGGGCCAATATTAGATTCTACCCGGTTAATGTCAGGGCATCGTGCCGGCAGTATGCTTCCTAAACTTGATACGAGTATGGTAAACCCTAATGGATGGATTAGCATGAGTCCTGAGATTACAGCTTTCGTAGGACCTTGGGGGATTTCTTATGCAGCCAATCTTACTCCTGATGAAACCTCTGGTATTGGAGCCTGGACAGAGGATACCTTTATCAAAACATTACGAACAGGGAAGCATTTAGGGCAAGTAGGCGGCCGTCAAATATTGCCTCCAATGCCTTGGTTTTTTATTAATAAGATGACTGATGAGGATTTGAAATCTGTTTTTGCCTATTTAAAATCCCTTCCTCCAATTAATAACCAAGTTCCGGCTCCTGTCCCTCCAAACGAACTCAATTCTGTAAATGTGACTGGAAAGTGATTGGATAGTTAAAAGGAATTCCGTTTAAATGAAAAAAGCGACTCGTTGAAGTCGCTTTTTGTTTAGTGGAAGATACTGGGTTCGAACCAGTGACCCCCTGCTTGTAAGGCAGGTGCTCTGAACCAGCTGAGCTAATCTTCCAAAAGAAGTTTTTTGGTGGGAGATACTGGGTTCGAACCAGTGACCCCCTGCTTGTAAGGCAGGTGCTCTGAACCAGCTGAGCTAATCTCCCTTGCTTTTGGGACTGCAAATATGAGGTCTTTTTTATTAACTGCAAAATGTTTTTTCAAAAAATCTGATCATCTGTTGAAATTGACTGATTATCAGTGAGAATGTTTTTTAAAAAAAACTCAAGTGAAAATCTGAAACAGGTAATAATTTTATTTTAATCTGTTTTTTAGAAAAGCAATGCTTGTTGCATATGCATCTTCGCTTGCCGCTTTATTATATTTGGGATTGCTAGGATTGGCAAAGGCGTGATCTGCATCGTACATTTTTATGGTAACTTTTTTTCCTGCCTTTTTAAGGTTTTGCTCAAACTCTTCGACAATTTGAGGGGTGATCCATTTATCCTGTTTTGCAAAAATTCCTAAAACATCCGGGTTAAGTGCTTTAAGTTTTTCAACGTTTCTTTCGGGCATGCCATAGTACATAATGCAAGCAACGGCTTGCTTCTCTAAAATAAGTGAAGTTTTTAACGACCATCCTCCGCCGAAACACCAGCCAATGGTGGCAATTTTAGCCTTTGTTCCAACATGTTTTTTTACAGCTTCAATAATTGTTTGCGAACGCTCTTCTGTAACGCCTTGCATAAACTTTGCCGCATCTTCACTGCTTGTAGCAATTTGTTTGTCATATAAATCGATAGCAATCACATTTACATTGCCCACATCTTTATACAATTTTTCAGATTCCCGTTTAATGTAGTCATTTAATCCCCACCATTCGTGTATGACAAAAATGTAGTTGTTAGTGGGTTTTGCAGCTTTCAACTCATAAACATGGGCATCTTTCCCGTCTGCTGTCGGTAGCATTAGGTCTTTGCCAATTTTACTAGTGTAACTAAATTTTAAGGGTTCAATATGTGAGCTTATAAATTCTTTATCAGAAGAAAATTGTGCAAACTCTTTGGTATTTGTAGTAGAATCTAACTGACAGCAATGAAGTCCTGTTTGCCCAAAGCCTAGCAATGGAATACAAATTAACTGTAGTAATAAACCAACTATATTTTTCATAATGATAAACTAAACCTATAAAGATAATTATTGTAGCCTATTTAAAATAGTAGGGCTGAAATGTTGAAAATTAGTCAATGTGCTTTGACTTGATTAGTAAGTTAATATTAAAATATACGAGTATTTTTGCGTAGTTATTAACATTTAATTTCTTAAAATAGAAAACCGATTAAGATGTCAATCAATATTCCTTGTTTAGATTTGAATGATTACATAAATGGTTCAGATGAGCAGCGTAAACAGTTTTCTGATGCAATTGGTAAAGCATTTAATGAAACCGGTTTTGTTACCATTAAAAATCACGGATTAAGTGACCAATTAATAGAAGATTTATATTCTCAGGTTAAAGATTTATTTGCTTTGCCGGAAGAGGTTAAGAAAAGTTATGAAAAGGTTGAACTTGCTGGGCAAAGGGGGTATACTAGCAAAGGTAGAGAGCAGGCAAAAGGGGCTAAAACACCTGATTTGAAAGAGTTTTGGCAAATTGGCCAATACGTTGAAGGGGAAGATCTGAGTAAAGAGGTTTATCCTGATAATTTGGAGGTTGAGGAACTATCGGTATTTAATAATATTACCAAAGAAGTGTACAAAAAGCTTGAAGCTGCCGGTAAACTATTATTAAAAGCGATTGCCGTTTATTTAGGCCTGGAGGAAACTTACTTTGATGAAAAGGTTAGAAATGGAAACAGCATTTTACGCTGCATTCATTATTTTCCGATTGAAGATCCGGATGCTATTCCAACAGAGGCCGTTAGAGCGGGTGCACATGAAGATATTAATCTAATTACTTTATTGATAGGAGCCAGTGCCGATGGTTTAGAAGTATTGACAAGAAACAATGAGTGGTATCCGATTAAAGCAGGACAGCAGGATATTGTAGTAAATGTAGGCGATATGTTACAACGCCTTACAAATGGCAAATTAGTATCAACAACACATCGTGTAGTTAACCCTCCCCGCGAACTGATGAAAACTTCACGTTTTTCAGTTCCTTTCTTTTTGCATCCAAAAGCTGACATGGATTTACGAAGTCTTGAATCATGCATTGATGCTGAGCATCCTAAGCAATTCTCTGACATGACTGCTGGTGAATATCTTAATGAGCGTTTAAGAGAAATAGGGTTGAAGAACTAATTTACCAAGCAGATTTTAGCTTATCATATAAAAAGAGCAAAGACATTTGAAGCCTTTGCTCTTTCTTTTTTTCTTAGAATCCTAAGCGATCTTTGTCAGAGTTAACAGTATCTTCATGGCCTGAGGGCTCTTCAAACTTATATTTAGAACAATCCAGCTCAACTTGAACAGAGTCTGGTCGGGTGAAGTCTCCTTTACTGATTTTTAAACCTGCATTGGCATAAACTTTTTTCATGAAGAAGGCCCAAGCCGGTACCGCTGTTCTGGATGCATCTCCTGAGAGATAAACTGTAGGATCCTCAAAACCTGACCATACTCCGGTAACCAAATCAGGAGTTATACCCATAAACCAACCGTCGGCACGACTATTAGTTGTACCGGTTTTTCCTGCAATGGGGTTTGTAAGGCCAAATTTCCAGCGTAAGCGATAGGCCGTTCCGTATTGCTTATCAACGGTGTTTTGCATCATTCTCAACATTACATAAGCTGTTTGCTCGCTTAATACTTGCCTGATTTCTTGAGCACCGCTGTTGTTCTCAAATATCACATTTCCGTTTTTATCTTCTATACGCAGAAGGTAAACGGGTTTGTGCCAAATTCCTTTATTGTCAAAAGTACTATAAGCGCCAACCATGTCAAATAATGAAACGTCAGCACTTCCTAAAGCAATGGAAGGATATTCAGGAATTTCTGAAGTGATACCCATTTCACGGGCAAGTTTTGCTACCGGTTTGGGGCCGACTTCTTGCATTAAGCGCGCTGTAACCAGGTTGATTGAACGAGCAAGGGCTTCAGTCAAAGTATACATTTGTCCGTCAGACTTTCCATCTGCATTTTTAGGAGACCACCCATCAATATCAATTGGCGAGTTGGGCAAACGTTGGCATGGCGAAAATCCGTTTTCAATTGCTGTAGCATATAAAAACGGCTTAAATGTTGAACCTACCTGGCGAAGACCAACTTTCACTTGGTCATATTTGAAAAACTTAAAATCGTTTCCTCCAACCCAGGCTTTTACTTGTCCTGAATGTGGATCCATCGACATTAATGAACCTCTTACAATTCGTTTATAATATTTAATGGAATCCAGCGGAGACATAACCGTGTCAATCGGGCCCTTCCAGGAGAAGACGGTCATTTTTATTTTATTATTGAAATCTCGCTTTATACTATCTGGTGATGCCCCCGATTCTTTCAACTCCCGGTAGCGGTCACTACGTTTCATTGCGATATCAATTACTTCGGGAACTTTTGCCCAAGGTGATTGATTTTTGATAGTAGATTGCAATTCCATTAAATGCTGCTTAATAGCATCCTCGGCATATTCTTGCATGCGAGAATCAATCGTAGTATAAATCTTTAATCCGTCACGGTATAAGTCATACGGAGTACCGTCTGCTTTTGATTTGATAGTGCCATTTTCTAACAGCTTAGAGATTTCTGTCCGGAGATACTCTCTAAAGTAGGCGGCTAACCCTTCATTATGGCTTTCAGGGTTATAATCAAGTTTAAGAGGTCGGGATTTTGCTAAAGAGGCATCTTCTTTACTTAGTACATCGCTTTTACGCATCTGCTCTAAAACGGTATTCCGGCGAGACAATGCACGCTCCGGGTAGCGGATAGGAGAGTAGTAAGAAGGGCCTTTTAGGATTCCGATAAGCAATGCGGCTTGTTCTACCGAAAGTTTATCAGGGGTGGTATTGAAAAAGGTACGCGAAGCGGTTTTTATACCGTAGGCATTACTGCCGAAATCAACAGTGTTTAGGTACATTGCTAAGATCTCTTGCTTGGTATAATTGCGCTCAAGTTTAACTGCCGTAACCCATTCTTTAACCTTGGTTATTATGATATTAGTTTTTTGACGACCAAATAATTTTTTAGCCAGCTGTTGGGTAATAGTACTTGCACCTTGGCGTTTTCCTATCAAATTATAAAAAACGATGGTAAATGTGCGACTGAAATCAATACCTGAATGCTCATAAAAACGGGTATCTTCAGTAGCGACAAGTGCATTTACGATATTGGGTGAGAGTTCACTGTATTTTACAAATGAGCGATTTTCAAGGTAATAGGTGCCAATTGTTTTACCATCTCCAGAAATTACTTCTGAGGCAATGTTGCTTTTAGGATTTTCAAGGTCTCTGAATGAGGGTAGCCTGCCGAACAAACCAAGTGCAATGGATAAGATAAAAAGTGCTAATAAACCGACGCCGCCCAAAACAAGCAGCCAAAAATTTTTAATATACCTGCGTAAGTCGTCTTTGCTTAACTGAGATTTGGTCATTATAAATATTAAAAGTTAATTCTAAAGTAGTTTCTGTAATCTTCTACAGTTTGTTGATTAATCAGTCTTGCAAAGTTATCAGTTGTTATGATGAAAACGTTGTATTTGTCATCTGGTAGACCTACTACATCTGATCTATAGTCCATAAATTTTCGAAAATAACCTTTCGCTGTTTCAAGATCATTAAATTGACTCACCGAAATTAACTGTGTTTCATTATTTATGGTTTTACTACTGTGCAAATAGTTTTTATCGGCAAAAAGTGAACGGTTAAACTGCCCAATTCCTAAACGGATACGGTTTAGGTTGGCATTGGCATTGTTCACTGATACAACCAATACATATTTAGCCTCAGGAGTAGCTTTCTTGAAATAACTTTTTGCCTCGGCCAATTCTTCTTCACGCTTGCGTTGTTCCTCTTCATTGCGCTTCTCTTCTTCAAAACGTTTTGAAATAATTGCTGCATTTGTTGTAGTTGCATAAGAAGTGCCTTCTAAGGCGAGTGTTCTGGTCTCAAATTCAGTACGGTTTTTCTCAATTGAAGCAATGAACATACCTGCTTGCTTTCCTGCATTTTCATTGGGGAATGCTGCTTCAACCTTTCGTAATTCAGCTTCAAATTGTTGAGGTTTTTGTGTGTGACCAACAGCCATAGTAGCTAACAAGGCAAATTGGGATTTTAATGAACTGTTGGCCTCTGCTCCTTGAAATTTCTTATGCGCCTCAATAACCTTTTCGTATTCATGGTTTTGAAAATCGGTATAAGCTGTTTCATAAAGTTCCTCAGCTTGCTTCTGGGTGGCGGTATGGGCTAAAGTTGCTCCCGGATTTCGCAAGGCTGCGGTATATGATGAGGCCGGATATTCATTTATCAAGCGATTTTTAATCGCGTCAGCTTTTATATTATTTCCATTTAAACCATACAAGCGATGCAAGTTATAAAGCACTTCATCAGTGTTTCTTAACTCCATAGGATTATTAACTGCCAATTCGTAATATTTGATGGCATTGTTATACTCCTCTAGGTCGTTATCGTAAATGGCTGCAAGTTTTAAGGCCGCCTGTTGTTTCAATAAGTTTGAAGAGTCTAGTTTGGCAGGGGTAAGTGGCAGGGTTCCAAGCAGCCTGGATTTGATTTTTTCAGGTTGAGCCGGATCCATTTTCTCTAAATCGAAAGCAGGGTCGTTATCGAACAGCTTATTGTTGGCAAAGGTCTGGGAACTGCTAATGCGCCAATTATCTTCCAATTGCCTGTTACCCCATCTTCTTATAAATTCATTGTAACCGGCAGCAATGGCGTTGTGGTTATAAAAATACCAAGTAGAACCTGTTCCTTCAGTGTTATCAAAGCGATTAATGGCTTGTGTATTATAATAAGTTGAGAATTGATTTTCTTGTAACTTGCTTTCACGAATTCGATTTTGAATTTTAGTAACCTGCTGATCAATTATTTTATTACGCTCGGCTTCAGGCATAGACGCCACTCGCTGTAAGCTGTCCTCACGATCTATAGTTCTTATATCTGCAATCAGTTCATTCAATTTGGTACTGCGCTGGATGATTTTGTCATAATCAGGTAAGTCACGCTGAACAAAGGTTCGGGTACTGTCGTAGTACAAACGAGCTTTATCATAATCTTTTTTATTAAAATAGATATTGGCTATTTGTGAATAGGACAGTGCTTTTTGATTCAAATTTTTATCGCTATTGGTTGCTGATTTACTGAACAAGGTAACCGCAGAATCTATCTGATTTTTACGTTGCGCAATTGCTCCTAAAACGAAGTAGATTTGATCTTTGTAATCAGCATTCTTGTCATCCTTAAGTAAATCGTTCAGCTTTCTAACTAAATCATCAGTGTTGCCGCCTTCAGAGAGGTTGGTTAATTTGAAAGCATTAATCTTAGCGGCAAGTTCAAGCTCATAAGTAATACCCAATCCTTGTACCTGTTTAAAGGCATTGGTAGCCTCAGCGTATTTTTCATTTTTTTCAAGAACTTGACCAAGTACATAATAAAAATAGGCCCTAGCTGGCTTTTCATTTTTTAATGATCTGACAGTCCGCTCAAGTATGTTTGCTGCCTTCTCATAGTTTTTTTGGTTGATATTAAATTGTGCAATTGCCGAAAGAACAAATTTTTCAGATTTTTTAGCATCAGCAAGATTTGCCTCTGCCATTTCAAAAGCGGTAACAGCATCTGCAGTAAGCTTGTCTTGCATTTTTGATAAACCAACCCACGCCAGTGCTTCAACCTTTAAATCCCTGTTTGGGAAGGTGTTGTAGATATATTGAAAGGTTTGTGCTGCATTAAAAAAATCGCCTTTGTAGAAATAAGACTTTCCAACCATTAGGTATGCGTCATCAGTCCACTTACTAGCTTTGTGATTGGCAATTACCTTTGAGCATTTTTCGATCACTTGATCCATATTGGTTGCCATTGAAGCTGCTGCACTTTCATCAGGAAGCTTTAATAAAGGCAAAATGTTAGAATACGAAAACGAATAACTGTTCTCAAAATTGGTTACATCTTTCCTGAAAATTTCTTTGGCATTAAAATAGGCATTAAACTTAGCTGTTGTATTATGATAGGTGCCTTTCACAACCCCTATACGGTTGCCCAAAGGATCTCTCATTTTACAGGCTCCGGCTGCTAATAACATGATGCAGCATAATGCTCCAAATAGATTGGTTCTGAACGGCTTTTGCAATGGTTTGTACCTTTTGATATTGACAAATATAAATGATTGCAATTAAGTATATGAATGATGTGAACTACCCATTTGCTAAAGACAAATGAGCTTCGGACTTCAACGCCTTGTGCTTCTTTTCAGAAGTCTTATTTAAGGCTCTGCCCGTGTTATCGGAGAGTTCCGCCCCGATTATTCTTAATCCTTCTTCAAGGATATTTTTACTTGCATTTATGTCCCTGTCTAAAGTATGCCCATTTGGACAAGTCCATATTCTTTCAGAAAGAGTTAAGTCCTGATGGATATATCCACATTCGTTGCAAGTCTTTGACGATGGATAGAAGCGATTGATTTTAACGATTCGCTTATCATTCCAGCTTGCTTTATATGCTAAAAGCTTGACGAATGTTCCCCAACTTGCATCAGCTATATGCTTTGCAAGTTTATGGTTTGTCATCATTCCCTTTACGTTCAAATCTTCCAAACATATAATATCGTACTCATTGGTTATCTGTGTAGATACTTTATGCAACAAGTCAAGTCTTGCATTTGCAATCTTTTCATGTATTGCAGCTACTTTTAGTCTTTGCCTGTTTCGACTGTTTGAACCTTTTACCTTTCTTGAAAGATGTTTTTGTGCTTTTGCTAATTGCCTTTCATATCTTTTTAAATGATAGTTATTTTTAAACCTTGTACCATCGGAAGTAACCGCAACATCTTTAATTCCTAAGTCAATACCAACTTGTTTTTTCGTTGGTTGAATTTGCGTATGCTGCACTTCACAAAGAATAGAAGCAAAATAGTTACCTGTCGGTGTTTTTGAAACTGTGCAATGTTTCACTTGGCCTCTTAATTCCCTGTGTTCAATTATTTGGATACCCTCTTTGAATTTAGGGAAAACCAATTTGCCATGTTCAACCTCAACAAATTGCGGAACAGTGAAACTATTCTTTTTGCGTTTGCTTTTAAAGCGTGGAAATTTAGCATTGCCCCTGAAAAAGTTTACAAAGGCGGTATCTAAACTTCGTAATGCAGTTTGCAAGGTTTGGCTATTGACCGCTTTTAACCACTCCGTTTCTTCTTGCTTCTTTAGCAATGTCAATGAGCCTGCTTGTTTATGGTAATTGTCGGATTTTTTACGTTCCTTATATTGTTCAATTCGTTCATTAAAAAAATGATTGAATACAAAGCGGACACACCCAAAATGCTTATTCAAAAGAACTTCCTGTTCCTTTGTCGGTAACAACGCAAAACGATAGGTCTTATGTATTGTTTTCATTTTCGGTGTAATGATATACTTTTTTTACAAAATCCGCTACGTTTTTTGTAAAACAAACCGATAAGGGTAAAAGATTGTTTCACCAAAACTTCGCTACCATGTCTAAAAAAGTAATCACGTTTCCACAAATCGTTCAAAGCGTTATCTTAAATGCCATCTCATTTTTGTTTGCAAATACCGTAAAAAGCTGCTTGTAGGTGATTGGGATAATGACATGAAGTCTATCTTGCTTTCAATTACTTCTACATCTGATTTTGAACTTGAAGTATTTGAATCTGACATAGACCATAATTTCCTTATTCGCTACATTCCACCTCTTTCGGTTACTTCCATTGTTCGTAAATTGAAGCAGAAAAGCACCCTTGCAATTTGGCAAAAGAACAAAAACATATTGTCAAAGAACTTTTGGAAAGAACACACCTTTTGGAGCGATGGATATTTTGTTTGCTCTATCGGTGAGGCTTCTCCTGAAACAGTTCGTCAGTACATCCTTTCACAAGGTTAGCGTTTGTCGCTTACATCCCATCGGCTAAAGACTGATGGGTTTTACGCTCCTTTTATAAAATTAATTTGAATAGAAAATATAACTTTGCTAACCACCAAACCAAAATCATGCAAAAAAGAAGAAAACTGCTTGAACAATTAAAAATCAAGTATAAACTGGTTGTTCTTAATGATGATACTTTTGAAGAGCAAATCTCTTTAACACTAAACCTCTTAAATGTCTTTGTGGCAGTTGGTTTAAGCGCTATTCTGCTTATCATTCTGTCAACCTTATTGGTTGTATTTACACCTTTAAAAGAATACATACCGGGGTATGCAGATGTTTCTTTAAAGAAAAACGTTACAGAAGCAGCTATTAGGGCTGATTCATTGGAACATTTATTTAGAGCCAACGAGGTTTATTTGAGTAATATTAAGAATGTGATTAATGGAAAAGTGGACAATCGCGTTGCTGATTCTGTTACTCACTTGTCTAAATCGATTGTGGATTTGGATAAAAAATACCCCGCTGAAGTGGAAGAGCTTCGTAATCAATTTGAGGAAGAAGAAAAAAAGTATTCAGTTGCTAAAAATAAACGTTCACTTGCTGATTTAGATTTAACAGCGCCTGTTCAAGGTGAAATTGCGATAAAATATGACTTATTGGCCAATAAACCGTTTCAGGTAATCGAAACTGCTGATAAAGCACCTGTAAAGTCGATATGTGATGGCTTGGTATTGTTTAGCGGATTGACTGTTGATGCAGGTTATGTAATTGTTGTTCAGCATGATGCAAATGTGGTCTCGGTATATAAGCAATGCTCGGGGACAACAAAAAAGTCCGGCAATTATGTAAAAACAGGAGAGACAATTGCAGTTACTGGGAAAAAGGATAAAAGTGCAAATGGTTCGTTACTTGCTTTTGAGCTATGGAGTAATGGGGTTTCGGTGGATCCAAATGAGTATTTTAAGTTTTAAGTTGAAATTTATCCATAATCAAGTTGAATAATTAATTTTACGCAGTTAGCAAACCAAACAATTAAACTATATCAAACCAAACCATGTTTAAAAAAGACAAAACACAACAAGCCGAAGAGGCTGTGTACGGCTCAATAAATCTTATTGGAGCAGGAACAACTATAGTGGGTGACGTAGTAAGCAAGGGTGATATTCGCATTGACGGTACTGTGAAAGGTAACATAAACTCAACTGCCAAAGTGGTTATAGGAAATTCTGGACTGGTGGATGGCAGTATAGTTTGTGCAAATGCTGATATTTCAGGAACTTTACAGGGTGATATTAAAGTGAGTGAATTATTGTTTTTGAAATCTACCAGTAAGTTGATGGGTGACATTAACACGAACAAAATGGTGATTGAATCAGGAGCAATTTTTACCGGTAAATGTAATATGGGCTCCGAAGTTAAATTAACAACCAATAAAGATGACAATGGAAAACTCAACGAACGAAAAGCGGAAAGCGTTGTTGCGTAGTTATGCCCGTTACTCGGGCATGGGTTTTCAAATGATAGCCGTTATAGGCGTATTTGCGTTTGCAGGGGTAAAACTCGACGAGCGAATTGCAAGCCAAACTCCATGGTTTACCATTTTGGGCTGCCTGATGGGTATAGGGTTATCATTTTATTTTGTCATAAAACAACTTAAAGAATAAATTAAAAAGCGGTATGAGTGAGAAACTTTTACCGCTTTTTTGAATTTATTATGCAGCCTTTTTTGACCTTGCTTATCTGGAGTGGATTACTTTGGAAACTACCACTTAATGACAGCCCGTTTTATGCTTACGGCTCTAAAAATACCGATTGCTTGGTTTGTGATATTGCCCTTAGGTGTTGATGGAGCAGGGGAGTAGGCCTGTCCATTGTTATTGATCTGTTTAATAGCTTGTTGATAAAATTCATATACGCTCTTGTCGATACACATGAAGGTAACCGATAAGGAATCAAAGCCATATGAACTTGGATAAAATGTAAGACCATCTGGAGATTCCCCGTCATCCATCTCAAAGCCATTAACAT
Source organism: Solitalea lacus (assembly GCF_022014595.1). Classification (NCBI taxonomy): domain Bacteria; kingdom Pseudomonadati; phylum Bacteroidota; class Sphingobacteriia; order Sphingobacteriales; family Sphingobacteriaceae; genus Solitalea; species Solitalea lacus. The sequence goes on along the minus strand of NZ_CP091740.1, from coordinate 4,107,284 downwards.
CATTCTTTAATAATTTATCATCAAGAATTGATATCGGCCAAACTCTTCCCAGTTCGCCAAAATAGGCGAACATATCAGGCGTTAGTGATGAAAATAAATAGTAATTTTTTTCTTGAGAATCTTTAAAATAAACAATTGGAATAATTTGCTCGGGTTTTCCTGTGTCCCCTTCTTTATGTTTTAACGCTAAAGAGTCAATTTTTGGGGTCGGAGTCATGTAGGATTCAGCTGTATATTTTCTTCCATCTACTGAAATTTCAAGATAATATGTATGGTTGGGCTTGGCTTTAATTTTATTGCCTTCATAAAATCCTTTTTTATCCATGCCAACATAATTTAGCAGTTTTAATGTGTCCTTTAATCCCTCATCATTTGAAATAACAACTAACGCATTGTTTACCCCTTTGGCTTTTTCTCCTTTTTTAAAAGTATAGGTTAATCGAACGTAATAAGAACCGGGCTCATCAGTAATTAAACCATCAACTACAAGCTTTTGCTGATTGGTTGAATTCGTTAGGTCAATTTCTTCGGCACAGCTTGCTAAATGTATTAGCCCAAGAAACAGTATACTTTTGGAAAGTACCTTCTTTATCATATTTCTAAAATGAAAACTTATAATTAACGGTGGGAACTATGGTATTTAAATATACTTTATAAGCCTTTATATCTGTAAGGTTATAGGGGTCTTGTTTCATATACAAGCTAAACAAGTTTCTTTTGGCATAGACATTGTAAATTTCGAATACCCATTTGCTTTGCCATTTTCTATTTAGATTTTTCGCAGGCTCAAATTGAAGAGATAAGTCTAAGCGATGATAGTTTGGCAGTTTGAAACTGTTTCTCTGCCCATAATCATTAAAAACAACACCTTCATAAAAGAAATTCCCTTGAGGTAAATTTGCCATACCTCCTGAATTGAAAGTAAACAAAGCATTCAGACTCCATTTTTTTGAGAGTTTTCTATTTGCCGATATAGTTAAATTATGGCGCTTGTCGTGTAATTGAGGATAATATTTCCCCTCATTTATACCCGGGATTTTTCTTTCAGATTTTGATAAAGTGTAACTGAACCATCCTGTAAACTTTCCTTTGGTTTTGTTTAAAAAGTATTCCACACCGTAAGAACGGCCATGACCCTGTATGATTTGATTCTCAACATTATTGTTTAGGAAAAGGTCCGCGTTATCAACGTAATCTAAAATGTTATTGCTCTTTTTAAAATAGACTTCAATATTGCTGGTATAATTATTTTCGTTCTCTGAAAAGTTTGCTCCCAAACTAATTTGATCTGTTCTTTGTGGATGTATGTTTTTATTTGAGAGCATCCAAATGTCGGTTGGCCATCCTACTTGTGAATTGCTCAATAAATGCTCATATTGAGTAGTTCTTATGTAAGAACCATAAATTGTTTTTTCAGAAGTGAGTGAATAACTTAATTGTGTCCTGGGTTCAAGTGTCCAGTAAGTGCTATTTATCTGGTTGCTATTGTAAAATGTAGAATCGATTATGTTATGGTTTGAAGAATAAATGTAACTCCATCCTTTGGTCAGATTAAATACATTTGATGCCCTTAAACCTAAATCAAGTTTTAGTTTTGAAGTTAAATCAATATTGCTTTCTACATATATTGCATTTTGAACTCCTTTTTGATTGTTTAGCTTAAAATTCTTGATAACAGAATTAACATAAAGCGGAAAAACCGAACCTGGTTGAATGTTTAATAGCTCAGATTGGAATCCCGATTTTAACGTAACATTGCCTGTTAATGTTTGTTGAAAATCCCCTTTTATACTAAAATTGTTAATGGAAGATTTCCAACGGAAATTTCTGTTCGAATTTTGGTCCAAATCATAGTTGTAGTGGTACTTACTCCAGATAATTGAATAATTCGCAAATAACCGGGGGGTGATAACTTGGTTCCAACGAAAAGTACCATTTGTATTTCCCCAGTTTAACATTCCATTGTCATTGTCAAATAAATAATAGTAGAACTTATCGTTACCATTATATATTGAAAAATAAAATCGATTCTTCTCGTTAAGCTTGTAATTAATTTTAGCATTTATATCGTAAAAATTAATGCGGTTTTTCGTGCTAAAATTTTGTAAACCAGTAATATTGAATTGCTGCAACACATGTCCTAAACCATTAACTACCTGCCCTGCATAAGAATAACGACCTGAAATCATGTAAGAAAGGGAGTCTGGAAGTATTGGGCCTTCTATCATTAAACCGGACGCTAACAAACCAATAGATCCATGGACATTAGTTTGTTTTTCATTGCCTTCCTTCATTTTTATGTCTAAAACAGAAGATGTTCGGCCTCCGTATCTTGCAGGGATATATGATTTATAAAAACTTACATTTTTTACTGCCTCAGTATTAAATACCGAAAGGAAGCCGATGGAATGCGATAGATTATAAACAGTACTTTCATCTAATAAAATGAGGTTTTGGTCATGAGTGCCTCCTCTAACAGATAGATTATTAGTACCCTCATTGCTAACCTGAATTCCTGGAAGAGTTTGAATGCTTTTTAAAACATCAGGTTCGCCGGCCATTGACGGTAATTGTTTAATATCATTTGCATTTAATGAAAAAACACTAATATTGTTCTTGTCGACAATGTTTTTTCTATAATTAATTTGGATTTCCTTTAGATTGATTATTTTAGGTTCTAATGATAGATTTAACCGCTGGGAATAATTAACGGGTAACAACAGTTTTTGATAACCTAAAAAATCAACTACTAAAGTATCGGCCTTATCCAAATTTATACTGTAAAAACCATATGCATTTGTAAACACTCTTAATGATCGTGTATTCAAAGCAACGTTTTCTAAAAGTTCACCGGTATGCTTATCCTTTACTATGCCCTGAACAATAATGCTTTGACTTAAAACCTTTGTGGAAAATAATAGGTTAGAAAAGACGACTAAAATCGAAGCGCTTCTAATTATGCTTTTGTAACTCCTGTTTGATGACTTCATTTATAGCCTCATTTGAGAAAGGATTTGATACTAAATTATTATTAACTACGATAGCCGTTTAATCTGCCCAGTAATGTTGTTATCATAAATGGTTTCCCCTTTGTTACAGGAAATTAAAGCAGTAGCTGTTAAGCCAATAAGAATAAATTTTTTCATTAAAAATGTAATGTAAGATGTAAGGTAAGGTAAGATGTAGGTAATGTAAGATGTAACTTTATAAATTCTGATTTATTAAAATAGAATACCTCCTTTAGTTTTGGTTTGTAATATTCTTAAATATCAATCTGTTTAACGATGTATTAAAAGTTTTGGTTACATGAATTTTTAGCAAGAAGGCATTCAATGAGGATGTTTGCAAAAAAATACATAAGTATAATATAAAAGCCATTTGTTTTTTGAATATAAATGAATTTCGATAATTCAGAATCCTAATGAAGTAGAATCAATTTATCTGCAAATCATATACTTATCTAAACTAAATTTTGCATCTTTGCGGCCATATTTCAAGCACCTTGATACAGATATTACGACCGTTTCTAGCCAAGTTTGTTTTCTTTTCGTTGATTATAGCATTATTCATTGGTGGTATTCAATATTTTTTTCCTGAAAGAAACTGGTTTATGGGCGAAATATGGGTTCTTTATCTTTTTTATACCCTTGTAACCTTGTTCACATTTGTTTTAGCAGGCTATGGATTAAAAAAAGGAGGAGAGTTTTCTGTATTAACAGTATTAGTAACTATTGTTGTAAAGATGTTATTGTGTATGAGTTTAGCTCTGGTGCTAATCTATACGGATCGGATTACAGATAAATGGATATTCATCAGTAACTTCTTTCTTTTATATTTATTGTACACAGTGTTTGAAGTTTATAATTTAATATATAACTTGCGCGACCAAAAAAAAATTGAAAATCGTTAAATAAATGCGCTTAAACACACTTTTTCTTAAAAAACTTTTCGTTTTATCGCTGATTTTTGCATTTGTGGCAGGAATTAATAAAACTGCGCAAGCAAATTCGGAGCATAATGAAACCGGATTAAAAGACAGTGCTCACGTAACTGAAGCGCATGTTGAGGATGAAGCTCATGGCGCAGGTCATGAGGAGAAAAAACCTTTTGAGCCGACTAAGGTAATTATGGAACACATTGGTGATTCTCACGATTGGCACTTATGGGGGCATACCTCAATCGGTTTACCTGTAATTTTAAAAACAGATGCCGGTCTTGTAATTTTCAATTCTTCAGAATTTCACCATGACCAAGAAGGTAAACATGTAGTAGAAAAAGACGGACAAAAATTTGTTCGCTTTGAAAACAAAATCTACTATGCGAGTGAATCTGCAACTGAAGAAGGACAGTATGTAACATTGGAAGGTGAGCATGCAACAAATGCCAAGCCACTTGATTTTTCAATTACGAAAAATGTAGCCTCAATGTTCCTATCGGCTATTATTCTTTGCCTTATTTTCTTTAGCGTTGCCGGTGCGTACAAAAAACGTGAAGGTAAAGCTCCTAAAGGTTTCCAAAGCCTAATTGAGCCAATCATCGTGTTTGTTCGTGATGAAATTGCCCGTCCGAACATTGGTCATAAGTATGTTGCTTATATGCCGTTCCTGTTAACAGTATTCTTCTTTATCTGGATTAATAACTTAATCGGGTTAATTCCAATTTTCCCAGGAGGAGCTAACTTAACCGGAAATATTGCTGTTACTTTAGTATTAGGTACAATTACTTTCCTTGTAACAAACTTCAGCGGAAATAAATATTATTGGAAACACGTATTGGCTCCTGATGTGCCATGGTGGTTATATCCAATTATGTTGGTAGTTGAGATTATCGGTTTATTGTCGAAGCCATTTGCACTTATCATTCGTTTGTTTGCAAACATTACTGCAGGTCACATTATCGTTCTGAGTTTGATCTCATTGATCTTTATATTCCAGACCTTGTATATAGCACCAGTATCAGTAGCATTCGTATTATTTATGGATGTGTTGGAATTGTTGGTTGCATTCCTGCAGGCATTTATCTTCACCATGCTTACCGCACTATTTATCGGTACTGCTGTTGAAGAGCATCATCATTAATAGTTGACCATTGGTCAGAAATTTTTAATAAGTAATTATTTTTTAACTAAATAAATCTATAACAAAATGATCGGAAGTATAGCTGCAATTGGTGCTGGTTTAGCTGTAATTGGTGCTGGTTTAGGTATCGGACGTATTGGTGGTTCTGCAATGGAAGGTATTGCTCGCCAGCCAGAAGCTGCCTCAAAAATTCAAACTGCAATGATCATCGCTGCAGCCCTTGTAGAAGGTGTTGCATTATTCGGTGTGGTAGTTGCTTTGTTAGGCACTCGTTAATTATTGCATTAAAATTAAGCCTGCGGCGATTGGCAACAGGCTTAGTTTTAAAATATCAAAATCATTTTTGACGGATTTATTAAAAAGAACTTTTATAACCAGCTAATATAATGGAATTAGTTACCCCAAGCATCGGATTGGTTTTTTGGACCACTATAACTTTCGTTTTTCTTATTCTTCTTTTAGGCAAGTTTGCCTGGAAACCTATTGTTTCAGCATTAAATGAGCGTGAGCGTTCAATTGAAGACGCTTTAAGTGCAGCTGATAATGCAAAAGAAGAGTTAACGCGTTTAAATCAGGAAAGCGATAGATTGTTGAAGGAAGCTCGTTTGGAGCGCGACAAAATTCTTAAAGAAGCTAAAACTCTAGGCGATAATTTAATCACTGAGGCTAAACACAATGCACAGTCTGAAGGTGCTAAAATGATCGCTAAAGCACATGACGAAATTAACGCACAAAAAAATGCTGCTTTGGCCGATATGAAAAGCCTAGTAGCTTCTCTTTCAATTGAAATTGCCGAGAAAGTGCTTCGCAAGAAATTTGATAATGCCAATGAGCAAGAAGCTTTAGTTGCAGATTTGTTAAAAGACGTAAAACTAAATTAAGCAGTTACGAGTTGAGCGTTGCTGGTGACTGATTTCCGAATCTTTAACCCTTAATGCGAAACCGAGCCCGTAATTAAAAGATATATGTCAGAAATTAAAATTTCTTTACGTTACGCAAAATCATTGCTTGATATTGCAAAAGAGCAGAATAAAGTAGAGCAAATTAACAACGATGTTAAATTGCTTTCGCAAACTCTAAGAGTTAATCATCAACTGCAAGCCATTTTGGGTAACCCTATAATTTCAATTGACAATAAGAAAAAGATCTTGCAAAGCATTTTTAACGGTAAAGTTGATAATGTATTGCTAAGTTTTTTTGATTTGATAATTGGAAAAGGCCGAGGAGCCTACTTATATTCAAGCGCTAACCAATTTAGCGAGCTTTACAATCAGTTAAAAGGTATTGTAAAGGCTGAAATTGTTTCAGCAACTGCACTTTCTGAAGTAAATAAAAATGCTATTCAGGCGAGTCTTGAGAAAGAGTTGGGTAAGCAAGTAGTGCTAAATACTAAAGTAGATGCTGCTTTAATTGGAGGGTTTGTTTTAACCGTAGGTGATAAACAATTTGATGCTAGTATTTCTAAGCAGTTGAAAAGCCTTAAGACTAAATTAACTAATAATAATTTAGTAGCATAATTAATTTAAATAGTAAAAATTAGAACTAAAATATCATGGCAGAAGTAAGACCCGACGAAGTTTCGGCAATTCTACGTCAGCAATTGGCGGGCTTCAAATCAGAAGCTGAATTAGAAGAGATTGGAACGGTGTTGCAAGTGGGCGACGGTATCGCTCGTGTTTACGGCTTAACCAAAGTTAAATCAGGTGAGCTTGTTGAGTTTAGTAACGGTTTGCAAGGTGTTGTATTAAACCTTGAAGAGGATAACGTAGGGGTTGTATTGTTGGGCCCTTCAGAAGGTATTAAAGAAGGTGATACCTTGAAACGTACAAGCCGCATTGCCTCTATCAATGTTGGTGAAGGTATGTTAGGTCGTGTTGTAAACACCCTAGGTCAGCCAATTGATGGTAAAGGTCCTATTGCCGGTGAAACTTTTGAAATGCCTTTAGAGCGTAAAGCTCCAGGTGTAATTTACCGTCAGCCGGTAAACGAGCCATTACAAACTGGTATTAAAGCGATTGATGCAATGATTCCTATCGGTCGTGGTCAGCGTGAGTTGATCATTGGTGACCGTCAGACAGGTAAAACTGCTGTTGCTATTGATACCATTATTAACCAAAAAGAATTTTACGAAGCCGGAAACCCTGTTTATTGTATCTATGTTGCTTGTGGTCAGAAAAACTCTACCGTTGCTAACATTGTTAAGACATTAACAGAGAACGGCGCAATGCCATATACTGTAATTGTTGCTGCTTCGGCTGCAGACCCTGCTCCTATGCAGTTCTACGCTCCGTTTGCAGGTGCAGCTATCGGTGAATATTTCCGTGATACAGGTCGTCCTGCGTTGATCGTTTATGATGATTTGTCTAAACAAGCTGTTGCTTACCGTGAGGTGTCGTTGTTATTACGTCGTCCACCTGGTCGTGAGGCTTATCCTGGTGACGTATTCTACTTACACTCACGTTTGTTAGAACGTGCTGCCAAAATCAATGCTACTGATGAGATCGCTCAGCAAATGAACGACCTTCCAGAGTCATTGAGAAGTAAGGTAAAAGGTGGCGGTTCATTAACTGCACTTCCAATTATCGAAACTCAAGCAGGTGACGTATCTGCGTATATCCCAACCAACGTAATTTCAATTACTGATGGTCAGATCTTCTTGGAATCGAACTTGTTTAACGCTGGTGTTCGTCCGGCTATCAACGTAGGTATTTCGGTATCACGTGTAGGTGGTAACGCTCAGATCAAGTCGATGAAGAAAGTTTCTGGTACCTTAAAGCTTGACCAGGCACAATACCGTGAGTTAGAGGCCTTCTCTAAATTCGGTTCGGACTTGGATGCTTCAACTAAGGCAGTGTTAGATAAAGGTGCACGTAACGTAGAAATCCTTAAACAAGGACAATACTCTCCACTTTCAGTTGAGAAACAAACTGCGATTATCTACTTAGGTACTAAAGGTTTATTACGTAACGTGCCAGTAGCTAAAGTAAGAGAATTTGAAGCAGAGTTCCTTCAAACATTAGAAACTAGTCATAAAGATGTTCTTGGTCAATTGAAAAAAGGACAATTAACTGACGAAGTTACTAAGGTTCTTGAAGCAGTAGGAAAAGAAGTTTCATCAAAATACTAAAATCAACATTAATTCCGAGTTAAAGGTTACGAGTTAATGGGTGTTTACTCTTAACTCGTAACTCGAAACCCGAAATCAATAAAAAATGGCCAACTTAAAAGAAGTACGTCTTAGAATTGCATCTGTAAAATCAACGCAACAGATCACCAAAGCCATGAAAATGGTTTCGGCAGCTAAATTTCGTAGAGCAACCGACGCTATTGTTCAAATGCGTCCGTATGCCAATAAGCTGAAAGGTATGCTCGCCAACTTAAGTGAATCAGTTGCCGATATGGATAATGTTTTCACACAGGATCGCGAAGTTAACAACGTGTTGCTTGTAGTGGTTACATCTAACCGTGGTTTGGCCGGTGCTTTCAATAACAACGTAATTAAAGCCACAAATGCGTTAATTGCTGAAAAATATGCAGAGCAACATAAAAAAGGTAATCTGTACATTGTTGCTGTTGGTAAAAAAGCTCAGGATTTCTACACTCGCAATAATTTTCAAGTAATTGGTAATAACAATGAATTATTCAGCAAGTTAAATTTTGCCAACGCTTCTGCCATTGTTGAAGCCATTATGGAAGGTTTCGCCGGGGGCAAGTTTGATCATGTTGAAATGATTTATAACCAGTACAAAAATGCTGCTGTACAGATCCTTACGCATGAGCAACTATTACCATTGCCAAAAGCTGTTGCTGATGCTCATGGTAGCAAAACTGACTATTTGTTTGAGCCTACAAAAGAAGAAATTGTTGAAGAGTTGATTCCTAAATCAATTCGTTTACAATTTTACAAGGCCATTCTTGATTCTCACGCTGCAGAACACGGTGCTCGTATGACAGCGATGGATAAAGCAACTGATAATGCTGGTGAATTGTTAAGAACCTTAACATTACAATATAACCAGGCTCGTCAGGCTGCAATTACTAACGAAATTTTAGAAATCGTTTCTGGTGCAAACGCTTTGGCGGAAGCATAAGATAAATGTAAAGCATATACGAAAAACCCTGATCAGATTGCTGGTCAGGGTTTTTTGTTTTATTTAGGATTCAATTAACTTTTTCATAATACGCTGATAGGTATTGATTATAGAGAATTAAGTATCCATTTGTTTCACGCTACCTTATATGCGGAGGTCAAGCTTTTTAAAAAAGATAAATTGTGGATATAAAAAGAGAATCACAAATCATATACTGAAATTTGGATTTCCTTAAAAAAAGGAGATATGGATGCTTTCTCGCTGATTTATGAGCTTAACTTTCATAAACTATTTGAATATGGTACGCGATTTATTAAGGATGAGGAAATTGTCAAGGACAGTATCCAAGACTTAACCAATGTGGTGGGTTAAGAATAACATTTAATTATCATAAGCATAAAGAACCCGATATAATATTGTCGGGTTTTTTATTGATAATTGGACAGAAAAGAATTTAATTGAAAACTGTTTTCTTTTAATAAATGGAAATTGAAGGAAACTCTACTTTAAAAATGGATACTAGAAGAGAATTTATTAAAAAGGCGGCAATGCTTTCTGGTGCGGCCGGGATATTTAGTGTATTGCCTCCATCCATTCAAAAAGCACTTGCAATTGATCCCAAGGCAGGTAGTACATTTATGGATGCCGAACATGTGGTGTTGTTGATGCAGGAGAATCGCTCTTTCGACCATTGTTTTGGTTCGTTAAAAGGCGTTCGTGGGTTTAATGACCCCCGGGCAATTACCTTACCTGATAAGAACCTGGTATGGTTTCAAAAGGATCAAAAAGGAAGAACGTATGTTCCCTTCCGAATGGATATAAAAGCTTCTAAAGCTACCTGGATGAGTTCGCTTCCGCACTCTTGGGGCGACCAGGTGGATGCACGTAATGATGGTAAATATGATCAATGGCTTGTAGCAAAGCAATCCGGTAATTATCCCGACATTCCAATGACTCTTGGCTACTATAACAGGGAAGATATTCCTTTTTATTATGCTTTAGCCGATGCTTTTACCGTTTGCGATCAGCATTTTTGTTCATCGTTAACAGGAACTACTCCTAACCGGCTCTATTTCTGGACAGGTACAATTCGTGATAAACAAAACACAGGCGCCAAAGCCAATGTGTGGAATTCTGATGTTGATTACGATAAAGAAGCCAATTGGACAACTTTTCCCGAGCGATTGGAAGAACATGGTGTTTCCTGGAAAGTATATCAGAATGAAATAAGTGTAGGTGCTGGTTTTGATGACGATGAAGATGTCTGGCTGGCCAACTTTACCGACAATCCAATTGAATGGTTTTCGCAATATAATGTCCGTTTTTCAGCAGTACATATTAACTATCTAAAAAAGAGAATTATACAGCTTCCTGGAGAAATAGAGGTAATGGAAGCGAAAATTTCTTCCCTGTTGGGAAAAGAGGCAGAGGCGGCCAAAAAGAAACTGGAACAAAAGAAAGTGTCTTTGATAAAAGCGAAAGAAACAATAACTAAATACAATTCAGATGAGTTTGAAAAGCTTTCGCAAAAACAGAAAAATTTGCATGAAAAGGCTTTTGTGACCAATTCGGGAGACCCTGATTATCATCAACTTTTAACCTTAAATTATGATGAGGCTGGTACGAAAAGGCAAATGAAAGTGCCCAAGGGTGATGTGTTACACCAGTTTAGAGAAGATGTAAAAAACGGAAAACTGCCTACTGTTTCGTGGTTGGTGGCTCCGCAACATTTTTCAGATCATCCGAGTTCGCCATGGTTTGGAGCTTGGTATCTTTCTGAGGTAATGGATATTCTTGCTCAAAATCCTGAAGTGTGGAAGAAAACCATTTTTATTCTTACTTACGACGAAAACGATGGATCCTTCGACCACATTCCTCCATTTGTTGCTCCTGATCCTGCCAGGCCCGAAAGCGGAGCAACCTCAAAGGGAATTGATGCAAGTGTAGATTATGTAACTAAGGACCAGGAGCTTCGTGATGGTCGATCGGAAAAGTATGCCCGTCAAAGTCCGATAGGGCTAGGATATCGAATTCCATTTATTGTAGCTTCACCTTGGACGCGTGGTGGCTGGGTAAATTCAGAAGTTTTTGATCATACCTCAACGCTTCAATTCCTTGAGGAATTCTTAAGCAATAAAACCGGTAAAAAAATTGAAGAGACTAATATTAGCTCATGGCGTAGAGCAGTTTGCGGAGATTTAACTTCCGTTTTTAGACCGTATAACGGAGAAAAAATAGATCTTCCGGCTTCTGTCGAAAAAGAACCTTTTCTTGAAAGTATCAATAACTCCCAGTTTAAAGACGTTCCAAAGGGATTCAAACAGCTTACTGCGGTAGAAATTGCGCAAGGTAATAAGAATCCTTTGTCAACGGATTTTATGCCGAGACAGGAAAAGGGCGTAAAAGCTTCATGTTCGTTGCCTTATCAATTGTATGCGGGAGGCAAACTTAGTAAGGATAAAAAAAGTTTTGAGTTGCAATTTGCTGCCAAAACGGATGTGTTTGGGCCTAAATCAGCAGGAGCGCCATTTAATGTATACGCTCCAGGCAAATATCGTTCATTAAAAAATCAAGGATTTGATACTGTTCAAACGTGGGCCTTTGCTGCCAAGGCAGGAGAATTCTTGAACTACTCCTGGTTGTTAAATAATTTCGAAAACGAAAATTATTTCCTTCGTGTTTATGGGCCTAACGGATTTTTCCGGGAGTTTAAGGGTAATAGCTCCGATCCGGAAATTGAGATTATAGCCGATTATAATCCAAACAGGTTCAATACTAAAAAGCTTACCGGAAATATCGATCTTAAGATTAGCAATTTAGATAACAAACGTAAATACAAAGTATTCATAATTGATAATGCTTACAAGCAGAAGGAGAAAGTACAGGTGGTTGATGCTGCCGGATCATTTAAAGGGAAAGCCCTAATTACGATTGATTTGAGTAATAGTCATGGCTGGTATGATTTCAGTGTCAAAATTGAAGGGTTTGATACGTTTGAACAACGCTATGCCGGACGGGTTGAAACCGGACAAGGGAGTTATAGTGATCCTGCAATGGGTATGCTAGTGTAAATTTAAAACATATTAACGGCAGCCGCGATAAAGTTTGTTCTTATCGTGGCTGTTTTATTTTGTGCCATGCTTCAAAATGATTGAAGATAATAAAATGGACAGCTTATTGTAATTCAGCGATAAAGTCTTATTTTAAAGTGTTAATCGATCAGACCTATGGGTACAAAAAACGGCTTGCAAAAAACGTTGAGTCCTTTTATGCTATGGGGATTAGGCGTTGGTTATGTTATTTCGGGTATGTATTTTGGCTGGAACCTAGGCCTGGAGAAAGGAGGTACATTGGGCATGGCTCTGGCCACCATAGTCATTATGGTCATGTACCTTACTTTTACATTCAGCTATACCGAGTTAACCTGTGCCATTCCAAAAGCTGGTGGAGCTTTTGATTATGCAAATAAAGCGCTTGGTACAAATGTTGGGTTTATTGCAGGGATTGCCCAAATAGTTGAATTCACTTTTGCACCTCCTGCCATTGCCTTTGCCATTGGAGCCTATTTCAATGCTATTTATCCTCAAATACCTATTTTAGCCAATGCCTTTGTTATCTACCTTGTATTTACTGCACTAAATATTTACGGAATTAAGGCTGCAGCATCATTTGAAACCATTATAACCATATTGGCTGTTGGTGAATTGCTATTATTTACCGGAATTACCGCACCAAGGTTTCAAACAGATAACTTGCTTCACAATGCGTTTCCTAACGGGGCATCAGGAGCCTTTGCAGCTATTCCTTTTGCTATCTGGTTCTTTTTAGGTATTGAAGGAGTGGCAAATGTGGCTGAAGAAACGCAAAATCCTCAGCGTGACATCGTAAAAGGTTTTGGATGGGCAATATTTACACTTGTTGTTCTGTGTGTGCTCGTATTTGTTTCTTCCATAGGGGTTGCCGGATGGGAAACCATTGTTTTCAAAAATGGCAGCAGCAGTGAGACCTCCGATTCTCCATTGCCTTTGGCCTTAGCGAAAATTACAGGCAATAATCATCCAATGTTTCATTTACTGATAGCCATAGGATTGTTTGGGCTCATCGCTTCATTTCATGGGTTAATTCTTGCTGCCGGACGTTCTACCTATGAAATGGGTAGGGTGAGGAACTTACCTCCGTTTTTAGGTGCAATTTCTGAACGCTTCCATACTCCTGCTAATGCCCTTCTGGGCAATATGATTATTGGAATGTTGGCGCTTTTATCAGGTAAAACCGGAGAGATTATTATCATTTCTGTTTTTGGAGCCTTAACCCTTTATATCATTTCCATGATTTCATTGATAGTTTTAAGGAAAAAGCAGCCGGAACTAAATCGACCTTTTAAGGTGCCTTTTTATCCTTTTTTTCCCCTCATGGCTTTGATTATTGCTCTTGTTTCGCTTGTTGCCATGTTCATTTTCAACCTTAAGTTGGGCACGGTATATTTTAGCATACTAGCCTTCGCCTTCCTGTTATTTAAGATTTTTAAGACCCGTAACACTCTTGCTTATGACAAAACAGCAAATACTGGAATACGTTAGCCAACATTCGTCAGGAAAAGTAAAATTAGCAGTTACCGATATAGATGGAGTTTTAAGAGGGAAATACGTTGCTACGGATAAATTTTTATCATTGGTAGAAGGTCGTCTGGGTTTTTGTGATGTTACTTTTGGCTGGGATATGAATGATGCAGCCTATGACAATGTAAAGTTTACAGGCTGGCACACAGGCTATCCGGATGCAGCCGTAAAACTCGACCTTAAAACCTTTAGAAAGATCCCCTGGGAAAATGATGTGCCTTTTTTTTTGGGTGATTTTATCGATGAAAAGGATGCCCCCTCTATTGCGTGCCCTCGGCAATTATTACGAAAAGTGATGGAGCAATGTGAACAGGAAGGGTTTAAACCCTACTTTTCTCAGGAATTTGAGTGGTTCAATTTTGAGGAAACTCCGTCAAGTTTGCATGAGAAAGGCTTCAGAAATCTTAAATCACTTAGTCCTGGGATGTTTGGTTATTCGATTCTTCGAAGCTCATTGAAGAATGCATTTATGACCGACTTGTTTGAACTGCTAAAATGCTTTGATGTGCCTATTGAGGGTCTGCATACCGAAACAGGACCTGGAGTGTATGAAGCAGCTATTCTGTACACCGATATTTTAGAGGCTGCAGACCGGGCTGCATTATTTAAAACGGCAGTTAAGGAAATTGGGTATAAGCATGGGATCATCGCCACTTTCATTGCCAAATTGAATGAAAATTTGCCTGGTTGTAGTGGTCATGTTCATCAGAGTTTATGGGACAAAGAGTCACAACAGAATCTTTTTTATGATGAACATGATCCGCAGAAAATGAGCCCTCTATTTAGAAGCTATATTGCCGGACAACTATACTGTCTACCCCAGATTTTACCTATGGTAGCACCCACTATAAATAGTTATAAACGTTTGGTGGAGGGAGCCTGGGCTCCAACCACGGTAACCTGGTCGGTTGATAATCGTACGGTAGCCCTGCGGGCTCTTCCTCTTAATAAAAAATCTACTCGTCTTGAAACGCGAGTAGTAGGTTCAGATGTGAACCCTTATTTGGCGATGGCTGCATGTCTGGCCTCAGGTCTATATGGTGTAAGAAAGCAACTTATACTTGCTCAGCCTGCCACAATTGGTAATGGTTACCGTGATTACTCTAATGGAACAATGCCTCGAAGTTTAGAAGAGGCTACTCAACAAATGAAACAATCAACGCTTGCCAAAGAATTGTTTGGCGAGGCATTTGTTGAGCATTTTACATCAACAAGGGAGTGGGAGTGCCGCCAATTTGCAAAAGCAGTGACTGATTGGGAGCTCAAGAGGTATTTGGAGATTATATAACATAACACTATAAGCTCAAAACTTTCATTTATGATATTTGACAAAGTATATCAATATAATTTCCCAACAATCATTCGTTTTGGTGCAGGCGCTGTAAAGGAGCTTCCTGCCTATCTTCAATATCATGGTTTGAAGAAACCCTTGATTGTTACAGATGCGATAGTGGCTCAATTGCCTTTCTTTAAAGAGATCTTAGAAGATTTAAGACGAAACTCCATTGCAGTGGAAGTATTTTGTGATACACATAAAAACCCTGTAAAGTCTGATGTTTATAAAGGAACTGATGTTTGGGATCATACGGAGAGAGATTCTATTGTAGGAATAGGAGGTGGGGCTTCATTAGATATTGCCAGAGCAATTGTCTTGCGCATTAATCATCGTGAAGACCTGTTCAAATACGATGATTTAATTGGCGGTGATATCTATGTAACCAATGAAGTGCCCCATTTTATCGCAATTCCCACTACTGCAGGTACCGGTAGTGAGGTAGGCAGAAGTGCCATTATTGCCGATGATGAAACGCATCAAAAAAGGATTCTGTTTTCTCCTAAACTAATGGCTAAAGTTGTGTTTGCAGACCCAATCTTAACCTTGGAATTGCCGGCCTTTGTTACGGCTGCTACCGGTATGGATGCTCTTACGCATAATATGGAAGCTTTTCTTGCTAAAAATCCACATCCGATTTGTGAAGGTATAGCCTTGGAAGGTATTTACCTGATCAAGGAATCGCTCGAAAAGGCAACTAATAAGCCTGATTTGGAATCACGAAGTAAAATGATGATGGCCTCTATGATGGGAGCCATAGCCTTTCAAAAAGGGTTAGGAGTGGTACACTCTCTGGCGCATCCACTTTCGTCCTTGTTAGATACTCATCATGGTTTAGCCAATGCGGTAAACATTCCCTACGGCATGGAGTTTAATATTAAAGGGTTTGAAGATAAATTCAGGAGAATTGCACGAGCTCTGGAGTTAAAAGAAGAAACCGGCGAGGCAGTAGTGAGCTATTTGTTTGATTTAAACTCGAAGATCAATATCCCTCATAAGCTTCGGGAAATTGGAGTAAAGGATGTTCATATTGAAACCCTGTCAGATCTGGCTGCTGCTGACTTTGCCCATCCTAATAATCCTAAACCAGTTACAAGGGAAGATTTTAAGTCTTTATATTTAAAAGCATTATAAACGTTAATCTCTTCATTTAAATTCCATGATTTGAAAGATAAACTAACCATAGGTATTACTGATTGCAGTAAGTATAGTAATTATAGCAACTGGGTTATATCCTACGCCGATACAGTTGAAGTGTTGAAACTTGGTGTCGGAGATTTTGATGCTATTAAAAAATGTGATGGACTGCTGCTTACAGGAGGAGAGGACGTGAACCCTCGGTTTTATAATAAGCCCGAAAATCTTGAGTATTGCTATGCCGATGACATGAACGAGGCGCGTGATGAGTTTGAATTGAAATTATTAGAATATTCTCAGCAAAATGCATTACCTGTGCTGGGGATTTGTCGGGGGATGCAAATAGGCAATGTTTTTTTCGGAGGGACACTTATTCCTGATATTCCCTCCTGGGGTAAGCCTAGTCATGCAAAATTGGCCAATGGAAATGATAAGTATCATCCGGTGAATATTGATTCACATTCCTGGTTGAGAAGAATATTACAGGCAGACGAAGGACTCATCAACAGTAATCACCATCAGTGCGTAGATAAAATAGGTTATGGATTGGTGGTGAGTGCTCACTCGCTTGACGGTATAGCTGAAGCATTGGAGCGAAGCAGTCCCGAAAACAGTTCATTTTTGTGTTTGGTTCAATGGCACCCTGAAAGGATGCAAGATCAGCAAAGTCCGTTTGTAAGGAATATACTGAACGCGTTTATGGAGGCTGTAAGAACATGGAAGAGAAAATATTAAAGAACAAATTCCCAAAATAACTCCAATGAATGTCATTAACCCAGCCTCCGAAGAAATCATAACTACACTAAAAGAAGACGGCCAGGATTCCCTATCGATAAAATTTCAGCTCTTACAAGCAGCACAACCTAGTTGGGCCCAGAAGCCTTTGGAAGTTCGGATTGAGCTACTGCGTAATTTTTGCAATTTGCTGGAAAATGATAGCGAACACTTAGCAGGCATCCTTACTGCTGAAGTGGGAAAACCTATGCAACAATCCCGAAATGAGCTAAAAGGAGCAAGACGTCGAATTGATTGGATGCTCAAGAATGCTGAAAAGTATTTAACAGATGAACTTATGACCTTTGAAGAAGGTCTAATAGAAAAAATATCGTACGAGCCTTTGGGTGTTGTTTGTAATATATCAGCTTGGAATTACCCTTATCTGGTAGGAGTTAATGTTTTTGTTCCAGCGTTATTGGCGGGCAATGTAGTTATGTATAAGCCTTCTGAGTATGCCTCTCTAACTGGGTTACAAATAGAGAAATTATTAAAAAAAGCAGGGGTTCCCGAAGATGTTTTTCAGGTGGCCATTGGCGGAAAAGATACAGGAGAGCTATTGCTGGATATGGAGTTTGACGGCTACTTTTTTACCGGATCTTATAAAACCGGAAAACATATTTATGAATGTGTAGCCTCTAAAATGGTGCCTTGTCAATTGGAATTAGGAGGAAAAGATCCACTTTATGTAGCAGATGATGTACAGGATATTATTGCTGTGGCGGAGGCAACAGCTGATGGGGCATTCTATAATAACGGTCAGAGCTGTTGTGCTGTGGAGCGTATCTACGTACATGAAAAAATTTATGATCAATATGTAGAGGCATTTTTAAAAGAAGTTCAATCGTGGAAGGTGGGAGAGCCTACTGGGCAAGGTGTGTATATCGGGCCATTAACCCGCAAGGATCAAATAGCCATTTTGGAGCATCAGATTGACGATGCACTCGCCAAAGGTGCTACAGTATTAACAGGGGGTAAACGTTGTGAAGGAAAGGGATATTATTTTGAACCAACGGTTTTAATTGGAGTGACTAATACTATGAAAATAATGCAGGAAGAAAGTTTTGGCCCTGTTATCGGCATCATGAAAGTGAAAGACGATGCGGAAGCTTTAACGCTTATGCAGGATACCCAATATGGGCTTACGGCAGCCGTTTATTCCAGTGATGAAGGACGAGCAAAGAAAATATTGGAGCAAATAAATGCTGGAACCGGCTATTGGAATTGCTGCGATCGTGTGAGTGCGGCACTGCCATGGAGTGGTCGCAAACATTCGGGTATTGGAGCCACACTTTCGCATCAGGGCTTTCGAGTATTTACAAAACTCAAAGCTTGGCATTTAAGGAATTAATGGTTTTCTTATTGGCAATGTTTTCCAATAAGTTTAAATAAAGCCACGGTTTAAAATTAAGCAGCCCCAAGTGTCTAAACTTTTGGAGGTAGTCTAATTTGGACCGGGCTTTTTTCTTTTAAGTGAATGGGGGGGGGTGTTTTTTGATGCTTGCATGCTTTTGATTGAAAGTATATTAAATTGTTAATAAATTAAATTAAATATTGATAGAATAACAATAATTGTTAATTTGCGGTTATATTCAATTTAAACGCAATGGAACACCTGAGTGAAACATTACTGAATGATTTGCATTTGGCGAAAGAGCGGATGGGCAATTCTTTTCATGATTTGGAATTTATTTTGACCTGTTTTAAAGAGGTCTTGGAAGAAAGCGGCGAAAAGGAACTTGCCCGTTTTATTCCTTGGATACATGATGAAATTCCCAAGAGTGAAGAGCTTTCAATTAAGCATATTCAGTTGTATTCCATGGTTTTCCATGTTCTCAATCTCATAGAAGTTAATGGGGCTGTTCAGCATCGCCGTAAAAAGGAGAATGAACAGTTGAAAAGTGCTAATGGCTTATGGGCACAAAAACTTAATGCATTAAAAGAAAAAGGGCTTGATTCAAGCGCAATTGCTGGAAAACTTAATGCAATAAAAGTTGAGCCGGTTTTAACTGCGCATCCAACTGAAGCGAAACGTATTACAGTATTGGAGCATCATCGCCAACTCTATTTATTGTTGGTGCAACGCCAGAATACAATGTTTACCGGACTGGAACAAGAGCAAATTCGGAATGAAATTAAGCTGATACTAGATACACTATGGCGTACCGGTGAAATCTACCTGGAAAAGCCTAATGTTGAATCGGAGTTGAGAAATGTGTTACACTACCTAACTAATGTGTTTCCTGAAGTTTTACCAATTCTAGATAGCAGGTTAGAACAGGCTTGGGTTGATGCAGGTTTTGACATTGAATTAATACAGGATATCAGAAATCGACCTAAGATTTCTTTTGGTAACTGGGTTGGCGGCGACCGGGACGGGCATCCTTTGGTAACTGATCAGGTAACTGCAGAGGCTCTTAAAACCCTCCGTTTAAATGCATTTGTGGTTATCAGACGATCATTGCTG